>NZ_JBZEGG010000013.1:0-175186 GCF_058313095.1 Pseudogemmobacter sp. TB195
CCCCCCCCCCCCCCCCCCCCCCCCCCCCCCCCCCCCCCCCCCCCCCCCCCCCCCCCCCCCCCCCCTGCCCCCCCCCGCGCCAGGCCCTCAGGCCGCAGCGCCACGGGCCAAAGGCGGCCCGGCCAGCACTGAAAACGTGCTGGAAACAGCGGTCCATTTTGGTGCCGCAACCCTCTCACCCGCGCTCTCCGAAACTCCGGCACCCGCCGCCTCAGGTGACAGCCTCGCCTATGTCATCTACACCTCCGGCTCCACCGGCGAGCCGAAAGGTGTGATGATCGAACACCGCGCCATCGTGAACCGCCTGCTCTGGATGCGTGATCACTATGGCATCGGCCCCGGCGACCGCATCCTGCAAAAGACCCCTGCAACATTCGACGTCTCGGTCTGGGAGTTCATCCTTCCCTATATTTCAGGTGCCGAACTGGTCATGGCGCCCCCTGGTGCCCATCGCGACCCGTCGGAAATCGCCCGGCTGATCCGCGACCACCGGATCACCACGCTGCATTTCGTGCCCTCGATGCTCTCGGCCTTCCTTGCCGCACCCGCCTCAGAGGGCCTCGCCATCCGCCGCACCTTCTGTTCCGGCGAAGAGCTCACCGCCGATCAGCGCGCGCGCTTTCACCGCCGCATCACCGGCGAATTGCACAATCTTTACGGGCCGACCGAGGCTGCGGTCGATGTTTCCTTCTGGCCCGCAACGCCAGAGGACCAGTCCAATCCGCTGCCGATTGGCTGGCCGGTCTGGAACACCTCTTTGCCGGTGCTGGATGAATACCTGCGCCCGGTGCCTGCCGGGATGCCCGGCAATCTTTACCTCGGCGGCGTGCAGCTGGCGCGCGGCTATCTTGGCCGCCCGGATCTGACAGCCGAGCGATTCATCGAAGACCCGCGCCACCCCGGCCAGCGGCTCTATGCCACCGGAGATGTTGCGAAAACCCGGGCTGATGGGGCGGTTGTCTATCTCGGGCGTTCGGATCACCAGGTCAAGATCCGGGGTCTCAGGATCGAACTGGGCGAGATCGAGGCCGCGATCATGGCGACCGGTCTTGCACGCGAATGCGTGGTGCTGGCGCGCGAAGACCGCGCCGGGGAAAAGCGCCTCGTGGCCTATCTTGTGCCCGAGCTGGCGTCAGAGACCGGCACGGCGGCAGACTACCGGCCGGGCAGGCTCGCGCCTTTGCTCGCAGCCCGCCTGCCCGCTTACATGGTGCCTGCGGCCGAGATCGCGCTGAACGCTCTTCCCGTCACATCGAACGGCAAGCTTGACCGCAAAGCACTGCCCGCGCCCGAATTCACCGCCTCGGGCCGCGCGGCCGGGACCGGGGCCGAGCGCCTTCTCGCCCGGCTCTATGCCGAGGTCCTGCATCTCGACGCCCCAGCCCCGGCCGAGGCCGATTTCTTCGCGCTTGGCGGCGACAGCCTGTCGGCCGTGCGCCTCGCGCTGCGGATTGAGGAAGAGACCGGGCGCGCGCCTGGGCTTGGCACGATTTTCGGCGCGCCGGTCCTTGATATGCTGGCGGCAACGCTCGACGCGGCTGGACCGACCGATGACGGGCTCAGGTCACTGATCCGGCTGGCGCAGGGCAACCCCGACAAAGCGCCTCTGTTCCTGATCCATCCCGCAGGCGGGCTTGGCTGGGGCTATCGCGCCCTCGCCCGTGCGCTTGCGCCAGAGCGCGCGGTCTATGCGGTACAGCATCCGGGGCTTGATCCGGCGCAGCCGCTGCCCGACAACCTCGGGGCCCTGGCGGCGGATTACGCGGCGCTGGTGGCGCAGGCACAGCCCGAAGGCCCGATCCACCTTGCGGGATGGTCTGTGGGCGGCATCATCGCCCAGGAAATGGCGGTGGAGCTGGCGCGAACGGGCCGTGAGCCCGGGCTCGTGGCGCTGCTCGACAGCTATCCGACCGATGTCTGGCGCGACGAGCCGGAACCCGATCCGGCGGCCGCACTCAGGGCGCTGCTGGCAATTGCCGGGCATGACCCCGAGGCGCATCGTGACCTCGACAGCCGGGACAAGGTGGTCGCGTTCCTGCGCGCCGGAGACAGCGCCATGGGCGCCCTGCCCGAAGAGGTGCTCAATGGTGTCGTGCGGCTGGTGACGGATACCAATCGTCTGGTGCGCAGCCATCAGCAGCGGCAGTTCGCGGGCAAGATCACCCATATCCGCGCCGGGCGCGATCATGCCGGGCGCGATCATGCCGGGCGCGATCTCACCGCCGCGCTCTGGGCGCCCTATGTCGGCCAGACAGAAATACTGGAAGTCCCGTTCCTGCATTCGGAGATGATCTCGCCCGCCGCAGTTGCCCTGATCGCACCGGAACTGGCAAAACGGATGGGCTGACCGCCCCTCCGCTTCAGCCCATTCGCTTCAGCCCAGTGCGAAAGGCAGCGCGAGCGGCAACGATCCCGCGATGGTCTGGATATGCGCGTGATCGGGCAGAACATGGATTTCCGGCGCGAAACCGGGATGTTCGGCGAGGCCCTTCACGAAATCCATCGTCGCAGGCGCGGGCCCGTCGGGCGGCGGGCCAGAGGCGCCGCTGCGCTTTTCCTTATCGCCCAGTGCCATCATCAGCGCCGGAGGGGTGTCGAGCTTTGCTGCCCCCGCCGCAACCCGGCGGATCAGATCCTCATCCCACCAGATCGACGGGCTGATCGCGGCATAGCGTGCAAAAGCCGAAGGCCGCGTCAGCGCCGCGTAAAGCGTGAAGAGCCCGCCGAAGGAATGGCCCCAGAGGCTGCGGCGCGCGGGGTCGACCGGCAGGCCATCTTCCGCCGCCAGACGCAGATCGCCGGTCAGCCGGTCGAGAAACTGCGCCGCGCCCCCTGCCATCCGCCCCTCATGGACATGATCCGGCCGGATCCCGTCCCCCGGCCCGTCCGTCGCCGTAAAGTCCGGCGCGGTGAAATCCAGCGTCCGGCGCTCGCGCGAGAACTGGCGGTCGGTATCATACCCCACCCCCACCAGCATCAGCCCGGGCACCAGCGCCAGATGGTCTTCCGTCAGGAAATCAAAGGCCGCATTGCCGTCGAGCATATACAGCACCGGCCAGCCCGCCGCCGGCGCCATGCCCTTCGGGACCGCGAGATAAAGCCGGTGGCCCGGCCCGGTCTTCACGGTTTTTTGCGACAGGCTGTGGCTGGGCAGATCGGCATCCATGATCTTCAGCTCTGCCGGTTTTCGGGCATGATCGGGGCCGGTCTTGCCGTTCACAGACATGGTATTCTTCCTCTGGCAGCGGAAAAAACAGCAATATCGCCATAAAGGCCGCCGATAACCGCGGCAGCCACATAGTCGGGCGCATCATCCTCTGCCAGTTAGCCCCGGGCGAATTAGTTGACAATCCCTCTCAAGAATATACTGCTGCACCGGAAGACCGGCGTCAGACCGGATGGGGGCGCGGCAACAATTTCGTGGCCCGGTATCCTGTCTGACCGATTGTCTCCTGTCTGACCGATTATTGCCTGACCGATTGCAGCCCTGATGACGACACCCGGAACACCACCCGCTTCAGATCCTGCGTCCGGCCCGGTGGCCGCCGCCCCACAGCCCCCTTCCCGCGCCAGACCCGCCAGGGACCATTTCTGAGCCGATCCAGCATGATATCGAGGAGACCAATATGGCATTCCCCCCGCTGCACCGCTTTCGCGGCATTCTTGGCGCCTCTGCCCTGGCCTTTGCCGTGATGGCGGGCCCGCTGAGCGCCGAAACCATCTTTTCGGCCACAACCGACGGCTTCCCTGGCGTGGTGCGTGCCGGTGCGGTGGATCAGGGCGCGGCCGTGGTTGCGGGATCGGCAGTGTCGATCACCGGCGAGCGGATGATCCCGGGCCAGGAAATCACGCTGATGCGCGGCAATACTGTCCTGAATGAAGGCGGGCCGATCCGCGTCGGCGATGACGGAAAATTCCGATTTGATCTCAAGCTGGACGCCAATGCCGTGACCGGCCTGCAGCCGATCCTGGTGATTGCCGAGAAGCCATCAGCCGCGACAGTGGTGGATCTGAAGATCTCGCCGGACCTTGCGATTGAGGGTGCCGATAAGTTCGACATTACCAGCGCGCCGGTGACGCGTGGCCTTTATCAGCTGGCCTATAGCCCGTCACGGCATGTGTTCTATGTCACCTCGGCGGTAGGCCGTCCGCCGGTGAAAGACTCGGCATTGTCCAAGGTCGATCCCGACACGCTGAAAGTGATCGAACAGATCACGCCCGGTGCAGAACCTGCGCCCGAGGGCGGCGCGGCCCCGGCAGTGGATGAGGATGGCCGCCCCGCGCTTTACGCGGTTTACGGGCTGGGCCTTGACGAAGCGGCGGGCCGGCTCTGGACCACCAATACCCGGCAGAACACCATCGCCGTCTACAGCGCCGATGACCTCTCGCTGGTGAAACAGTTCGAGCCGGATTTCATCGCACATCCGTTCTCGGTTCAGGTCGATGAGGGCGCGGGCCGTATCTACATCTCTTCGGCGCGCTCGCCGGTGATCGAGGTGATCGATTCGAAAAAGCTCGAAAAGCTCGCGCCTTACACGATTCCCTCGCAGCTGCGCGGCGAGAGCTTTGGCACCCAGGTCATCCATTTCGACGCTGAAACCGGCAAGCTGTTCGCCGCCTCGAACGCGACGCCGGAGCTTGCGGTGATCGATACCAGAACCGGCGAGATCCGGGTGACGCCGCTGCCGGGCTCGATCGGCGCGGCTTCGGTGGCTTATGATGCGGCGGATGACCTGGTGTTTGTGGCCTCGCAAACCACCGATAACCTGCTGATCGTGAACGGCGCCGATGGCTCGGTGCTGCATGATGTCGAAACCGGGGCCGGGGCGCTTTACGTGACCTATGAGCCGAAATCGAAGCTGGCTTTCGTCGGAAACCGGGGCGCGGGCACCATCACCGTGGTCGATACCGAAGGCCAGGTCGTGGCCAATTTCGACGCCGGCAGCCTGCCCAATGAACTGGTCGCCGATGCCGAGGGCACCGTCTGGGCGGTGAACAAATCGCGCGGCCAGGATGATGACAGCGGCGACCGCATCTGGCGGATCAGACCGAAAGCCGATTAAGCGGCCCGCTGCCGCGACCGCTCTGCGACGGGGGCGGATCACCGCCCCTGTCCTCGTAAGAAAGCCGACCGTCACAGGCATCGCGCCCCGATGCCAGAGATGTCCGGTGCCAGAGGTACCCAGATGATCCGCTTCCGCCCGCTTTCCCTGACCGCTGCGCTGCTGACAGCGCTGGCACAGCCAGCACTGGCCGAGATCCGCGCCACCGATATCCTCGGGCGCGAGGTTGTGCTTGAGGCCCCCGCGACCAGGATCGTATTGGGCGAAGGGCGGCATTTGGCGGTGCTGGGCCTCCTCCATGACGATCCGGTGGCGAAAGTGATCGGCTGGCGCACCGATAAGGGGCTCGATGAGCCGACACTGGCCGCATATCGTGCGAAATTCCCCGCGATTGACGCGATCCGCCCGGTCGGCACCGGCAATCGCGAAATCTCGGTCGAGACGATCATCTCGCTTGATCCCGATCTGGTGGTGCTTTCGCTGATGGACGAAGGCAATCCGGCGATGGAGCGCGCCCGTGACCAGATCGAGGCTGCCGGTATCGCCGTCGCCTATGTCGATTTCTTCGCGCATCCGCAGGAAAACTCGATCCCGTCGCTGCGGCTTTTGGGCGAGCTGACCGATGGCACCGCCCGGGCGGAAGAGTTCGCCGAATTCTACGAGACCCGGCTAAAGCGGATCCGCGACCGGCTCGCGGATCCTGCGATCAGACGGCCACGCGTCTTCTTCCATGTCCATGCCGCGCCCACGAATTGCTGTTCGACCGTTGGATCAGGGGTGTTTCGCGATTTCATCGAGACGGCGGGTGGCGCGAATATCGGGTCTGACGTGGTGCAGGGGGTGCTCGGGAATGTCAGTCTCGAATTTCTGATCGGCGCCGATCCTGAGTTCTATGTCGCAACCGGCGGCGATCACATGCGGGCGCGCGGCGGCCTGGTGCTGGGGTCGGATATCACCGCGCCAGAGGCGCGCGAAAGCTTCGACGCGCTGATTGGCGCCACCGGGTTCAACGCGCTGACCGCCGTGGCCGAAGGCCGCGCTTACGGGGTCTGGCATCTCTTCAACGACACGCCGGGCCATATCGCGCTGATCGAATATCTCGCAAAAGCCTTCCACCCGGATCTGTTCGAGGATGTCGACCCCGCCGCGACGCTGAACGAAATCGAGACCCGTTTCTCGCCGGTTCAGGTGCCAGGCACCTGGTGGATTTCGGAAGAAACCTGATCCAGCATGTCCGGCTCCGCACTTCTCGACCGCTATCACCGGCAAAACCGCCGCCGCGCCGCCCTTGTGGGGGCGATGGCCGTTTTCGCGCTGATCGCCGTGCTGGTTGATCTGACCACCGGCCCTTCGGGCCTGCCTTTGTCTGAGACGATCCGGGCACTGAGCGGGGGCGAGGTGCCGCGCGGCACATCGGTGATTGTCTGGCAGGTGCGCCTGCCCGTGGCCGTCATGGCGCTGCTTGTCGGAGCCGCCCTGGCGCTCGCGGGGGCAGAGATGCAGACGGTGCTGGAAAACCCCCTGGCCGAGCCCTTCACGCTGGGGGTTTCCGCTGCCGCAGCGCTTGGCGCCGGGGTGGCCATTGTTCTGGGGCTGACGATCCCTTTCCTGCCGCCCGCCTGGGGGATCACTGCGAACGCCTTCCTGTTCTCGCTGGGGGCGCTTGGGCTTTTGCAACTGATGGGGCGGCTGCGGGGCGGCGGGCCGGAAGTGCTGATCCTGTTCGGGATCGCGCTGAATTTCACCGCCGCCGCCTTTCTGTCCTTGCTGCAATTCGTCGCCTCGGCTGAGGATCTGCAACAGCTGGTGATCTGGACCATGGGCAGCCTCCAGGCCGTCAACTGGGGCTCGGTCACGATCCTTGCGCTGGTCATCGCCGTGACTGTGCCCTTCGCGCTGCTGGCGTCCTGGAAGCTGACCGCCTTGCGGCTCGGCGAGGAACAGGCGCGCGGTTTCGGCGTCGATGTCACGGCGCTGCGCCGCTGGGCGCTACTCCGCGTGAGCCTGCTGGCCGCCACCGCCGTTTCCATGGTGGGCGTGATCGGGTTCATCGGCCTTGCCGGCCCGCATATCGCGCGGATGCTGGTGGGCGAGGATCACCGTTTCCTGCTGCCCGCCAGCATTTTCACCGGCGCACTTCTGATGTCCGCCGCCTCGACGCTCTCGAAACTGCTGATCACCGGCACGTTGCTGCCCGTGGGGCTTGTGACCTCACTGATCGGCCTGCCGGTCTTCTTCTGGCTGATCCTGCGCGGGAGGTCTGCGCGATGAGGCTGGTGCTGCACGATGTTTCCACGGGCTATGGCCGCCGCCGTGTGATTGCGGGGCTGAGCCTGCCTGATCTGCGGTCGGGCGAGGTCACGACCCTTGCCGGACCGAACGCTGCCGGAAAATCGACGCTGCTGAAGGCGATTGCCGGCCTTGCACCTTTCACAGGCCAGATCGCGCTGGACGGTCAGGACCTCGCGCAGCTGAGCGCCCCTGCCCGGGCAAAAATCGTGGGCTTCATGCCGCAAAGCCTGCCCTCGGGCGCCTCGCTCAATGTGCTGGAAACCGTGATCACCGCGCTCCGCGCCAGTGGCGAACGCGCCGTGACCGAGCCGCCCGAGACCCGCGCTATGGCGGTGCTGTTGCGCCTCGGGATCGACCATCTCGCGCTGGCGGGGCTGGATCAGCTGTCGGGCGGGCAGCGCCAGATGGTGAGCCTTGCGCAAGCCATCGTGCGTGCTCCGCGCCTTTTGCTGCTGGATGAGCCGACCTCGGCGCTCGACCTCGCGCGTCAGGTACGGCTTTTATCCGAGGTGCGCCGCATCGCAGCCGAAGGCCGGATCGTGCTGACCGTGCTGCATGACCTCGCGCTGGCGGCGCGCTGGTCGGACCGGATCGCGATCTTGCACAAAGGCGGCCTTTACGCCTTTGGCCCGCCCGCCGAAGTCGTGACCCCCGCCATGCTGGCGGAGGTTTACGGCGTCATCGCCCGGGTCGAGCGCTGCAGCCAGGGTCATCTGATGGTGCAGATCGATGGCGAGATTCCGGCGAAAAGTCCGGGAGGGCCTCCCGGTGAAACTGCAGGGGACGGGCGCAGAAGATGACCGAAATCCCCCTCAGCCTGCCCCCGCGCCGGGCGGGTGGTCTCGCACGGCTCAGCAGGATGGTCCTGCGTCTGGAAAAAGGGATCGGCGCCCTGCTGGTCGCGCTGATCTTTCTGGCGCTGGTCGCGGGCGCCGCCTCGGGCTGGCTGCGCCGTCCGCTGGCCTGGACCGATGAATTTGCCGTGCATCTGATGGTCTGCCTCGCCTTTCTCGGCGCCTCGATGGCGATTGCGCTAGGCCAGCATATGACGGTCGGGCTTTTGCCCGAGGCGCTGAGCCCGAAGAACCGCGCCCGTCTCGCGCTGGTCAATGATCTGGCGCTGCTGGTTTTTCTGATCGTGATGGCGGTGATCATCTGGCGCTGGCTGGATCTGCCGGGCCTGATCCGCGCCGGATCGGGCGCCGCGCTGGCGCAGGAGACCTTCAGCTTCATCTATACCGACCCGACCCAGACGCTGGGGGTGCGGAAAATCTGGTTCTGGCTGGTGATGCCGGTCACCACGCTGACCTCGATCCTGCATGTCCTGGCGCAGATTGCCGCTGACCTGACCACGCTGAGAGAGCTGCCATGATCGCGGGTCTGTCTTTCACCGTCCTGTTGCTGATGGGCGCGCCGATTGCCTTTCTGCTGGTCGCGACCACGCTGATCCTGATTGAGGCTTCCGGGAATGAGGTTCTTCTGACCGGCTTTCCGCAACAGCTCTTCGCCGGGATCGAGAGCTATTCGCTGCTGACGCTGCCCCTCTTCATCCTGCTGGGCGAGCTGATGGGCGCGGGCGGCATCGGGCGCCGTCTTTTCGCGCTGGCGGCTGCGCTGATCTGGCCGCTGCGCGCAGGTCTCGCCTATATCAATCTGCTGGCGAACCTGATGATGGCCTCGGTGCTCGGATCGACCGTGGCGCAGCTCACGATCATGTCGCGCCTTGCCGTCCCCGAGATGGAGCGCGGCGGCTATCCGAAAGATGTATCGGCCTCTGTCACCGCCGCCGGAGGCCTGCTGGCGCCGGTGCTGCCGCCTTCGATGAACCTGATCGTCTTTGCCGCCGTGGCGCAGCTGCCGGTCGACCAGCTGTTTCGCGCGAGCCTTTTGCCCGGCCTCGCGCTGGCCGCGAGTTTCGCCGCCGTGATCGCCTGGCTCGGCTGGCGGTTCAACCTGCCGAAAACCGGCCGGATGGCGCTGAATGCCCGCCTCATCGCCCTGCGCGACGCGCTGCCCGCGCTGATCATCCCCGGCGTGGTGGTCGGCTCGATCCTCGGCGGTTTTGCCACGCCGACGCAATCGGCGGCACTGGCCTCGCTGGCCACGGTGCTGATCGGGCTGTTTCTTTACCGCGAGATGCGGATCCCGGACCTTGCCCCGGCGCTGGTGCGCACTGCCGTCACCTCGGGCGCGGTGCTGTTTCTGGTGGCCGGCGCGCAGATCATCGGCTGGGTGCTGACCTATGGCAATCTGCCCGCCGAGGCCGCGCGTCTGATCCAGGACCTCGCCCATTCGCCGCTGATGTTCCTGATCCTGCTGAATATCCTGCTGCTTTTGCTGGGCACCGTGCTGGAGCCGATCCCCGGCATCATCCTCACCGCGCCGGTGCTGCTGCCGGTCGCAACCGATGTCTATGGCATCTCGCCCACCGCATTCGGTGTGATCCTTTGCCTCAACATGGCGCTTGGCCTGCTGACCCCGCCGGTGGGCGCCGGGCTTTACACGGCCTCCCTGATGACCGGCGTGTCCTCCACGCGCCTCTCCTGGCTTCTCACCCCTTTCTTCATCGCGACCCTTGCGGTTCTCGGCGGGCTGACCGTGATCACCGCGCTGCAATCCACCATGACCGGAGGCTGATATGGCATTCCTGCGCCCGACACCCCTCGCCCTTGCGCTTTTCGCCCTCGCAAGCCCCGCCGGGGCCGAAGACCTGCGCATCGGCCTGATCACGCCGCCGCCGCATCAATGGACCCGCTCGGCCAATCACCTCGCTGGGGAACTTAACACCGCAACCGATGGCCGTCTGAACCTCGCGATCTTCCCCTCGGGCCAGCTCGGCAATGAGGCGCAGATGCTGCAACAGCTGCAATCGGGCGCGCTGGATCTTGCCTTCCTGACGGTCGGAGAGCTGAGCAATCGCGACGGGAATTTCGGCATTCTGACCGCGCCTTTCCTGGTCGATACCGCCGAACAGGCCGCGACATTGCTCGAAGGCCCGACCGCCACCGGACTGCAGGACAATCTCGCAGCCCTCGGCCTGCACGGGCTGGGATATGGCATGGCGGGAATGCGGATCGTCCTGCTCGCCAGACCGCTGGAAGACGGCGGCACGGTCGCAGGCCGCAAGATCCGCACCGTGCCGCTGGCGCAGGAGCTCGACTTCTGGACCCGTGCCGGCGCCGCCCCCACGCCCCTGCCGCTGCCGGACCTGTTCGACGCCTATACGAATGGCCAGATCGACGGCATGCAGCTTGATTTCGAGGGCACGTTCAACAACCGCTTCCACGACTATTCCGCCGTGGTGCTGGATACCGAACATATGATCTTCCCGATGGTTGCTGTCGCCTCGGCGCGGAAATGGAAAAGCTACAGCGAAGAAGACCGCGCCGTGATCACCCGGCTCGTTGCCGCCGAGACCGCACAGATCCGCGCCGTCTATCCGCAGATCGACGCCGATTACCGCGCGAAGCTCATTGAGGCCGGCGCCAATGTCGTAAAACCCGGGCCAGAGATCTTCGGCGATGCGGTGACGGGCTGGTACGAGGCCTGGCGGGAAAAAACGCCGCTGCTGATCCAGCTGGAAACGGAAGCCAAAGCGATCAGAGAATAGGCTCAAGCCCCGCCATGGCGGGGCTTTCAATCTGGCAGGATAGTCAGGCGATGGTCAGCCCGGGGGCGCCATCGCCAACCTCGCCAATCACTGCCACCGCCTCGAAACCCTCTTCCCGGAAGATCCGCAAGACCTCGGCCACCGCCTCCGGCGCGCATGCAACCAGCAACCCGCCCGAAGTCTGCGGATCGGTCAGCAGCGCCTGATCCACCTTCGACATTTCCCGCGCGAAGGCGATCTCGGCGCCATAGCTCGCCCAGTTCCGCCCTGAGGCACCGGTGATGAACCCGGCTTCCGCCAAAGCCACCGCATCCGTCAGGACCGGCACCGAGGCCCAGTCGATGCGGATCCCCTTCCCCGCGCCGCGCGACATCTCAAGCCCATGGCCCCCAAGCCCGAAGCCGGTCACATCGGTCATCGCATGAACCCCCGCCAGCCGCGCGAGCCGCGGCCCCGGCGTGTTCAGCTTCGTCGTCGTCGCGATCATCTGCGCATAGCCCGCAGCGCTCAGCTTTTCCTTCTTCAGCGCCGCCGAATAGACGCCCACACCCAGCGGCTTGCCGAAAACCAGCACATCGCCGGCCTGCGCAAGCGCATTCTTCTTCACATGCGCCGGATCGACGACACCCAGAGCCACCAGCCCGTAAATCGCCTCGACCGAGTCAATCGTATGGCCGCCAGCGATCGGGATCCCCGCCGCCCGGCAGGCCTGTGATCCTCCCTCAAGGATCCGGCCGATGGTCTCGACCGAGAGCACATTGATCGGCATCCCCACCAGGGCCAGCGCAAAGATCGGCGTCGCCCCCATCGCATAGACATCCGAGATCGCATTGGTCGCCGCGATCCGCCCGAAATCCACCGGATCATCGACGATCGGCATGAAGAAATCGGTGGTCGCGACGATCGCCTGATGCTCGTTCAGCTGATAGACCGCCGCATCATCCGAGGTCTCGATGCCCACAAGCAGCGCCTCGGGCACCGGCAGTGCAGAGGTGCCGCGCAGGATCCCCGAAAGCACCCCGGGCGCGATCTTGCAGCCACACCCACCGCCATGGGACAGCGAGGTCAGGCGCGGTTCGGGCTGCGGGGTCTGCATCTGGGTCATGGCTGTCACCTCTCAATCTGGGCGGACCTCCGGACAGGCCCCTCAATGGGCGCGGCATACGCCCCATCGCCGGTACCGGGGCTGCAAAACACCCCCGTATCCCGGCCGCATCCTGACTTTGCCAGTCCCGCTCCGCCGGGGCAAGTATGCGGAAAGGACAAGGCGGCCAGCCCTGCCATTTCACCTTGAAAGACTGGCCCCGAAACCTGCCAGAAACCGGTTTTTCAGGTCATCTGACCGGCGCGCCAATCGTTATGTACACCAGGAAATAACGTGTTTTCCTTGACTTCCCTGATCTTAGACCGGACCATTTGTCTTATCTATGACGTGATTGAAGCAACCCATCGCGCGCGGATCCGGCCGGCACCCTGCCCGCCAGGCACAAGCGCAGACAGGTAGTAAAAGGAGGGGTCACATGAATATCGACCTTTCGCGCCGCAGCTTTATCAAGCTGTCAGGGGCGGGGGTGGCAGCAACGTCTCTGGCAGCCATGGGCTTCCATGAGGCCGAGGCAGCAGAGGCCGCGCATGTGCGCGATTTCAAGCTGGCCACCATGACCGAAACCCGCAATATCTGCACCTATTGCTCGGTCGCCTGCGGCGTCATCATGTATTCCAAAGGGGATCTGGCCGCCGGCGAAAAAGCCGAGCTGATCCATATCGAAGGCGATGCCGACCACCCGACCAACAAGGGCACGCTCTGCCCCAAAGGTGCGGCGCTTAAGGATTACGTCAAGGCCGAGACCCGCCTGACCCATCCGCGCCTCCGCCGCCCCGGCTCGGACAGATTCGAGGAAATCTCCTGGGATGAGGCCTTCGACAAAATCGCCCGCGCCGTCAAAGACGACCGTGATGCGAACCTGATCGAGAAGAATGCCGATGGCGTCCAGGTCAACCGTCTGACCACCACCGGCTATCTGGCAGCCTCGGCCACCACCAATGAAACGGCCTGGGCGACCTGGAAAGTGGTCCGCTCGCTGGGCATTGTAGGTTTCGACAACCAGGCGCGCGTCTGACACGGCCCCACGGTGTCCAGTTTGGGCCCGACATTTGGCCGTGGAGCGATGACAAACTCCTGGACCGATATCAAGAATACCGACCTCGTCGTCATCATGGGTGGCAACGCCGCCGAAGCGCATCCCTGTGGCTTCAAATGGGTGACCGAGGCCAAGCACCATCGCGGTGCGAAACTGATCGTGGTGGACCCGAGGTTCAACCGGTCGGCTTCTGTCTCGGATTACTATGCGCCGATCCGTCCCGGATCTGACATCGCCTTCCTCATGGGGGTGATCCGCTGGTGTATCGAGAATGACAAGGTGCAGTGGGACTATGTCCGCAACTACACCAATGTCGGATATCTGGTGCGCGAAGACTTCGGCTGGGCCGATGGCATGTTCACCGGCTATAATGAAGAGACCCGCAGCTACGACCAGACCAGCTGGGAATATGAGCTGGGCGAGGATGGCTATGTCATCACGGATGAGACGCTGACGCATCCGCGCTCTGTCTGGCAGCTGATGAAGAAGCATGTCGAGATCTACACGCCTGAATTTGTAGAGAATGTCTGCGGCACGCCGAAGGATCGCTTCCTGAAGATCTGCGAGATGATCGGCGAGACCTCTTCGCCGACAAAGACCATGACCTCGATGTATGCGCTTGGCTGGACCCAGCATTCCAAGGGCTCGCAGAACATCCGTGGCATGGCGATGTTGCAGCTGCTTCTGGGCAATATCGGGGTTCCGGGTGGCGGGATGAACGCCTTGCGCGGGCATTCCAATATCCAGGGTCTGACTGACGTTGGTCTGATGTCGAACCTGATCCCCGGCTATCTTGCGATGCCGCGGGAGACAGAGCCCGATTTCGCGACCTATATGTCGACACGCGGCAACAAGCCGCTGCGCCCGAACCAGATGAGCTACTGGCAGAACTACGGCAAGTTCATGGTTTCCTTCATGAAGGCGCTGTGGGGTGACAAGGCGACAGCTGAGAACGGCTGGGGCTATGACTGGCTGCCGAAGCTCGACATTGCGCAATATGACGCGATGCGCATGTTCAACATGATGAAGAATGGCGAGGTGAATATCTACTTCTGCCAGGGCTTCAACCCGATCCTGTCTTTCCCCAACCGGGGCAAGATGACCGAGGCGTTTTCCAAACTTAAACTCCTCGTGGTGATGGACCCGCTGGCGACCGAAACTGCTGCCTTCTGGGAAAATCACGGTATTTACAACGATGTGGATACCGCCAGCATCCAGACCGAGGTGCTGGAACTGCCGACCACCTGTTTCGCCGAAGACGAGGGCGCGACGGTGAATTCGGGGCGCTGGCTGCAATGGCACTGGGCGGGGGCGACCCCACCGGGTGAGGCGCGGACCGATGTCTGGATCATGACGCAGATCTATCAGCGGATCAAAGCGCTCTATGAGGCAGAGGGCGGCAGATCGCCCGAGCCGATCCTGAACCTCGCCTGGGATTACGCGGATCCCGAAGAGCCCACCGCTGCCGAACTGGCGATGGAGCTGAACGGTCGCGCCCTGACCACGCTTTACGACGCCACCGACCCGACGAAAGTCGTGCTGGAGGCGGGGAAGCAGGTCTCGGGCTTCGGGCAGCTCAGGGATGACGGCTCCACGATGGGCGCCTGCTGGATCTATGCCGGCTGCTTCACCGAGGACGGCAATATGATGGCGCGGCGCGACAACAGCGACCCGTCCGGCATGGGGGTGTTCCAGCAATGGTCCTTCGCCTGGCCGGCCAATCGCCGCGTCCTTTACAACCGCGCGTCTTGTGACCTGGACGGCAAGCCCTGGGATCCGTCCCGCGTGCTGATCGAGTGGAATGGCGAGAAATGGGTCGGCCCGGATATCCCGGATATCGCCGTCACCGCCAAACCGCGCGAGGTCGGGCCCTTCATCATGAACCCGGAAGGCACCAGCCGTTTCTTCTCGCGCAAGCTGATGCGCGACGGCCCCTTCCCCACCCATATGGAGCCGTTCGAAAGCCCGATCGCCAATCCGCTCAACCCGGAAATGCGCGGCAACCCCGTGGCCCGCGTCTTCCCGGATGACATGGCGAATATGGCCACCAGCGCCGAATTCCCGCTGGTTGCCACCTCTTACCGTCTCACCGAGCATTTCCATTACTGGACCAAGCACAACTATGTGAATGCGGTGAATCAGCCGGAATTCTTCGTGGAAATCAGCGAAGAACTGGCGGCGGAAAAGGGGATCAGAAAGGGTGGCATGGTCCGCGTCTGGTCAAAACGCGGCCAGGTCTGGGCGAAGGCGGTGGTGACGAAACGGATCCGTCCGATGATCTGCGACGGCAAACCCGTTCATGTCGTCGGCATCCCGATCCATTGGGGGTTCAAAGGTGCGGCGAGGAAGGGCTTTGGCCCCAATACGCTTGGCCCCTTTGTCGGCGACGCCAATATCGAGACGCCCGAATTCAAGGCGTTCCTTGTCAATATCGAACCCGCATCGGAGGGCCTGGCATGACCGAACGCGCCCCTCAACCCACCACGGCGGCGGCGAACCCTCCGGTTCAGCCGCTCGCCTCAAACCTGCTTCCCTCGGATGTCGTGCGCATTTCGGCCACCGCCAATGTGCCCGCGCCCGAGCGGCAGCTCGACAAGGTGGCAAAGCTGATCGATGTGTCGAAATGCATCGGCTGCAAGGCCTGCCAGTCGGCCTGTATCGAGTGGAACGACACCCATCCGGCTATCGAAGAAAATGTGGGGGTCTATGAGAACCCCCATGATCTGACGCCGGAAATGTTCACGCTGATGCGCTTTTCCGAATATGAAAACCCGCAAGGCGATCTGGAATGGCTGATCCGCAAGGATGGCTGCATGCATTGCGAGGATCCGGGCTGTCTGAAAGCCTGCCCGGCGCCTGGTGCCATCGTGCAATATTCCAACGGCATCGTTGATTTCGTGTCCGCGAATTGCATCGGCTGCGGCTATTGCGTTTCCGGCTGCCCCTTTGACGTGCCGCGGATCCATCAGACCGCGCATGTGTCGAAAAAATGCACGCTCTGTTCCGACCGGGTTGCGGTGGGGCAAGGGCCGGCCTGTGCGAAAGCCTGTCCGACCCAGGCCATCACCTTCGGCACAAAGGAAAGCCAGATCGCGCTGGCCAATGAACGGATCGAGGATCTGAAATCGCGCGGTTACGCCAATGCCGGGCTTTACGATCCGCAAGGCGTGGGCGGCACGCATGTGATGTATGTGCTCCATCATGCCGATAAGCCCGGTCTTTACGCCGGGCTGCCGGATGATCCGCGCATCTCGCCGGTGGTGGAAAGCTGGAAAGGTGCCACCAAGACCGTCGGCCTTGCCGCTATCGGTCTGGCTGCGGCAGGGGCGGTGCTGCATGGGCTCTTCTCGAAGGGCAATACCGTTACCGCCGAGGAAGAGCATGAGGCCGAAGAGCTGGTGGTGAAGACCGCAGCGGTTCAGCCCGAGAACCGGGAGGAGCTGTGATGTCCCATCAGTATTCCGCCCCCGGCGACCATATCGAAAGCACGAAACCGGTGACGGTCAGCCGTTACCGGGGCATCACGCGGCTGAACCACTGGGTCACGGCCGTGTCGCTGATCCTTCTGGCGATCTCGGGGCTGGCACTGTTCCACCCGTCTTTGTTCTTCCTCTCGGGCCTGTTCGGCGGTGGCCAGGTGGTGCGCTGGCTGCATCCGGCCATCGGGATCGTGCTGTTTCTCAGCTTCTTCCTCTTGTTTTTGCAGATGTGGAAGCTGAACCTGCCGAGACGCGAAGACGCGACCTGGGTCGCGCATATCGGTGATGTGGTCCAGGGCAATGAGGATAAGCTGCCCGAGCTTGGCAAATACAATGCCGGGCAGAAATTCGTCTTCTGGGCGATGACCGGGCTGATCCTCCTGCTGATCCTCACCGGGCTGATGATCTGGGAGAAACAGGTACATCTGTGGAGCGACTACGCCCCATGGGCGGCCACGATCCCGGCGCGGCGCATCGCCCTTCTGGTCCATGCGCTCTCTGCCGTGGGGATCATCCTTGTGTTCATCCTGCATGTCTATGCGGCGATCTGGACCCGGGGCACGCTGCGCGCGATGACGACGGGCAGCGTGACCGGCGGCTGGGCCTTCCGCCATCACCGCAAATGGCTGCGGGAGCTGGCGAAGAACCGCAAAGCCCCCGATAATCATAACACCCCGGCGGAGTGATCCGCCGGCCCTCTCCCCGGCCCGTCCCCGGTCCGGGGAGGATAAAATGCGGCCGGAGAGACCCATGACCAATGACATCCAACCCGACCCTTCGGTCATCGGCGGCGTCCCCGAGGCGCCGTTCGCATTCCTGCCCGACCCGGTCGCGGTCTTTACCCGCCGCGCCGGGCGCTTCGCCTTTCTGGCCCAGACCAGCCGGCTTGCTCCCTACCTGACATTCCTCGCAGAGCTCACAGAGATCCAGGCCCGGCTGGCGAAATCCGGCCCTGCGCCGGTGATCGCGCCGGACCAGCTGGCGCGGGCCAGGGCGGCACAGATGCCGCCCATCGACCGCGCCGCGCTGGCGGCTGATCCCGCCTTGCACCAGCTGCTGGCGCGGCTTTGCGAGGCCGCCGCCCGCATCACCATGCCAGACCCCGCCCGCACCGCACTTGAGGCGGTGACGGCGGCGGATGAGGGGGATCGGACCTGGCTCTTAACCAATGCGCTGGCGGGCGAGATCCCCGAAGACAGCGCCGCGCCGCATCTCTTCGCCTCGGCCGCCGTGCAGGTTTATCTTGCGCGTCTCGCCGCCGGGCTGGCGGTGGAAAACCTGCGCCCGATCCGCACCGGCATCTGCCCCGCATGCGGCGGGCGACCGGTCTCGTCGCTGGTCACCTCGACCCCGGGGATCGAGAGCATCCGCTACGCGGTCTGTTCGGGTTGCGCTACGCAATGGAATGAGGTTCGCATTCATTGTCTCGCCTGCGGCACCAATAAAGGGCTGACCTACCGCTCTGCCGAGACCACCGAGGCGACGGTAAAAGCCGAATGCTGCCGGGAATGTCACTCCTGGATCAAGATTTTCTACCAGGAAAAGAACCCGAGCCTTGACGCGGTGGCCGATGATGTCGGCAGTATCGGACTTGATATGATGATGAAGGAAACCGATCTGAAACGCGCAGGCTTCAACCCCTTTCTGACGGGCTACTGATGGAGGGGTTTCGGGCCCTCCCCTCGGTCGATCAGGCCCTGAACAGTGCCGAAGGTGCGGGCCTTGTCGCCCGCCATGGCCGCCAGGCCGTGCGCGAGGCGCTGCGGGCGCGCCTTGATGAGATGCGCGATGCGATCCGCGCCGGCGAGGATGGTGCGGTGCTGGCGCAGCGGTTGCCGGATCTGGTTGCAGCCGATCTGGCAGCGCGTGACCGCACCCGGCTCAGGCCGATGCTGAACCTCACCGGCACGGTGTTGCACACCAATCTCGGCCGCGCGATCCTTGCCGATGAGGCGGTGCGCGCGGCGGTGACCGCGATGGCGAACCCGCTGGCGCTGGAATTTGATCTGGAGACCGGCGGGCGCGGTCAGCGGGACGACCATCTGCGCGGCCTGCTGGTGGAGCTTACCGGCGCCGAAGATGCCACCATCGTCAATAACAACGCCGCCGCCGTGCTGATCGCGCTGAACACCCTTGCCCAGGGCCGCGAGGCAGTGGTCTCGCGCGGTGAGCTGATCGAGATCGGCGGCGCCTTCCGCATGCCCGATATTATGGCGCGGGCCGGTGCGAAGCTGGTCGAGATCGGCACTACAAACCGCACCCATCCCAAAGACTACCAGGGCGCGATCACCGCTGAGACCGGCGTGATCCTCAAGGTCCATACCTCGAATTACCGGATCGAGGGCTTCACGGCCGAGGTCGCCGCCCCCGATCTGGCGCTGATCGCGCGCGAGGCGCGGGTGCCGATGATGAATGATCTTGGCGCAGGCTCGCTGGTCGATCTGTCGCAATACGGCCTCCGGCGCGAGCCCACGGTGGCCGAGGCCGTTGCGGAAGGCGCTGATCTGGTGACCTTTTCCGGCGACAAGCTGCTCGGGGGGCCGCAGGCCGGATTCATCGTCGGGCGTAAGGACTTGATCGCCGCGATCAACCGCAACCCGCTGAAACGCGCGCTGCGTCTCGACAAGATCCGCATCGCCGCGCTTGAGGCAACGCTGAAACTGTATCGCGACCCGGACCGGCTGGCGGAGCGGTTGCCCACATTGAGGATGCTCGCACGCCCGATGGCAGAGATCGCCGCCCAGGCGCAGCGGCTGGCGCCCCGTATTGATGCTCTGCTGCGGCCCTTTGGCTTTGACGCCACCCCCTGCCCCTGCGCCAGCCAGATCGGATCTGGCGCGCTGCCGGTCGATACGATCCCCTCGGCCGGGCTGCGGCTGACCGGTCAGGGCGGCGACGCGCCCGACCGGCTGGCAGCACAGCTGCGCGCCCTTCCCATGCCGGTGATCGGCCATATCCAGGGTGGCGCGCTGATCCTTGATCTGCGCTGTCTTGAAGAGGACGCTATGCTGACTGACGCCCTGGCCGCGCTGTGATCATCGGCACTGCAGGCCATATCGACCACGGCAAGACGGCGCTGGTCCAGGCGCTGACCGGGGTGGATGCCGACCGCCTGGCCGAAGAAAAGGCGCGTGGCATCACGATTGAACTTGGCTTCGCCTATACCGATCTCGGCGATCCGGCTGAACCGGAGATCCCATCGGGGCGGATCACCGGCTTTGTCGATGTGCCCGGTCATGAGCGGCTGATCCGCACCATGCTGGCCGGTGCCGGCGGCATCGACTTTGCCCTGCTGGTGGTGGCGGCCGATGACGGCGTGATGCCTCAAACCCGCGAACATCTTGAAATTCTGAACCTTCTCGGCCTCCCCGGTGGCGTGGTCGCGATGACCAAAGCCGATCTCGCCGATGAGACGCGGCGGGCAACCGTCCGGGCGGAAATCCGCGCCGCACTGGCCGGAACCGGCCTGGCCGCCGCGCCGGTTGTCGAGGTTTCCGCCCAGACCGGCGAAGGCATCGCAGAGTTGCGCCGGATCCTTGCCGAAGCCGGGGCCGAAATGCCTGGGCGCGGGGCATCCGGGCCGATGCGGCTTTCGGTTGACCGCAGTTTCACCATTGCGGGCGCGGGCACGGTGGTCACGGGGACGATGATCGCGGGCCGGGTGGCTTTGGGTGATCAGGTGATGATCTCGCCCCTTGGCCTGCCGGCGCGGGTGCGCGGCATCCATGCCCAGAACCGCAAATCTGATCAGGGGCTTGCCGGGCAGCGCTGCGCGCTGAACCTGTCCGGCGACGGCGTTACGAAAGACGCGATCCAGCGCGGCGACATGATTCTTGCACCCGCGCTGCATGCCCCCGCCGGGCGAATCGACGTCATGCTTGAAGTGCTGGCCTCGGCCCCCAGGCCCGTCACAACCTGGATGCCGGTGCATCTTTATACCCATGCCTGCGAGGTCGCCGCCCGCGTCGTGCCGATTGGCGGCGATATCGCTCCGGGCGAGACCGGTTTCGCGCAGCTTGTGCTGGAGCGCCCGGTTGCTGCCACCATGGGCGACCGTTTCATCCTGCGCGACACCTCTGCGACCCGCTCGCTCGCCGGCGGTTTCTTCATCGATCTGCGGGCGCCCGCGCGCAAACGTGGCACGCCAGAGCGGCTGGCCTGGCTTGAGGCCGCGCGCGAAACGTCTCCCGGGGCGGCGCTGATGCGGCTCTTGCAGGTTGCGCCGGTCGATATGCCGGTCTTCCTGCGCGATCGCGGGCTTGATCCGGCTTCCGGCCCGGATCTCGCGGCCAGGGCCGGGGCGGTGCTGCTTGGCCCCCTCGCCCTCTCGCCCGCTCAGATCGAGGCTCTGCGCGCGGGGCTCGCCACCCATCTGGGGGAATTCCACGCGGCCAATCCCGACCTCGCCGGCCTTGGCCGCGAGCGGTTGCGGCTGATGCTGAGCCCGCGCCTGCCGAAAGATGTCTTCCTTTTATTCCTGCAGGAAGAGGCCGGCGCCGGGCGCCTCGTGCTGGACGGCGCATTCCTGCGGCTTCCCGGGCACCAGGTGCGGCTCTCGCCCGAGGATGAGGCGCTTTTTGCCCGCATCTTCCCCCGGCTTCTGGGCGAAGAGCGCTTTCGTCCGCCGCGGGTGCGCGACTTCGCGACCGAATTCGCCGTCGAAGAGAAAGAGCTGCGCCGGCTGATGCGCCACAGCCAGAGGCTCGGCCTTACCGATCAGATCGCCACTGACCATTTCTTCGCCCGCGTTGTAGTGCGCGAGATGGTGGCGATCCTGCGCGATATCGCCGCTGCCAGCGCGGATGGCTGGTTCACCGCCCCCGCCTTTCGCGACCAGGTGCAGAACGGGCGCAAGGTCGCGATCGAAATCCTTGATTTCTTCGACCGCAACGGGCTGACATTGCGACGCGGCGATCTCAGACGGCTCAATCCGCACCGGATCGACCTCTTCGACTGACGCCGCCAAAGACGAGGGTCAGAAGGTAGACCCTGGATGCGGCGCGCCCCGCGCAGGGGCAAATGATGCACAAGGCAACCGGAACAGGCGCCGCTGATCGTCGCGATACGAGACATGCAAGGGCCGCGCCGCATGGTGCGCCGGATCAGAACGACGCCCGTATGCCAGGACACACGCCGGTCTCGCCGGGATCGGTTCTCGCTGCAGCAGGAGGCTGTTCCCGGGTGCCGTCCCGGTCATGGCACATGGCAGCGGGCGTGCTGGCCAGGGGTCAGCCGCGCGATTGTTTCTCGGCGATGCCAGAGAGCCCCTCGCGGCGCGCGAGTTCCTCGAGCACATCGGTCAGCGTGACATCGCGCGACGTCAGCATGACGAGGAAATGGTAAAGCACATCGGCGCCTTCGGAAATCAGGCGCTCGCGGTCGCCTTTGGCGGCTTCGATGATCGCCTCGACCGCCTCTTCGCCGAATTTCGCGGCGCATTTCTCAGGGCCCTTTGACAGCAGCTTGGCGGTCCAGGAAGTTTCGGGATCGGCATTTTTGCGCGCAGCGATGGTGGTCGCGAGGCGGGCGAGGCTGTCTGTGTCGGATTGGGTCATGGCTTTACTCCAGCCGCATCGGGATGCCCGCAGCCGCCATATGGGCCTTGGCCTCGGCAATGGTATAGGTGCCGAAATGGAAGATCGAGGCCGCGAGCACGGCTGAGGCGCGGCCTTCGCGGATGCCCGCAACAAGGTGGTCAAGGTTGCCGGCGCCCCCCGAGGCGATGACCGGGATCTTCACCGCGTCCGAGATCGCGCGCGTCAGGGGCAGGTTATAGCCGTCTTTGGTGCCATCGCGGTCCATCGAGGTCAGGAGGATCTCGCCCGCGCCTTTGGCCTCAACGAGCCGGGCGAAATCGACCGCATCGATGCCGGTCGGTTTGCGGCCGCCATGGGTGAAGATCTCCCATTTGCCGGGGCTGACGGTTTTGGCGTCGATGGCCACGACGATGCACTGGCTGCCGAAACGGTCGGCGGCTTCGGCGACAACATCGGGATTTGCCACGGCGGCGGAGTTGAAGCTGACCTTATCGGCCCCGGCGAGCAGCAGCGCGCGGACATCCTCATGGCTGCGCACGCCGCCGCCCACGGTCAGCGGCACATAGATCTGTTCAGCGGTGCGGGTGACAAGGTCGAACATCGTGCCACGGTTTTCATGAGTGGCGTGAATGTCGAGGAAGGTGATCTCGTCGGCGCCGGCGCGGTCATAGGCGGCAGCCACGGCGACCGGGTCGCCGGCATCGACCAGATTGACAAAATTCACGCCCTTGACCACGCGGCCATCGGCGACGTCGAGGCAGGGGATCAGGCGGGTCTTCAGCATCCGGTCGGGTCTCCTGTGAAGGGCCGGGCCAGGGGAAAAGCAGGGGGCGCTGCCCCCGTCCCGCTGGCGCGGGACTCCCCCGGGATATTTAGCGACAGATGAAAGCCGGTCAGGCCTTCAGGGTTGCGAGGGCGGTGGCAAGGTCGATGGCGCCATCATAGAGCGCACGGCCCGAGATGGCACCGGCGATCACGCCGGTATCGCGCAGCTGGATCAGGTCTTCCATCCGGCTGACACCGCCCGAAGCGATCACCGGGATCGAGACGGCACGGGCGAGCGCTTCGGTCGCGGTGATATTCGGCCCCTGCATCGCGCCATCGCGGTCGATATCGGTGTAGATAATGGCGGCGACCCCGGCATCCTCGAAGCTTTTCGCGAGATCGGTAACCTGGACGGTGGTTTCTTCGGCCCAGCCCTTGGTCGCGACAAACCCCTTGCGCGCATCGATGCCAACCGCGACCTGCCCGGGGAAGGCGCGGGCTGCCTCGCGCACGAGATCGGGGTTTTCGACCGCGACGGTGCCAAGGATCACCCGCGAAAGACCTTTTTCCAGCCACATCGCAATGGTTGCCAGGTCGCGGATACCGCCGCCGAGCTGGGCGGGAACCCTGATCCGGGCGAGGATCGCCTCGACCGCCGCCGCATTGACCGGCTGCCCGGCAAAGGCACCGTTCAGATCGACGAGATGCAGCCATTCGCAGCCGGCGGCCTCGAATTTGGCAGCCTGGGCGGCGGGATCATCGCCGAAGACGGTGGCGGCGGACATCTCTCCGCGCAGGAGGCGCACACATTGGCCGTCCTTCAGGTCGATGGCGGGATAGAGGATCATGGGGCCGGGCTCCGTCATGCTGGCATCATCGGTCCTTTGGCACGGGCGGGACCGGAAGGGAAGGCCCAGGCCCGCGACAGGAGACCATCACCGGCCCCGCCCCGGCTTCCCGCCACGCCAGGTTTGATACGCCCGGGGCTTCGCCGGAGGTCTGTCTGAATTCAGGGGGCGAGTTTTCAGCGCAGGAACAGGCTGCAATGAGACCTGTCGCGCGGCCTTTATCATACCAGCAGGCAGTGGCCGCCTGATCGCGGAACGACCTGTAACTCCGGGATGCAGCTGCGCGGCAAAAGCCTCGCGATCAGGAGCGGTGTTCTGTGGATCTGCCGCGATTATGGCACATGCATCCCGGTGACAGAACCGGATCGGAGTGTAAGGCACCGGGCTGTACGACAAGCGGGCCTGTTACACCCCGCGACAGTTTAAGGCCGCGGTTCAGGGTTTCCAGGCGAGGAAATTCGCGATGATCCTGAGGCCGGTGGCGGCGCTTTTCTCGGGGTGGAACTGGGTCCCGAAAATATTGTCACGCCCGACAATCGCGGTCACATCGCCCGCGTAATCCACCCAGGCGATGCGGTCTTCCGCCGAGGCCGTGCGAAACTGCCAGGAATGAACGAAATAGGCATGATCGCCGCTGTTCACACCTGACAGCACCGGATGCGGACGGTCGATCTGCAGATCATTCCAGCCCATATGCGGCACTTTCAGCGCGGGATCAGCCGGCGAAATCCGCCCGACCTCGCCCCGGATCCAGTCAAATCCGGGGGTTTCGCCATGTTCAAACCCGCGCGAGGCCAGCATCTGCATACCGATGCAAATGCCAAAAAACGGCCGCGCCCGGGTGATCACCGCCTCTTCAATTGCCTCGAACAGCCCGTCTTTTGCGGCGAGCGCCCTGCGGCACGACGGGAAAGCCCCGTCGCCTGGCAAGACAATACGCGACGAGCGCAGGACATCCTCGGGCCGCGATGACACGATGATCGCGCCGGCCCCGGTCTCATCGGCCATACGCTGAAACGCCTTGGCGGCGGAATGGAGGTTGCCGCTGTCGTAATCCACCAGAACGGTCAGGGTCATAGGGGCACTCCCGAGGTCAAAGGGCGCAAACCGGAGTTTTGCAAAACTCCGGCCAAATTTCTTGCAAGAAATTTGCGGCGCGCACAGGGCACCCGTGTCACAGCGCACCCTTGGTCGAAGGCAGGACCCCCGCCATGCGCGGATCCGGTTCCACCGCCTCGCGCAGCGCACGCGCGACCGCCTTGAAACTGGCTTCGGCGATGTGATGGCTGTTGATCCCGTGAAGGCGGTCGACATGCAGCGTGATGCCGCCATGGGTCGAGAGCGCCTGGAAGAACTCGCGCACGAGTTCCGTATCGAAGGTGCCGATCTTCTGGCTGGGGAAATCGACATTCCACACAAGGTATGGCCGCGCCGACAGATCCAGCGCCGCCGCCACCTGGGTGTCATCCATGGCAAGCCGGAAATGGCCGTAGCGCCGGATCCCTTTTTTGTCGCCAAGCGCCTTTACCAGAGCCTGGCCAAGCGCGATGCCGGTATCTTCGACCGTATGATGGTCATCGACATGCAGATCACCCTCTGCCCGCACC
Organism: Pseudogemmobacter sp. TB195; assembly: GCF_058313095.1. NCBI lineage: Bacteria > Pseudomonadati > Pseudomonadota > Alphaproteobacteria > Rhodobacterales > Paracoccaceae > Pseudogemmobacter > Pseudogemmobacter sp. TB195. The sequence goes on from NZ_JBZEGG010000013.1 coordinate 25,343, forward strand.
GTGATATCGATCAGCGAATGGCGCGCCAGCTGGTCGAGCATATGGTCAAAGAACCCGACGCCGGTCCGGCAGTCATAGCGACCGGTGCCGTCGAGATTAATCTCGACCTCAATCCCGGTTTCCGCCGTCTTGCGGCTGATAGTGGCCTTGCGCATCTCATATGCCTCCCGCGATCTGTGCGGCAGGGAATAGTCGCCCCTCACCTGCGCGGCAAGGGTGTGAAATGCAAAAGGGCGCCCTGAGGCGCCCTTTGCTTTCCGAACTGGAGCGGGCGAGGCGATTCGAACGCCCGACCCTAACCTTGGCAAGGTTATGCTCTACCCCTGAGCTACGCCCGCACCGTTTCGGTGAACGGGGATTTAGGCGAAGCGCCCGGCCACCGCAAGAGAAAAATTCCGTCTTACGGCTTCGGCGATGCTTTTCTTCCTCAGGAGAAAAACACCCGCAGGTCTTCCTCTTGAGAAAAACACTCGCGGGGGGTTCGGGGGGCGGCAGCCCCCCGTTGCAAGCCACATGGCCAGGGTCACTCCATCTCGATCAGCAGGTCCTTCGCTTCGATCTGCACACCGGGGCTGACATGGATCGCCTTCACCGTGGCCTCGCGGTCGGCATGAAGCCCGGTTTCCATCTTCATCGCCTCGATCGTCAGCAAAAGATCCCCTGCCCTGACCTTTTGCCCCAGACTCACCGCAACGCTCGCGACCGAGCCCGGCATCGGCGCACCGATATGGGCCGGGTTGCCATCGACCGCTTTGGGGCGCGCCGCTGTCTTCGCCTTCACCGCGCGGTTCGGCACCCGGATCGTACGGGGCTGGCCGTTCAGTTCGAAAAAGACCTTCACCTCGCCCGCGTCATCCACTTCGCCCAGCGTCAGGAAGCGGATTTCCAGCGTCTTGCCCGGGTCGATCTCGACCGCGATTTCTTCGCCAGGCTCCATCCCGTAGAAAAACGCCCGCGTCGGCAGGGTGCGCACGGGGCCGTAAACCCGGTGGCGGTTCATGTAATCGAGGAAGACCTTCGGATACATCAGATAGCCGTTCAGATCCTCGTCATCGATCTTCATGCCACCAAGCTCGGCCGAGACCTTCGCGCGGGTCTCTTCCAGATCCACGGGCGGCAGGAGCGCGCCGGGGCGTTCAGTCAGAGGTTTCTCGCCTTTCAGCACCTTTTTCAGGATGCCCTGCGGCCAGCCCTGATAGGGCTGCCCCAGATTGCCCCTGAGCATATCGACAACCGAATCGGGGAAGGCCACATCGGTGCCCGGATCCTCGACCTGGGCGCGGGTCAGACCCTGGGCCACCATCATCAGCGCCATGTCCCCGACCACCTTGGACGAGGGCGTCACTTTGACGATATCGCCGAACATCTGGTTCGCATCGGCATAGGATTGCGCGACCTCGGGCCAGCGGTCTTCCAGGCCAAGCGAACGCGCCTGGGCCTTGAGATTGGTGAACTGGCCCCCGGGCATCTCATGCAGCCAGACCTCCGAGGCCGGCGCCGCCGTACCGCTTTCAAAGGCGGCATATTGCGCGCGGACATGTTCCCAGTAATTCGACATCTCGCGCACGGCACCGATATCAAGACCGGTGTCGCGCTCGGTATGGCGCAGGGCCTCGACGATAGACCCAAGGCAGGGCTGCGAGGTGCCACCCGAAAACGCATCCATCGCCGCGTCAATCGCATCGACGCCCGCATCACAGGCCGCGAGCACCGTCGCCGCCGACGCGCCGGATGTGTCATGGGTGTGGAAATGCACCGGCAGGCCGATCTCCTGCTTCAGGGTCTTGATCAGCACCCTGGCGGCCGCAGGCTTCAGCAGCCCCGCCATATCCTTCAGCCCCAGCACATGGGCGCCGGCGGCTTTCAACTCATTCGCGCGCCCGACATAGTATTTCAGATCATATTTCGACCGGTCAGGGTCGAGCATATCGCCGGTATAGCAGATCGTGCCCTCGCAGAGCTTGTTCGCCTCCAGCACCGCATCCATCGCGACGCGCATGTTTTCGACCCAGTTCAGGCTGTCGAACACGCGGAACACATCGACGCCGGTCTCTGCGGCCTGCTTCACGAAAGACTGGACGACATTGTCCGGGTAATTGGTGTAGCCGACCCCGTTCGAAGCGCGCAGCAGCATCTGCGTCATCAGATTGGGCATCGCGGCCCGCAGGTCGCGCAGACGCTGCCAGGGGCATTCCTGCAGGAAGCGGTAAGCCACATCAAAGGTCGCGCCCCCCCAGCATTCGACCGAGAAGAGCTGCGGCAGATTGGCGGCATAGGCCGGGGCCGCCTTGATCATATCGATCGAGCGCATCCGCGTCGCCAGCAGCGACTGGTGACCATCGCGCATCGTGGTGTCGGTCAAAAGCACCTGGGTCTGCGCCTTCATCCAGTCGGCGACAGCCTGCGGGCCCTTTTGTTCCAGAAGGTTGCGGGTGCCGTAGCTTGCCTGAACATCCCGGACGACCGGTGCTTTCGGCGCCTTCGCCTCGGCCGGTTTGGCGCGGCCATTGGTCTCGGGGTGACCATTGACCGAGATATCGGCGAGATAGGTCAGGATCTTTGTCGCCCGGTCCTGACGCATCTTGAAGCTGAAAAGGTCCGGCGTCGTGTCGATGAACTTCGTCGTATAGGAACTGTCGAGGAAGGTCGGGTGCTTCAGCAGATTGATGACGAATTCGATATTGGTCGCCAGACCGCGGATCCGGAATTCGCGCAGCGCCCGGTCCATCCGTGACAGCGCCTTTTCCGGCGTCTGGGCATGGGCGGTGACCTTCACCAGCAGACTGTCATAATAGCGCGTGATCACGCCGCCCGCATAAGCAGTGCCGCCATCAAGCCGGATGCCGTTGCCGGTGGCCGAGCGATAGGCCGTCAGGCGGCCATAATCCGGAATGAAATTGTTCAGCGGATCTTCGGTCGTCACCCGGCATTGCAGCGCATGGCCGTTCAGCTTCACATCCGCCTGGCTTGCCACCCCGGTCGCTTCGGGAAGCGATTTGCCTTCTTCGATCAGGATCTGGGCCTGAACGATGTCGGTACCGGTGACTTCTTCGGTGACGGTATGTTCGACCTGGACGCGCGGGTTCACCTCGATGAAGTAGAATTCCTGGCTGTCCATATCCATCAGGAATTCGACCGTGCCGGCGCATTCGTAATTGACGTGTTTGCAGATGCGGCGCGCCATTTCGCAGACCGCTTCGCGCTGCTCCTGGCTCAGATAGGGTGCCGGGGCGCGTTCGACCACCTTCTGGTTGCGGCGCTGCACGGTGCAGTCCCGTTCCCACAGGTGCCAGACATTGCCTTGCTTATCGCCAAGGATCTGTACCTCCACATGGCGGGCGCGGAGAATCATTTTCTCCAGATAGCCTTCGCCATTGCCGAAAGCGGCCTCGGCCTCGCGCCGCCCCTCCAGCACCTTGGCCTCAAGCTCATCTTCCGAATTGATCGGCCGCATGCCGCGACCGCCGCCGCCCCAGGAGGCTTTCAGCATCAAAGGATAGCCGACCTCACCCGCCTGTTTGCGAATGAGCGCCATGTCGTCGCCCAGCACCTCGGTCGCCGGGATAACGGGCACACCTGCCTCAACCGCGACCTTGCGGGCCGAGGCCTTGTCGCCAAGCGCGCGCATGGTTTCCGCGCGCGGCCCGATAAAGGTGATGCCCGCGGCGTCACAAGCCTCGACGAAATCGGGGTTTTCCGACAAAAGCCCATAGCCCGGATGGATCGCATCCGCACCCGAGAGCCGTGCGACACGGATGATTTCCGGGATCGAGAGATAGGCGCCGACCGGGCTCATACCCTTGCCAATCAGATAGGCCTCATCTGCCTTGAACCGGTGCAGCGAGAGCTTGTCCTCTTCTGCATAGACGGCGACCGTCTTCTTCCCCATTTCATTGGCAGCACGCATCGCACGGATCGCGATTTCACCGCGATTGGCGATAAGGATTTTGCGAAATTCGGGCATGGCAGACCTCCCCCGGGACTGTTTCTTTGGGGCGCACTCTATGGGCGCTGCACTGCGGCGCAAGGCCGCAGCGCAGAAAACCTGCAAATTTTGCGAAATATGCAGGCACAGTTTGCAGTTGCAAATCTGTTACCGTCCGGACGCCACTGGCCCGGCTGCGCGCCCCGGGGCGGAAATGCGCTGACTGTCAGAAGCGTTCGGGAATATGCCCCGCCAGATCCGGGCGCTTTGCGCGCAGCACTTCAAGGAAATCGCGCTTGCCCAGATGACAGGGGAATAGAAGGATCGTTCGGCCATCCTGCGCGACCAGCTGATATTGCAGCTTTTTCACCCGATGCAGCGCGCCCGGCCCGCCGGGACGCAATCACACCGGGGCGTCAGACCCAGGCTCGTCAGCCCGATCATCAGGGAAAGCAGCGAGAAGAGCAGCGAAAAGCCGCTGAGAAACCGCGATTGCATGGCGCCATCGGCAAGCCACTTTGCACGGCGGCGGTCGCGCCAGGTTTTCCAGATCAGAAACATCATTCCGAAGATGGCCGCGATCACAATCTGGCGAATGATCAATGCTGACATAGTCCCTGACATTTCCCCGCATCCGATCCGGACAGGCTTGCGGGTCCGGGCGGCGGATTTGTGGCATGATGCAGGCAACTGGCCCCTGCCTCGCAATTGCTTGCGCAAAAAGCGTTGATTTGCCGGGCCGTCCGGAACATTCCTTGAACATCCGAAACACGCAGGCTAAATTTGACCTTATGGACCCTTGGGATGATCACGAAGCCTTCGAGGCAGCAGCAGCCCCTGTCCCGCTTTCGCAGCGGGCACTCGCGGCACGTCCGAAACCTTATCTCGACGGGCTGAACCCGGCGCAGCTTGAGGCTGTGCTGACGCTGGACGGGCCGGTCCTGATGCTTGCGGGGGCCGGCACCGGCAAGACCAGGGCGCTGACGGCGCGAATCGTGCATCTGATGCGCGAGGGGCGGGCGCGCAGCAATGAGATCCTTGCGGTGACATTCACCAACAAAGCCGCGCGCGAGATGAAATCCCGCGTCGAGGTGATGAACCAATCCGAAAGCGGCATGCCCTGGATGGGCACCTTCCACTCGCTCAGCGTCAAGATCCTGCGCCGCCATGCGGAACTCGCGGGGCTGAAGCCGAGTTTCACCATTCTCGACACCGACGACCAGCTCAGGCTTTTGAAACAGCTGATCCAAGCCGCGAATATAGATGACAAGCGCTGGCCGCCCCGGATGCTGGCCGGGCTGATCGACACCTGGAAGAACCGCGCCTGGACGCCGGACAAGGTGCCCTCCTCGGAGGCCGGCGCCTACGACAATAAAGGCACCGAGCTCTACGCCCAGTATCAGGACCGGCTGCGCACCCTGAACGCCTGCGATTTCGGCGATCTGCTCTTGCATTGCGTGACGATCTTCCGCGCGCATCCCGACGTTCTGGCACAGTATCAGCGCTGGTTTAAATATATCCTCGTCGATGAATATCAGGATACCAATGTCTGCCAGTATCTCTGGCTGCGGCTGCTGGCGCAGGGCCACCAGAATATCTGCTGTGTCGGCGATGACGATCAGTCGATTTATGGCTGGCGCGGGGCCGAGGTCGGCAATATCCTGAAATTCGAAAAGGATTTCCCCGGCGCGAAGGTGATCCGGCTGGAGCAGAATTACCGCTCCACCCCGCATATCCTCGCAGCAGCCTCGGCGGTGATCCGGGGCAATGCCAACCGGCTTGGCAAGACGCTCTGGACCGAAGCCGAAGAAGGCGAGAAGGTCCGCCTCACCGGCTATTGGGATGGCGAGGAAGAGGCGCGCGCGATCGGCGAAGAGATCGAGGCGCTGGCCCGGGGCACGCGCGGCCATCTGCCGGTCGGTCTGAATTCCCAGGCGATCCTCGTGCGGGCCTCGCATCAGATGCGCGCCTTCGAGGACCGGTTCCTGACCATCGGCCTGCCCTACCGCGTGATTGGCGGCCCGCGCTTTTACGAGCGCCAGGAGATCCGCGACGCGATGGCCTATTTCCGCCTCGCAGTCTCGCCCGAGGATGATCTCGCCTTTGAACGCGTGGTGAATATCCCCAAGCGCGGGCTTGGCCCTAAGGCAACTGCATCGATCCGGACCGAGGGTCAGCGGATCGGCATGAGCCAGCATGAAGGCGCGCGCTCGCTGATCCAGGCGGGCGGCATCGGCGGCAAAGGTGCGGGGCAGCTGCGGCAGTTCATTGAAGGCATCGACCGCTGGCATGAGGCGGTCCTTACCACGCGGCCCGATACGGCCGATCAGGTGATCGAGCCACTCCTGCCCGACACGCCACCCGCAAGCACTTCGGGCCATGTGCGGCTCGCCGAGGTCATTCTGGAAGAATCCGGTTATATCTCGATGTGGCAGAATGCTGAGAAAGATAAGAACCCGGATGCCGAGGGGCGGCTGGAAAACCTCAAGGAACTGGTAAAGGCGCTGGAACAGTTCGACAGCCTGCAGGGCTTTTTGGAACATGTCGCGCTGGTGATGGAGAATGACAGCGAAGAGGCCGCCGAGAAGGTCTCGATCATGACGCTGCACGGGGCCAAGGGGCTGGAATTCCCGGCGGTCTTCCTGCCCGGATGGGAGGAAGGGCTGTTCCCCAGCCAGCGCAGCATGGACGAATCCGGTCAGAAAGGCATCGAGGAAGAACGCCGTCTCGCTTATGTCGGCATCACCCGGGCCGAGGAACTGTGCTATATCTCCTTCGCCTCCAACCGCCGGGTCTATGGGCAATGGCAAAGCCAGATGGCCTCGCGTTTTGTCGATGAGCTTCCGGTGGCGGATGTGAATGTGCTGACACCGCCGGGGCTGATGGGCGGCGGCTATGGCGCGGCGGCGGGTGGCGGTTTTGGGGGCGGCGGCTTTGGTTCGGATGTCGAGGCCCGGGCGACGAAAGCCGATGTCTATAACTCGCCGGGCTGGCGCCGGCTGCAAAGTAATGCCGGCCCGCGCCCGGCCACGCCGCGCCGCCAGGTGACGATTGATCTGGAGGTTCTTGCGGGTTTTTCAGTGGGCGACAGGGTGTTCAATCAGAAATTCGGCTATGGCAGAATTCTCGATATGGAAGCCGATACGCTTGAGGTCGAATTCGAGAAAGCCGGTGTGAAACATGTGAAAGCCGGCTTCGTGACTGCCGCCAGTGCGGATGATGAAGTCCCCTTCTGAGCAGGCATCCCATCACGGGCGCAGCCGGAATTTTCCAAAATTCCGGCCCGATTTCTTTGAAGAAATCGGCGCTCATCTCTGGCGGGCGGCGTGCAGTCTTTCGAGGCCGAAAATGGCAATGCCAGCCATAAGCCCCCAGAACGCCGCTCCGATCCCGAAAGCTGTCATGCCAGATGCACTTACTGCAAGGGTCAGCGTAGCCGAGAAACGCTGATCCGGTGCGGCGCAGGCGGTTGCCAATGCACCAGTCAAAGGACCGAGCAGCGCCAGCGCCACCAGCGTCACCATCACCGCGGCCGGCAGCGCTGTGAGCAGCATCAGGATCATCGGGCTGAACAGACCGAGGCAGATCCAGATCGCCGCATAGACTATCCCCACCTTCCAGCGCCTCGCCGGATCTGAATGCACATCCGGCCCCATACAGATCGCAGCCGTGATCGCTGCCATCGTCACGCTATGGGCCCCGAACAGCCCGGCAAGCGCCGAGAGCCCGCCAGTCACCCCAAGCGCGGGCGAGACCGGCGGCTCGTATCCGGACGCCCGCATCGTCGCAAACCCAGGCAGGTTCTGTGAGGCCATATTCACCAGATAGAGCGGCACCGCGAGGCCGATCAGCACCCCGGGCGAGAATTCCGGGGCGACAAGAACAAGGCCCGGCAGGTGGAAGGTCAGATCCGGCCAGGCCGCCGCTCCGGTGATGACTGTCGCACCGAGCCCCGCGAGCAAGGCCGCCAGCACCGCCATCGGCGCATTGAATAGCCGCACCAGCGCAAAGACCGCAACCATCGGCAGCACAAGACCCGGGCTCTCACCTGCAACCCTTGCCCCTGCCATGGAAAAAGGCAGCAGAACGCCGGCCAGCATCGCCCCCGCAATTCCGTCCGGGATCGCCCGGATCAACCGCCCCAGCGGCCCGATCACCCCGGTCAGCGCCACCAGCAGGCCCGCGATGATAAAGGCGCCTGCCGCCTCGGCCATGTTCACGCCGGCACTGGCTGCGATCAGCGCCGCGCCGGGCGTCGACCAGGCCAGCACCGCCGGTACCCGGTATCGCCAGGACAGAAAGGCCGAACCCGCCGCCTTTGCAAGACAAAGCGCCAGGATCCAGCTCGTGGTCTGGGCCGGGCTCGCCCCCACCGCAGCCGCAGCTGAAAGCACGATTGCGATGCTGGATCCAAAGCCGATCAGCGCTGCGACAAGGGCTGCGGGAAACATCGCTCAGCCCCGCGCGGCGCGACGACACGCTGCAAGGATTAAAACCGGCGGGGACAGGGGCAGAGACGACACGGAGGGGCTCGCTTTCCGTTCAGGATCGGGTCGTTGTTAGCAATCGGCCCGCCTCGCAGCAAGCCGGCTCTCCGCCGGGCCCGTCAGCCGCCCCTGCAAGAACCAGGGCGATATAAGGCCAGAGGCTGATCAAGTGCAGCGGTTTCGCGGATAAGCACCATTGCATCCGGCAATGATCCCTGAATGTCAGAGGAGATTATGGCACCGGGCGATCACCTTGCCTGTCGTCCCGGCGCACAGCCTGGCAGGCCCCGACCAGGGACAGGTCCATCACCAGCTCCGTCACCCCACGCGCGCGCTCTGACATGCGCGCGGCGCCACCTCGTCAAAAAAGGTCCAGGTATTGGCGAAACCAGGCTGCGAGATGCCCAGCTCTGCCCGGCTCTGGTCGTTGCGCGAAAAGACCGAATGGCTGTGCTTGACCCGCAAAAGCAGCTCTTCCAGGATCAGCCCCGCCACCGGATCGGCCGCCGCATAGCTCAGCGCCAGCGCATTGGTGTTGAGCAAAAGATCCGTGCCGCCAAGGCTGTAGCGGTCCATGCCGCGAAAGCCATTCTTTGTTTGCGCCTCTGAGCCGGGATAGACCGCATTGGTCTCAAGCCCCTCAATAGCGCGCTCGCCCTCATAGATCTTCATCATATTGGCGTAGAAATAGCCGATGCCGCCGATCAGGCGCTGCGCCTCGTTCCGGCCATGATCGAGGAAGGTCTGCAGGCTCGAGATCAGCCAGCGCGTGCTGAGTTCCGCCGCGAGATTCTTCCCCTCCTCACGCCAGATGCGGTGGAAGAGATCACGGGCCTTGTCGGTCAGCTGGGTGTCGCGGCGCAGGTACGAGATCGTCAGTCCCAGCGTCCAGGCCAGTTCGCTGCGACCACGAAAGTGATAACGCAGAATATCGGCCTGGTCGCGCATATCGCTGCGGCCGACCTGGGGCATTTCGGCGTCAGCGGGCATCTCTCCTGCGCCAAGTGCGGCAAGGTCAGTCTCGGGAGCCGGCAGAATATCAGCGACCTGCTCCGGGGCACCCACCCGCTCTGCCGCCCGGCGGGCAAGGGCGGAAAGCCCTGGCACATCCGGCGGCGGCGCGGGCGGCCAGGCCGGGTCCTCTCCCCCGCATGCCCCGGCCTGATCCGCCGCAAGCAGCCGCTCTTTATAAACCGGCAGGAGTTTGGAATTGTCGGCAAAACGGTTGAGCCGTTCCAGCCGCGCCAGCGTTGCGGCGGGCAGTGACAGGTTTTGCACCATCGCCGAACAGTCAAACCCCTGTGGCAGCGCCTGGAACCCGGCATAGGATAAAAGCCGCGTCACCCCATGGTCCGGCGCGCGGCGATACTCTTCAATGAACACTGTCCCGGGAAAGGTCTCTTCCAGTTTTGCCGTCAGATCTTCCCAGCGGAAATCCCTGACCGCTGCCGAGAAATCCTCAAAGCGCGAGAATTTGGCCTGATACCGCAGATGCTGAGCATAGCAGCTGCGCAGCCATTCCGTTTCGTCGCGGCAAAAAAAGACGAAAACCGGCCGGTGGCGCGCAAAAATCCGCGACATGATGCGGATGTTTTTCACCAGTGTCGGATAGACCTGCGTGGTATTGGTGCGGCCGAACAGATCGCCGGCGAAATCCTCTTGCGAAAGGATGGTGACCGGGCTTTGGCTTTTGCCGATCTCATGGTTAAGCCGGGTCAGAAGCCCCCTGGCCGCATCGAAATCTTTGGCGGCCAGAGCCTTGCCGGCCTGCGATGGCAGCGGCCCGGCAAGGGTCGAAACCCCGGCTGACAGCAAAAGCGCGGTATTCTGCCACAGCATATTCTGGATCGCCGTGGATCCGGTCTTATGCGGGCCAAGATGAACAATCAGCGAAGATTGCGCGGGAAGGACAGACGGAACTGGCACGATACTCACAACTGGAGCGGAACGGGTTACAGCGGGGCACAAAAGACAAAACAGGGCAGACAGGACCGACACTGGCGGGAAACAACCGCCCTGGCCGGCTATTCAGGTCTTCAAAACACAGATCTTCTGCGAATCGCAAAAGATTAACAAAAGATTAACCCACCCCGCTGAAAGCAGTGACTCCTCTTTGCAGACCTGGTTAATTGCCACCCGTCCTGTGCCACAGCCCGCGCACCTCCGAACCACTTGCGAGGCTCGTGAAACAATGGCTTATCCGGTCAGGACGAGGAGGAAGCGCATGGACCAGGATTTCATCATCATCGGCGGCGGGATCGCGGGGATCTCGCTTGCAGCCAGGCTGGCCCCGGCCGGGCGGGTGCTGCTTCTTGAGGCCGAGGATCAGCTGGCGCATCACGCCTCGGGCCGCTCGGCCGCGCTTTATGAGCCGAATTACGGCCCGCCGGCGGTGGTCGCGCTGTCGAAAGCCTCGGAGCCGCATTTCCGCGCAACGGCGAATATAATAACCCCGCGCGGTCTTCTGATGGTCGCAGTCCCCGGCGAGGAAGATGCGTTTAAAACCGAAGCGCATGATATGGAAATGACGCAGATCCCGCCGGATGAGGCGAGACCAATGGTGCCGATCCTGAGGCCGGGCCGCATCACCCTCGCGGCGCATTCCACCTCCGCAGAGGATATTGACACCGACCTGCTCCTGCAGAATTTCGCCCGTGAGGCCAGGGCGGCGGGGGCTCAGATCCGCGTCAAAGCGCGGGTGACCGCTATCCGGCGCGAGCGCAGCGGCTGGCATGTCAGCTGGCAGGGCGGCGAGGCGCAGGCGCAGGTGCTGATCAATGCCGCCGGCGCCTGGGTCGATGAGGTCGCGACACTGGCGGGAATCGCGCCCCTCGGCTTCAGGCCGCTGCGCCGTTCCATGGCGCGGATCCCGGCGCCTTCGGGGGTGGATGTGACCCGCTGGCCGATGGTCTTCGGCCCCAAAGAGACCTGGTATATGAAGCCCGATGCCGGCGCGCTGATTGTTTCGCCGGCCGAAGAAGACCCGGTTGATGCCCCGCATGATGCCTGGGCCGATGATATGGTGCTGGCCGAGGGCCTTGCGCGTTATGAGGATTGCGTGACCGAGCCGGTGACGCGGCTCCTCGCAAGCTGGGCGGGGCTGCGGACCTTTTCGCCCGACCGTCAGCCCGTGATCGGCTTTGCGCCAAAGCAGGCGGGGTTCTTCTGGCTGGCGGGCCAGGGCGGCTATGGCTTCCAGACCTGCCCGGCGGCGAGCCAGCTCGCGGCCGCGCTGATCCTTGGGCAAAGACCGGATCTTGCGCCCGGCCTGGTCGCCGCGCTCGCCCCCGCACGCTTTGCGTAAGAAAGGCCCGCCCAAGGGTAAAATGACCCCGTGACAGCCCGGCCCGGATCGGCGACGATCCGCGCCATGACCCGTATCCTGATCGCACTCGCCCTGAGCCTGACCCTCGCCGCCTGTGGTGGCACCGGGTCGCAAGACCGACCCGCCGCGCGGCCATCCGCCCCAATTGCGTCAAACGTCGTGACCGCGCCGAATTTCGGTGATGCAAAGCCGGTCACCGGCTGGGGCGGCAAACCCCCTCAGGGCTATGCCGTGCATGGGATAGACGTCGCGCGCTACCAGACTGAGGTCGACTGGGCGACCGCGCGCGCCAATGGCGTCAATTTCGCCTTCATCAAGGCAACCGAAGGCGGCGACCGGGTCGATCCGATGTTCGAAGAGCACTGGCGCGGTGCCGGTCGCGCCGGTGTGCGGCGTGGCGCCTATCACTTCTTCTACCACTGCCGTTCGGCAGAGGAACAGGCGCGCTGGTTCATCCGCCATGTGCCGAAAGTGGCAGGCGGTTTGCCCCCGGTCCTCGATATGGAATGGACCCCCTTCTCGCCGACCTGCACCATCCGCCGCGATCCTTCGGTGATCCGCGAGGATGCCCGCATCTTCATCGATATCCTGACCCGGCATTACGGGCAGAAACCGATCCTCTATACCTCGATCGACTTTTTCGAAGACAATCAGATGTGGAAGGTGACCGGGGCCGATTTCTGGCTGCGTGCGGTCGCGAAACACCCGCAGGACCTGTATGCCGGACATCACTGGCTGTTCTGGCAATATACCTCGACAGGATTGATCCCCGGTATCAAGGGTGAGGTCGACATCAATGTCTATGAGGGCAATGCCTCGCAGTGGAACGCCTGGCTGGCCGCGCGCGCGCCGTAACGTGGGGCAAGGCGGGGGCCAGCCCCCGCACCCCCGGATATTTGAGGACAGATGAAAAGGCCGCCCTTTGCAAAGAGGGCGGCGCTTTTGTTTTCATCTGTCTGAAAATATCCCGGGGCCCGGGGCAGAGCCCCGGACACCAGTCCAAATGCTCAGCCGTCGACGCGGATGCGGAGATTGGCCGGGTCATGCGGGCTGTCTTCAACCACAACCGCATCCCATTCTTTCAACAGCATTTTCACCTTCAGCTTCGTGCCGACCTCGGCCAGATCCGGGCGGACATAACCCATGCCGATCTGCTTGCCGAAGACCACCGACCAGCCGCCCGAGGTCAGGCGCCCGATTTTCTCGCCATTCAGAAGCAGCGCCTCCTTGCCCCATGGATCAGTGTCCGCCGGCCCGTCGATCAGTACGGTCACGCATTTCGCACGGATGCCTGTCTCGAGCATCGCCTGTTTGCCGCGGAACTCTTTCGACAGATCGACAAAGCGCGGCAGATCCGCCTCGAGCGGCGTGGCGTCGCGGCCAAGCTCGGTCCCGAAAGCGCGGTAGCTCTTTTCCTGGCGCAGCCAGTTTTGCGCGCGGGCGCCGACCGGGGTCAGGCCGTGTTTTTTGCCTGCCTCAAGCAGCAAATCCCAGAGATAGCGGCCGAATTCGATCGGGTAATGCAGTTCCCAGCCCAGCTCGCCGGTATAGGCGACCCGGATCGCGCGGATCGGGCACATGCCGAGCTCGATATCGCGGCAGGAGAGCCAGGGGAAGCGCTTGTTCGAAAGCACAGTGTCCGGGTTTGCGTCTTTGACGATCTCATTAAGGATAGCGCGCGAGGTTGGGCCAGCCAGTGCGAAGACACCCCATTGCGTGGTGATGTCATGGATGTCGATATGACCGCCGCCGGCTGCGATGAAGTCTTCGGCTGCTTTATGCAGAAAATCAGCGTCATAGGCCGTCCAGGCCCCGGCGGAGATCAGGTAATATTCATCCTCGGCCAGACGCACGATGGTATATTCGGTGCGGGTGGTGCCGGCCTCGGTCAGCGCATAGGTCAGATTGATGCGACCAACTTTCGGCAGTTTGTTGCAGGTGAAATGGTCGAGGAAGGCGGTTGCGCCCGGGCCCCGCACGAGATGCTTGGTGAAGGCCGAGGCATCGATGATGCCGCAGGTTTCGCGCACGGATCTCGCTTCGCGTTCAGCGAATTCCCACCAGGCGCCGCGACGGAAGCTGCGGGAATTGTGATCGAAATCAGCGGGTGCATCGACCGGGCCATAATAGTTCGGGCGTTCCCAGCCGTTCACCTGACCCATCTGCGCGCCAAGCGCGAGCTGGCGGTCATAGGCGGGCGCGGTGCGCAGCGGGCGCGCCGCTTCGCGCTCCTCATCCGGGTGGTGAAGGATGAAGACATGCTCATAGCATTCCTCATTCTTCTTCACCGCATATTCGGTGGTCATCCAGGACCCGTAGCGCTTAGGATCAAGCGACGCCATGTCGATCTCGGCCTCGCCCTGGACCATCATCTGGGCGAGGTAATAGCCGGTGCCGCCTGCCGCCGTGATCCCAAACGAGAAGCCCTCTGCCAGCCACATATTGCGCAGGCCCGGCGCCGGGCCGACCAGCGGGTTACCATCCGGCGTATAGCAGATCGGTCCGTTGAAATCGTCTTTCAGACCAACGACTTCCGAAGACGGCAGCCGATGGATCATCGACATATATTCCGCCTCGATCCGCTCAAGATCCAGCGGGAAGAGATCGGCGCGGAAGCTGTCGGGCACGCCGTAGGGGAAGCGTGCGGGTGCGCCGCGCTCATAGGGGCCAAGGATCCAGCCGCCGCGTTCTTCGCGGACATACCATTTCGCATCGGCATCGCGCAGCACCGGGTGCTCGGGGTTGCCGGCGGCGCGGTAAGCGACCAGCGCCGGGTCGGGCTCGGTCACGATGAACTGATGTTCGACCGGGATCGCGGGGATCTTGATGCCGAGCAGTTTCGCGGTGCGCTGCGAATGGTTGCCGGTCGCGGTCACGACATGTTCAGCATGGATCTCGAACTTCTCTTCGGTTGGCACCAGGTTGCCACCGACATCGGCCATACGGGTGACCGAAACGATCCATTCCGAACCCGTCCAGCGATAGCCGTCGACCTGGATCTTGCGCTCAATCGTCACGCCCAGCTGGCGCGCGCCCTTGGCCATGGCCTGGGTCACATCGGCGGGGTTGATATAGCCGTCCTGCGGGTGGAAGAGCGCGCCTTTCAGATCATCGGTCCGCAGGAGCGGCCAGCGCTCTTTCATCTGCGAAGGTGTCAGGAATTCATGGTAGACGCCTGCGGTCTCGGCGACCGAGGAATAGAGCATATATTCATCCATCCGGTCATCGGTCTGCGCCATACGCAGGTTGCCACAGATGGAAAAGCCCGCATTAAGGCCGGTTTCAGCCTCCAGCCGCTTATAGAAATCGACCGAGTATTTATGGATATGGGTGGTCGCATAGCCCATGTTGAACAAAGGCAGCAGGCCGGCCGCGTGCCAGGTCGAACCGGAGGTCAGCTCGTCGCGTTCGACCAGCATCGTCTCCCAGCCCGCCTTTTGCAGGTGATAGGCAATCGAAGTGCCAACGGCACCGCCGCCAACGACGAGGGCTTTGACATGGGTTTTCATCTGGGCTTCTCCGGCGGGATGATCTTGGCGGAATATCGTGGATCATTACTGCCAGAGCGGCAGAAGACAGGGCTGCACCGCA
This sequence comes from Pseudogemmobacter sp. TB195, assembly GCF_058313095.1. Classification (NCBI taxonomy): domain Bacteria; kingdom Pseudomonadati; phylum Pseudomonadota; class Alphaproteobacteria; order Rhodobacterales; family Paracoccaceae; genus Pseudogemmobacter; species Pseudogemmobacter sp. TB195. Next base: position 40,671 of record NZ_JBZEGG010000013.1, read on the forward strand.
CGACCCATAGCGTCAAAAAGCGACATCAGCGCAGTTCGCGGGACTGCGGGCCGTCCCTTGTGGGGGCCTGGTGCAGGCCTCGCGTGATTGCGAAGCGCGCGCGGAGGCGGCGCGATGACATAGGCGCCCCCGGGCGGTGATAGATCCGCCGGCCCTGAAAGGATCATTCTTTCCGACGCCCCGCCGGACCGTGTCGCGGCATCTTTCATCAAGGCCTGGCGGCGCGTGTCCAGCCCATTGACGGAAAGCGCCTTGCCATCCGACCCTGATACATTCCGGCGGGTCCAGCCCTCCGGTGCCTCGGGGAACATATCGGCCAGTGCGGTCACGCCCCTGCCGGACATATTGGTCAAAGGTGACCTGATCACGCCCCTCCTCCAGACTGGCCTGATTGGTCTTCTGAAAGCTGACCCACAGCCAGGCGGTCAGGGCCACCGCCGGCAGCATGATGCCGACCCGTAAATTCACTGAACGCATTGCACACCTGCAGAGCCGTCGGGCACCATGCCGTCCGGCCCCGGGGGACTTCAGAAATCGGACAGGTCTCGGGCAATGGCCCGGCAGTTTTCAGCCAGATGCCGCGCTTTCCTGCAAGCCTGCCGGCCTCAGCCCTGCCGGGATGCGGGCCTGATCCGGGCCAGAAGTCCCGGGACTATCCCCGCCAGCGCGAAGAGCCCCGCCGCCGCGACGATGACAGAAGGCCCTGCCGGCGTGTCCTGCCAGAGCGAGAGTTGCAGCCCCAGAAAGACCGAGACCACGCCAAAGCCCACCGCCAGCACCGCCATCGCCTCGGGTCCGCGCGCCAGCCAGCGCGCGCTGGCCGCCGGGATGATCAGCATGGCCGCAATCAAAAGCGCGCCCACCAGCTTCAGCGCCACCGCAACCACCACCGCCAGCGCCACGACCAGCACCAGCCGTTCCCGCGCGGGGTTAAGGCCCGAAGCATGGGCGAGATCCTCGTTCAGCGTCGTGGTCAGAAGCGCCTGCCAGCGCCAGGCGATCAGCGCCGCCACAAGCCCCGCGCCGATCCATATCCAAGCCAGGTCGCCAGAGCCAACCGCGAGGATATCACCGAAAAGCCAGGACGACAGATCGCTGCGCACGGTCGGGAAATAGCTGACCGCCACCAGGCCAAAGGCCAGCGCGGAATGCGACAGCACGCCCAGCACCGTATCCATCGCCCAGCCCCGGACCGCCAGCGCCGCCACCGTCACCGCCATCGCAAGCGCCACGACCAGGGTGCCAAGGCTTACCGGCAGATCCACCGCCAGCGCCAGCGCCACGCCAAGGATCGCCGCATGCGCGGTCGCATCGCCGAAATAGGCCATGCGCCGCCAGATGACGAAACAGCCAAGCGGGCCGGTCGCAAGCGAAAGCCCTGCCCCCGCAAGCGTCGCGCGGGTCACCAGATCGTCAAACATGCGGGGCGTTTCCGTGATTGTGGTGGTGATGGTCGTGATCATGGCCGCAGTGATGATCCTGCGGCCCGTTATGATCGTGATCGTGTTCATGGCGATAGAGCGCCAGTGCTCCATGGGTGCCCATGCCGAAAAGCGCGCGATATTCCGGCGCGGTCGAGACCACCTGCGGCGTGCCCTGGCAACAGATATGACCGTTGAGGCAGATCACCCGGTCGCTCGCCGCCATCACGACATGCAGATCATGGCTGACCATCAGGACAGCAGCACCGGTCCCGGCCCGCACCTCCTCGATCAGCCGGTAAAACGCCGCCTCACCCGGCTGATCCAGGCCCTGGGTCGGTTCATCGAGAATGAGGAGCTGCGGGTTGGACAGAAGCGCCCGAGCCAGCAGCGCCCGCTGCATCTGCCCGCCCGACAGCGCGGCCATCTGCAAGCCCCCCTTGCCGTCCAGCCCGACCTGGGCCAGCGCGGCTGCGGCGCGCGCATCGGTCACACGCGCGGGCAGCGACAGAAAACGGCGCAGGCTCAGCGGCATCGTCCGCTCGATCACCAGCCGCTGCGGCACATAGCCGATCCGGAGCCCAGGCGCGCGGGTGATACTGCCCTTGCTCAGCGGCAGAATGCCAAGAAGCGCGCGCAGGAGCGTCGATTTCCCCGAACCGTTCGGGCCAAGAATGGTGACGATCTCGCCAGGCTCGACGCCAAGCGAAATGTCATGCAGCACCTCATCGCCGCCAAAACGGATGCAGATACCGGTCGCGCTGAGCAGGCTGCCCGCGTTCACGCCGCCTGCTCCTGACAGCTGGGGCAAAGGCCGAGCGCCTCGACGGTCGAGCGTTCAACGCGAAAGCCAAGAAGGCCGGCCGCAGAGTCCAGCGCCTCGCGCACCGTCGCTGCCGGGGCCTCGGCCACCGTGTTGCAGAGGCGGCAAATCAGGAAAGCGGGCGCATGGGCCTCCCCGGGATGCATACAGGCGGTAAATGCGTTCAGACGCCGCACCCGATGGGCAAGCCCTTGTTCAACAAGGAATTCCAGCGCCCGGTACGCCACCGGCGGCTGGTTGCCATAGCCCTCGGCCGCGAGACGCTTGAGCACATCATAGGCCCCCATGGCGCGATGTTCCTCAAGCAGGATCTCCAGAACCCGCCGCCGCACCGGCGTCAGCCGCGCACCGCTGAGGGCAACCAGCCCATCGGCGCGTTCCAGCACATCCTGGGCGCAATGGGCATGATCATGGCGGGCAAAGGCCGCAGCCGGCTCCTGGCAGGCCGGACAATCTGATGCGTGATCATGCGCCATATTGGCCCCTTGACGTGTTATGGTATTACATACATAGATCATGCGCCTCTCAAGCGGAAGACCTGTCTCATGCGTTATATCATATCGAACACCCTTTCCAGCGCCGCCATCCTGCTTGGCAGCGCCGCTCTCCTTCCTGCGGCCTTTGCCACCGCCGCCTTTGCCGAAGTGCCGAAAGTGGTGACCGATATCCCGCCGGTCCATGCGCTGGTCGCAGCGGTGATGGGGGATCTCGGCCAGCCCGATCTTCTGCTGGAACCCGGCGCGTCTGAACATCATTTCCAGCTCCGCCCCTCCCAGGCGCGCGCGCTCTCGGCGGCGGATCTGGTGGTGCTGATCGGGCCGGAGCTGACGCCCTGGATTGAACAGCCGCTCGCGCTGCGGCCGTCCGGCGCGGCGGTGCTCGGCCTCCTCGCGGCAAAGGGCACGCATCTGCAGGACTATGGCACAGACGGCGATGCAGAGGGGCATGATCACGACCACGGCCACGATCATGAGCACAGCCAAGAAGACGGACATGACCATGGCGAGGCCGCGGACGACGGTCACGACCATGGCCATGATCACTCCCATGAGGGAACCGACCCGCATGCCTGGCTCGATCCCGCAAATGGCCGGCTCTGGCTCGGGGTGATCGCGGCAGAACTGGGCCGGCTGGATCCGGAGAACGCAGTCGCCTATCAGGCCAATGCCGCCGCTGCCGCAGAGAAAATCACTGCCGCCGATACCGAGGCGCAGGCGCTGCTCGCCCCGGTCAAAGACCAGCCTTTCGTAAGCTTTCACGACGCCTGGGGCTATTTCACCGCGCATTACGGGCTCAGCTCTGCCGGCGCAATTTCGCCGGGGGATGCCAGCACGCCAGGCGCGAAACATCTCACCGAACTGCGCGCGAAAGTCGCCGCCGGAGCGGTGGTCTGCCTTTTCCCCGAGGCCGGACAGGACCCGGTCCTGGCGGAACGGGTGGCTGAAAACACCGGTGTCCGGATCGGCGCCGCGCTTGACCCCGTGGGGACCGCGATGGACCCGGGGCCGGACCTTTATACGCTGCTGCTGACATCGACCGCCCGGCATCTCGCCGAGTGCCTGTCGGCAGGCCCCGTCGCGCAACCCTGATCAGAGGCTCTGAATGTGGCGTGCCCCCGGGTGCAGCTTTCGCAATGTCAGCCTGACCCACTGACGGCCCCGTAGCGAAATTGCGGCCGGGGCTGCACAGGAGCGCTTAACGGGGTATCGGGCTGATCATCCACGGCGGCATTACAGATCAGCTGATCGCGACGAAAGATGCGCCGCAACCAGGATGACCCACGCAGCAACCGCATCGGTCACCCGCCGGAACCGGACCGCTCCAACAGGCGGCGGCCCGCTCTCACTGCAACAAACCGGGCGCAAGGATGCGCCCGGCTTTCCTGTGGTCAGCCGGATACCAGACCTGCGGCGCGGAACAGACCGATCACATCCGCCTCGGGGCGTGCGCCGAAATGGCCGATCACCTCGGCTGCGGCGACGCAGCCCATCCGGCCTGACACTTCGAGCGAGGCTCCGGTCGCGAGACCATAAAGGAAGCCCGCCGCGAACTGATCCCCTGCCCCGGTCGCGTCAACCGGCACCACGCGGGTGACCGGCACCACCACCTGCTCATCGCCCCGGATCAGGATCACTTCGGAGCCAGAGCGCGTGCAGACCACCAGCCCGGCATCCTGCGCCGCCTGTTCCAGCGCCGCAGACAGATCGGTCTCGTAAAGCGAGGCCCATTCATGTTCATTGCCGATGACGTAATCGAGGTCTTTCACCAGCTTGCGGAAACTGTCGCGGTGACGGTCGACGCAGAACGGGTCCGAAAGTGCGATCCCGGCCTTGCCGCCGCCCTGACGGGTGAGCTTTGCCGCGCGCTCAAACGCCGCCTTGCCCTTGTCTTTGTCATAAAGATAGCCCTCGAGGAACAGGATCCCGGCGCCACCGGCGACCGAATCCGACACATCTTCCGGCCCCAGTTCGGACGAGACCCCGAGATAGGTGTTCATCGAACGCTCGCCATCGGGCGAGACGAAGATCATCGAGCGCGAAGTCGGAAGCTCTGCGCCCGGCACCGGCGGGTTCACGAAATCGGTACCCTCATCCGCCATGCTTTGCGCGTAGAAGCGACCAAGGCCATCATCGCTGACCCGCCCGATAAAGCCCGTCGAAAGGCCAAGGCTGCCGAGACCCGCGATGGTATTCGCGACCGAGCCGCCCGGCGCCTCGCGACGGTTGTCCATCGCATCATAGAGAAACTCGCCCCGCTCGCGCTCGACCAGCTGCATGATGCCCTTTTCGATGCCGGTGCACGTCAGAAAGCTGTCATCTGCGGTGGAGAGTACATCCACGATGGCATTTCCGATGCCTACGACCTGGTATTTCTTCATGTCTTCTCCTCGAAAAGGCACCAGTCTCTGATGGGGCAGATGCCGCATTTGGGGTTTCGCGCGACGCAGATATACCGCCCGTGCAGGATCAGCCAGTGATGCGCGTGTTGCTGGAATTCGGCGGGGACATTGTCTTCGATGGCGCGCTCGACGGCGGTCTCGTCGCGGCCCGGACAGATGCCGCTGCGGTTGCCGATGCGGAAAATATGGGTGTCGACGGCCTGGGCCGGAATGCGGAACCACATATTCAGCACGACATTGGCGGTCTTCCGGCCGACCCCGGGCAACGTCACCAGCGCCGCGCGCGAGGACGGCACTTCGCCGCCATATTCATCGATCAGGCGCTGGCTGAGTTTGATGACGTTTTTCGCCTTGTTGCGATAAAGGCCAATGGTCCTGATATGGTCGATCAGGCGCTCTTCGCCAAGCGCGAGCATCTTTTCCGGCGTATCGGCGATCTGGAACAGCTCGCGCGTCGCGCGATTCACGCCCTTGTCAGTGGCCTGGGCAGACAACGCCACCGCCACCAGCAGCGTGAAGGCGTTGGTGTGGTCAAGCTCGCCCTTCGGCTCGGCTTCGGTTTCCCGAAAGCGGGTGAAGACGGCGTGCATCGCATTATAATCGAGCTGGCGTATCATGGCAGGGCTTTGCCATGGCGGGAGGGCGGGAAACAAGCGTTTTGCGCCGTTTGCAGCGGGAATAGCCTCTGGCCAATGACGGATGCCTCCGGCGAGGGCGCCTTGATCAGGGGATACAATCCATCACGACTGCTGTTCAGAAAGCCACAGCACATGGACCGATCGGCACAGAGCCGCGCATGGGACAGGTCAGCGTCACCCCACTGTCACCTATCCCGTCAAGGTGATATAGGATAAGGCAAGCCCGGCCTTTTGCGGGCCACACCTCTGTCAGACAAGAGCAGCACTATGACCAGGATTTCTATTCTTCTTGCATCGGTTTGCGCCATCGGCCTGTCGGGCTGCGTTGATCCGAATGCCTATCCGGACAATCCCAATGCCCGCTCGCAACAGGGCGCGATCATGGGCGGTCTGGTCGGCGCGGCTGCGGGCGCCAGCTCGGGCGGCAAGGGCAGCCTTGGCAAGGCGGCCGTGGGCGGCGTGATCGGCGCAATCGCGGGCGGCGCCATCGGGGCGACGCTGGATCAGCAGGCGGCCGAGCTGCGCTCGCAGATGTCGCCGGGCGTCAATGTCACCAATCATGGCGATTACCTGCTGGTGAACATGCCGCAGGATCTGCTGTTCGCAACCGACAGCGCCACGCTTTCGGGCTCGCTGCAAGGCGATCTGCGCGCCGTCGCGCAAAGCCTGACGCGCTATCCGAACAGCCAGGTCCAGATCATCGGCCATACCGATTCGACCGGGGCTGCAGCCTATAACCTCGACCTGTCGCAGCGCCGCGCCAACTCGGTTGCGACCGTTCTGCGTAACAATGGCGTGCCGGCGGGCCGGATCTCGGCAATTGGCCGGGGCGAAGATGTGCCGGTGGCCTCGAACCAGACCGCCGATGGTCGCGCAAAGAACCGCCGCGTCGAAATCTATATTCGCCCGACCAACTGAGCCGGCGGAAAGAATGCAGAAGGGCCGGGATTACCCGGCCCTTTTTTAATGTCCTGAGGTTCTTTTGTCTGGTTCTGCCCCGGGGCTCAGCCCGCGATACCTGCAACCGGCGTGTCCTGGCTGAAGAGATTGATCCAGGCCCCGCCCTGTCGGCGCCAGATCGAACTGACATAGTAAGCCTCATCGCGCGTTGCGCCCGTGCGGCGAAAATCGGCGCGACAGGCCAGGAGCGCGAGCGGCGTAGCTTCTTCCAGTCCCGGTGCAACGGTGCCGGGAGGCACCTTGCCAGACGCATCCGAGTCACGCGGGTTCAGGTCATGCAGACCGATACGGCCCAGGCGCATCACGCGCCGCCCCATCTGCTGTGACATCTCCCGTGACCAGCGCCTGCCAGACCCCTGTCTCGGCCGCTGTCGTCAGCTCGGCGAGCAGATCAGTTGCCACCAAGGATCCCTTCCAGAAGCCGCCCCGCCTCCTGTGACACCGCCTCGCGGGCGCGACGTTTGGCGGCCTCCTGCAGGCTTTCCTCTGCGGCGGCCTCGATCCCAAGCTCGGATTTCAGCTTTGCCTCCAGCTCGGCTTTCGCCCGCGCTTCTGCCTCTTTCGCCTCGGCCTTCAGCCGTTCCTCGGCGGCCTTTGCCTCGGCCTCCATCTTTTCACGGGCGATGGCCTCGAGATCCAGGCGGTAAGTGGGATCGGCCCAGGAACCGGTGATCCGCAAGGGCACCATTACGCCGCCAGTGCCCTCACCGTCTCCCGGGAAGGCGGTCGGGCGCAGCCGCATGTCGAGATCGCGGTCCCCCAGCCCGATGCGCCCCGCGCCGCTTGCGGTCAGGTAGGGGGCGACGAGGCTCAGGTCGCTGGTGGTGAGGTTGCCGTCCAGAATGGTGAATGTGCCGGCGATCCCGTCGAAAATCGTCTTCTGCCCCTCGCCAACATAAGAGGTGTCGAGACGGCGCAGCATACCCGCGATGTCGAGACCCCGAACTTCCCCCTTGCCCAGTGTCAGGCTGCCATCACCTTTCAGGCTGCGCATGATCTCGTCGATGGAATTGCCGACGCCGAGGAATTTCAGATTGAGGCTCGCCTTGGTAATCATCCGGTCCCAGCCGGCAAGGTCCTGCATCAAAGGCGCTACATCGAGACCTACAAGCGAAAGATTGCCCCCGACCGACAGACCGCCCCGCCCGTTGACGACGAATTCCCCGCTGACGGCGCCGCCATAGGCGGCAAGCTGGCGCAGATCGAACACCGCGCGCGCGCGGTCAATGGTCAGCATAAACCTGGTTTCGCCGAATTTCACCACGCCCAGATCAACCGAATTGGCGGCAAGGCTGATATTGGCGTCGACGAGACCAAGCGCCGAGACGTCGATATGATCCCTGGGCCAGCCCGGCGCCTTCATGCCCCCGGCTGCGCCGCCGCCGGGTGCGGTTCTGTCACCGCCGCCCGAGAGGCCAGCGAACTCAAGCGCATCTGCGCGCAGATTGCCCGAAATTTTCGGACGCGCCTCGCCCTGGCTCAGATCAAGATCCCCGAGCAGGCGGTTGTTATCGGCGAGGATTTCGGCACCGCGAAGATAGAGCGCGCCTTTTTCATCCAGCACCACCTGGCCGGTCACGGAAAGCCTGTCGGCGCCAAAGCCCGCAGGAGGGGCCGAGACCGCCGTTCCGAACGCCGCCCCGAGGGCGGGGATATCGGAAAGACTGGCAGTCAGCGCGCCCTCGGCCGCCCGGGGCGCCCAGCCGCCGCGCCCGACAAAGCCGATCCGGTTCTGACCGATGGTCAGATCAAGCGTCAGCGGCACCACCCGCCCATCGGCAAAGGCGGAAAACACCCCGCCTTCGGCGCTGATCGACAGGGGCTGACCAGAGGCGACCGCGCGCGCGGTCAGGGTGAAGGACCCGGTGAAGTCAGGGATGGAAAACTCGGCATCAACCCCGTCCAGCACCAGATCCTGGCCCGTGCCATGGTCGATGTAACGCAGCGTCGCACCGGAGATGAGGCCGCGTTCCAGCGTGAAGGCGGTCGGGCCAGCGGGCGCCGTAATGGCGGGTGCGGTATCCCCGGCCCCGTCTGTTATGGCGACTGGCTCGGGCTGAAATTCCCAGTTGGCCTCGCCGCTTTTGCTGCGCTCAAGTTGCAGTCGCGGGCGTTGCGATGCGATCCCGAGGATTTTCACATCGCCCCCGAGGAGCGCCGAGGCACTGAGTTCGATTGTCACACTGTCCGCCGCAAAGAGCGGCGTGGCGCTGTCGGACCAGGCGGCATTGGCGATCCTGACCGGGCCGGTTTTGATGCCCAGAACCGGCCAGAACCGGGGCGAAACCTCGCCCTCGATCTGCAGGGCGCGGCCGGTGGCCTTTTCGAACTGGTCCGCCGCCAGCCGGGCGATCCGATCCGCCGGGATCATCATGACCCCGACCACAAGGATCAGCACGAGGACCGCCAGACCCGCAAGCGCCCGCCAAACCCACCGCATCGCCGTCTCCAGTCTTTTATTATGCTCTGGTAACGAGTTTAGGAGCGGAGCGGTTCCACGGGCAAGGAGCGCTGCGTGATGCAGCACGGCTCTGGCATCAAATTGCCGGGAGCGCGGACTGTGTTGCGGCCCTGACCGGGGCGCAGGAGCCTCCGGCGGGAGTATTTCTCTCAGAAGGAATTGGGCATACTCCCAGGCGTGAGGCGTTCATGCCCCCTATCCAGGGGGGCGGGAATGGCCTATAGGCGCGCGCATGTCGCAAAATCCTCCGCTCCTCCGCCCTGACCTTGCCCGTGCAACCGTCCCCGAAATGGCGCGCCGTGAGGGGCAGCCGACAATTGGCATGGTCTCGCTCGGATGCCCCAAGGCGCTGGTCGACAGCGAGCGGATCCTGACACGGCTCCGGGCCGAGGGCTATGCGATCTCGCCCGACTATAAGGGCGCCGATGCGGTGATCGTGAACACCTGCGGGTTTCTGGATTCCGCGAAGGCCGAAAGCCTGGATGCGATTGGCGAAGCCCTGCGCGAGAATGGCCGGGTGATCGTGACCGGATGCCTGGGGGCCGAACCCGAATATATCACCGGCGCGCATCCCAAAGTGATGGCCGTGACCGGCCCGCATCAATATGAACAGGTTCTGGATGCGGTGCATGGCGTCGTGCCGCCCTCGCCCGATCCGTTTATTGATCTTTTGCCGGCCTCAGGCATCCGTCTCACGCCGCGACATTTCTCATATCTCAAGATTTCAGAGGGCTGCGACCATAAGTGTAAGTTCTGCATCATCCCCGATATGCGCGGGAAGCTGCAGTCGCGCCCGGCCAAGGCGGTCTTGCGCGAGGCGGAAAAGCTGGTCGAGGCGGGCGTGAAAGAGCTTCTGGTCATCAGCCAGGACACCTCGGCCTATGGCACCGACTGGAAAGGCCGCGACGAGAAATTCCCGATCCTGAGCCTTGCGCGCGATCTCGGCGCGCTCGGCGCCTGGGTCCGGATGCATTACGTCTATCCCTATCCGCATGTACGCGAGCTGATCCCTGCCATGGCAGAAGGGCTGATCCTGCCCTATCTCGACATCCCCTTCCAGCACGCGCATCCCGAGGTCCTGAAGCGCATGGCGCGGCCCGCCGCGGCATCGCGGACGCTCGACGAGATTGCCGCCTGGCGCGCCGCCTGCCCCGATATCGTGCTGCGCTCGACCTTTATCGTGGGTTACCCCGGCGAGACCGAAGCAGAGTTCCAGACGCTGCTCGACTGGCTGGATGAGGCGCAGCTCGACCGGGTCGGCGCGTTTAAATACGAGAATGTGAGCGGTGCACGGTCAAACAGCCTGCCCGATCATGTGCCGGAAGAGGTGAAGGAAGAGCGGTTCGCCCGCTTTATGGAAAAAGCCCAGGCGATTTCCGAGGCGAAACTGGCGGCGAAAATCGGCAGCCGGATCGAGGTGATCGTCGATGAGGTGGACTCAGACGGCGCCACCTGCCGCACCAAAGCAGATGCGCCCGAGATCGACGGCAATCTCTTTATCGACGAGGAGTTCGAGGGGCTTACGCCCGGCGATATCGTCACGGTTGAGGTGGACGAAGCCGGGGAATATGACCTCTGGGGCCGGCTGGTCTGAACCGCCCCCTCCTCTGAACCGCCCCCTCTGAGACGGCGTCGCGGCGAGACCGGTTTCGGCACCGCTACGCCGTTTTCGCGCCATCTTCTTTTGCCACAGAGAGCCCCGATTACGGAGGATCTCTTATGTTTTTACATCATTCCTTTACCCATGGCAGGCGCCTGTCTTCCGCGCTGCTGATCGCGGGCGCGCTGTCCTTGACCGCTGGCGCGCTGCAGGCCCAGGACAGTATCCCGGTGCCGGATACCGCCCCTGACAGCCCCCTCGGCACCCTGCGCAGCGCGGCTCTGGCCGGAGATTTCGCTTTGCTTGAGACCGCGATCCAGGGGGCCAGAGAGGGGGACAGTGACGGCGGCAACGGCGATCAGGCGCGGGCGATTTTCGCCCTTTTCAACAGCACCGACCCGGCAATTGACCAGGCAACAAAGGCCTGGCTTGCCGCCGATCCCGCAAATCCAAACGCCATGACCGCGCGCGGCTGGACGCTGCGCAGCCGTGGCTTTGCCCTGCGCGGTGACGGCTATATCGATGATGTGCAGCCCGCAGCCCTCGCACGGTTTCGCAGCCTGCATGCCGAGGCCTGGGATCTCGCTCTGGCGGCGGTTGCGGCTGATCCGGCCTCGCTTCCGGCCTCGGATCTGAAGCTGAGCGTCGCGCATACCACCGGTCATGCCTCTGCTACTCCTGTCGAATTCACCCGCATGATGGAACTTGTGCCGAACCGTCAGACACTTCTCTGGGCCTCGGTCGGCATGGCGCCGCAATGGGGCGGAAAAAGCGGCTGGGGGCGCGAGGCCTGTGCGCTCTGGGCCGAAAAGATCCCGGCACCCGAAGGTTATGACGCTGCGGCCTGCGCCATTGAGGCAAGCTATTTCGCCACAGATGAAGCCGCGATCCAGGCCTGGGCGCGCGCGGATCTGCGCAAAGATGACAGCCCCTTTCTCGATGCCTGGCGCAGCCATGACGCAACCCATGGCCGCGCTGGCAGCGACACGGATCGCGCCTGGGCGAAGGACTGGCTGACCCGCGAGGGCAAAAAATCGCAGCTGACCTTCCGCCAGGCGATCCAGCTGGAACAAATGAACGGCCGCAGCCCGCTCAGCGACGGGCCGGGGCCGGTGCTCGACACGGTTCTGCGCCGTGATCTGGCGGCGATCTGCCGCGCCGCCGACGAGGATCCGGGCAACTGGCGCAAGGTCTTCGACTGCAATCAGGGGCTGGGCTACAGCCGCTTTATCGACCTGCCGCGCGACAAAGCGGCCGAGGTGGCACGGCTGGAACGGCTGGTCACCCTTGCCCCTTACGAGCCTTATATGTGGGAATATCTCGCCATGGAATTGCGCGACAGCACCCCGGCAGAGCGGCTGACTGTCGAGGCCGGGGCCGGGATGATGGCGGCCTTCCGCACCGCGCTGGCGCTGTCGGGAAATGCGCTGGATGTCGCCAGCCGCTATGAGCGCTTTGCCCAGGGGATCTGGAACGATATGGACCGGATCAATGTCGATGCCATTGACACGACCGGCGCGCCCGCCTTCGCGAAAGAGGCGTTTGACACCGCCATCGCCTGCCCCGTCGTCCATGCGATCCGCCTGCATCGCGGATTGTGCAAAGAGACCGGCACCAAAACCGCCGCCTGCGAGATCGAACATGACCAGGCCTATCGCGTCGATTACCTCGACCGCGCCGCCCGCCGGGGCGCCTGCGCAGCGGAGGGCACCCTGACGCGCCCGCTCAAAGGGCTGAAACTGCCGCTGCCGGATTTCGGCAACAGCGGCTACGAATAAAGCCGTGCATTTGCAGGTCCGGGCGCGCGTCAGCGCCCGGTCTCTTCGCGCCGCGCCTCAAACCAGGCCCGGACACAGGCGGTGACATGCGAAAACCGGTCGCCTCCCAGATGTACCCCGCCATACCAGCGGGTGACGACGATGATATGATCCTGCAACCCCTCGCGCTCAAGCATCCTGAGGATGATCGCCGCCGCGCCGCTTTCGCCGTCATCATTGCGCAAGGGGCCGTCTGCCAGTGTATTGGCGGCCCAGGAATTATGGGTGGCTTTGGCGAATTTCTTGTCACGTTTCAAAGCGGTCAGAAAGGCCAAGGCGCCCGCCTTGCCCGCCACCGGCCCGCCCGACACCGCATAGCGCGAGCCTCGGTCACGGATCACATCAGCAAGTGTGAAGCCCCCATCCGGCAGATCCGCCATCCGCTCAGCCGCCCGCGATCCGCTTCACTGTCGCGCGAACCACCGCGAGCCGTTCGGAATTCGCGGGATGCGAGCCCATGAACCGGTCGCCGGGATCGGGCAGACGGGTGAAGAAATTCGCGCCCCGGATCGGATCATAGCCCGCCGCCAAGGCGATCTCGGCCCCGAGCGCATCGGCCTCAAGCTCGAATTCCTTGGAATAATGCTGGGCGGCAAGCCCCGCACCGATCTCCTGGACACGTTTCAGCTCCTCGCCGGTGAGCCCGGCGGACTGGCCGAGGATTCCAACAAGGATCGCGCCGGTCATCGCCTGATCCTGACGGCGCGGGATATGGCCGGCAATGTGATGCGCCGCCTCATGGCCCAGCACAAAGGCCAGCTCATCGGGGTTTTTCGCCAGATTAAGCAGGCTGCGGGTGAAAACGATCACCGGGCGGCCATTGTCGTCAAGCGTCTGGAAGGCATTGGCGGGCTGCGCGCGGTCCTCGTCCACCGCGATCTGGAAGGCGCAATTGCCCCTGCGCAGCTTCTCGCGGCAATAGCGAATGACAACCGGGGTCATACGCGCGGCGACGTCGAGGATCGGATCATTGGCGGCAAGCGGCTTGCCGTTCGAGGTCAGGACTTCCTGGCGTATGGTGCCGCCTGGCCCACCCCCTGCCGGATAGGCCGCCGGAACCACACAGCCCGACAGCACCATGGCAGCTGTGAGGCCTGCGGCGAGAACCGGCATCCGGCCCAGACGGCGCAGGGCGGCCATCAGACCGCACATGAGACTGCACATGAGACCGGGCATCAGGGCCAGAGGGGTAGTTTTGGACGAGGAATCGAGAACCATGGCGCCGGACAATCTGGAAAAGACAGCTCAGCCTTAGCAGCATCTCTCCCCTGGCGGAAAGGGCACATTGCCACCCCGGCCGAATGCGGATCGCGCGCCGCCCCTGCACACAAATAGTTTACCGCCAGACCAGGGGGCCCGCAAAAGGCTCCCCTTCCGAAGGGAAATAATTGCCGAAGCGCGGTCTGATACATTGCCCCTCGCGTGCAAAGCAGCCATGCTGGCATCATGTTCACGATCGAGCACGAATATGACGCGACGGTTGTCACCCTGATCGACGAGGGAGGCGATGGCATGCCGCTGACCGGCGATGTCACCATCACCGCTTTCGATGAATGCGTGACGGTCGAACAGACCGATCCCGAAACGGATGAAACCTCGCGCATCACGCTTTCCATGGCGCAGATCGCAGACCTTGCCGCCGCGCTCGACCTTCCCGAGGGCAGCTACCGGATCGACACGCGCAAGCGCTGAGACCGGGCACCACTCTCGCGCCGATCAGGGGCCTTGCCAATGTGTCCCCTTCTGATGGAGGCCACGGGCGTCAGTCTTCAGTCCAGGCGGAAGAGCTTGTCGCGTGATTTGGCACCCCGGACCAGGGTGAGCCGCGATTTGGCCACGCCCATCGCTTTCGCGAGCAGGTCACGCGCCGCAAGGGTTGCGCGGCCATCTTCGGGCACGACCGTCACGCTGATCCTGACCGGCACGCCTGGCTCCAGCTGTTCGCGCCGCGCATTGGGCGTTACCCTTACCGCGATCTCCGCTCCGCTCACCGCCATTCCGGTCAGATCCGGCAAAGTCATATTCGCGTCCTTTCCCCTTGCGGTCAGCATCCGGCTTCGCAACTCTGGCCACAAGACAGGAGGCCCGGATGGTCACAGGTTTTTTCTCGGATGAGCGGTGTTTCTGGCATGGCGGCGGCAATTATGCGCTGACACTGCCGGTTGGGGGCCTTGTACAGCCAACCATGGGCGGCTTGCCCGAGAACCCGGAAACCAAGCGCCGGCTGAAGAACCTGATCGAGGTGACCGGGCTGATCCGCGATCTCGACCATCGCAGCAGCGATCCGGCGACGGATCAGGAACTCGCCCGGGTGCATCCCAGGGCCTATCTTGATGCCTTCCGCGCGGCCTCGGATGCGGGCGGCGGCGAGCTCGGTCTGCGCACACCGTTCGGGCGCGGCGGGTATGAGATCGCGGCGCTTTCTGCCGGGCTGACCGTCGCCGCGCTGCGGTCTGTGCTGGGAGGTGACCTGCAGAACGCCTATGCCCTCTCGCGCCCACCGGGGCATCATGCGCTTCCCGACTGGCCCAACGGGTTTTGCCTGATCAACAATATCGCGGTGGCGATCGAGGCCGCCCGAGCCGAGGGAAGTGCGACCCGTTTCGCGGTGGTGGACTGGGATGTGCATCACGGCAATGGCACCGAGGCGATTTATTACGCCGACCCCGATGTGCTGACGATTTCCATCCATCAGGAGCATAATTACCCGCTCGATACCGGCGACGCGGCGGATCGCGGCAAAGGCGCCGGGCTGGGCGCCAATATCAACCTGCCATTGCCGCCCGGCGCCGGTCACCTCGCCTATCTGACCGTGTTTGAAGAAGTGGTGATCCCGGCGCTGCACCGCTTTCGCCCCGATGTGATCCTTGTGGCCTGCGGCTTTGATGCCTCGGGCGTTGATCCGCTGGGCCGGATGCTGGCCACGGCCGAGACGTTCCGGCAGATGACGCGGATGGTGATGGGGGCGGCGCGGGATCTGTGCGACGGGCGCCTCGTCCTGAGCCATGAGGGCGGCTATTCCGAGGTCCATGTCCCGTTTTGCGGCCATGCGGTGCTTGAAGAGCTTTCAGGCAGCAAGATCAGCGCCCCCGACCCGCTGGCCGCGACACTTCTGCAACGGCAGCCCCCGGCGCGGGCGGATGCGTTCCACCTGGACTGGATCCGCGAGCTTGCCGTCCTGCATTCGGCCTGAGCCCCGGAATTGCAGGCCCGCTCACGCGCCCTGACGCCCGCTTTGTCGGGGAGCCCCATCTGCGCTCCCGGGCAAGGGCGTCCCCCGGACAGGAGGCGCCCCGGGAGGTCGGCCTGCCCCAACTTGCAGCCCGCCGGCGCAGAACTGTCACGAGGGTGTCAGATCTGGTGCCGCTGTCAGAGCGCGGCAAGCCGTGTAGCCCCGACCACGCGCGCCCTTTCCGGCAGGGCATCCAATCCTGATGACGGAGCCTTTCGCGATCTGGTCCCCGTGCGGATGGGCGGTTATAGCAGAAGCTACCCGGCAGACAGCCCCGGGGCCGGAGCCGAAAATGACAGACCAGATCACCGTCGAGACCGCGATTGCCGGGCTTCGTGCCGCCGCCGACCCGGCCCGTGCCGCCGAGGCCGCCAGCTATCACAAGACCGCCCGTGACTATCTTGGCATCCCGGTGCCGGTGCTGACGGAGCTGGCAACCGCCTGGCGCCAGGGGATCGATATTGACCAGCGGGTCGCGCTGGCCTCCGGGCTTTGGGACAGCAATATCCATGAGGCGCGGATCGCGGCGGCCAGGCTGATGGTCCAGGCCCGGATCCGCCCGGATGACGGCGTCTGGGCGCTGATCGCCTCCTGGGTGCCGCAATTTGACGGCTGGGCGATAGCCGATCATGTGGCCGATGCCGGCGGGCGCCGGCTGATCGCCGATCCGTCGCGCCTTGACGAGGTCGAGACCTGGACCACCTCGCCGCATATGTGGTCGCGGCGCGCGGCGCTGGTCTTCACCCTGCCCTGGGCAAGGATGAGCAACCCGAAAGCCGCAGACCTTGAGATCCGCGAACGGGTGCTGGGCTGGGCCGGGCGCTATGTTACGGAAAGTGACTGGTTCATGCAAAAGGCGGTCGGCTGGTGGATCCGCGATTTTTCGAAACATGATGCAGCGCGCACCGAAGCGTTCCTCGCCGGCCCCGGCCAGGGGCTGAAGAGTTTCGCGAAAAAGGTTGCCCGTACCTGGCTGCCCCGGGACTGACGCCTCGCCACCTCTCGTTCGATAATCACGAACCCGGCTTTCCGCCTCCGGGGACTGCCTCTTCCGGCCATGAAATGGCATATGGGGGATGACAGTTTCGACAGGAGGCAGGAATGACCACTCTTTTCTACAAACAGGGCGCATGTTCGCTGGCGCCGCATATCGTGCTCGAATGGATCGGCGCGCCTTATGAGGCCGTGCGGGTCACCGCCGGCTCGCCCGAGATCCTCGCGGTCAATCCGACCGGCGCGGTGCCGGTCTTGCGCGAAGACGATGGCTGGCTTTTGACCCAGGCCGGTGCGATCCTCGACTATCTGGCGCATAAGCACCCCGGGGCCGGGCTTTCCGGCGGCGACAGCCTGCGCGCCAAAGCCGAGGCACATAAATGGTCGGCCTTCCTGACCTCGGATGTCCATGCCGCCTTCTGGCCGGTCTTCATGCCCGACCGCTATACGACCGATGGTTCCGATGCGGCAAAAGCCGCCGTGACCGCCGCCGGGATCGAGCAGGTGAAGAAGAAGTTCGCGGTGCTGAACGATCATCTCGCGGGGCGCGACTGGTTTCTCGACGGCGGGCGCTCGGTGATCGATGCCTATGCTTTCCCGATGATCCGCTGGGGCCGTGCGAAAATTCCGGGCGGGCTGAAAGATTATCCCCATATTCAGGCGCTGCATGACCGGCTGGCGGCTGACGAACAGGTGCAGAAGATCCTCGCGCGTGAAGCGGGGAAATAACCCCGCGAAAGGAGAGCTGAAATGACAACGGGCATCCATCACGTCACCGGAATCACGGCCAGTGTTCAGGCCAATGTCGATTTCTATATGGGCTTTCTGGGCCTGCACCTGGTCAAACAGACCGGCGGATTTGAGGATGCCGAACAGCTCCACCTGATCTATGGCGACGAAACCGGCAGCCCTGGCTCGCTTTTGACCTTCCTGGTCTGGGAGGCGGCGGGCCGGGGTCGCACGGGTCTCGGCCAGGTTTCGGAAATTGCCCTGGCGGTGCCGTCAGAGACGATCGGCGACTGGCTGACCAGGGCGCTCTCAGAGCGGATCCAGGTCGAAGGCCCGGGCCGGGAATTCGGCGAGCCGGTCTTGCGGCTGAAAGACCCGGACGGGATGGTCGTGAAGCTGACCGGCACCGATAGCATGGCTGCGATGCGGGTCCGGGGCGTCACCATCCTGACCGATAAGGGCGATGAGACCGCCGGTTTCATCACCCGCTTCGGCTATGGTGAGACCGCCCGCGACGGCGCCAGCCGCCGGCTCAGCTCTGACACGGATGTGGTTGATATTCGTGAGGTTTCCGGATTCGTGCCCTCGATCCAGGGCGCGGGCGTCGCCGATCACGTCGCCTTCCGCGCCCCGGATGTGGCAGCGGTCCAGGCGATGCGGGTCTCGCTTAAGGATTACGGGCCCACCCATGTCCATGACCGCAAATATTTCCTGTCGCTCTATGTCCGCGAACCGGCTGGCACGCTGATCGAATATGCCACGGACGGGCCGGGGATGAGCGTTGATGAGGCGCCGGATCAGCTGGGCAAGCGCCTGATGGTGCCGCCCTCTGATGCTGCGCGGGCAGATGACCTTCGGGTCATGCTGCCGCAATTCGCCCGACCGGGCGAGGAGAGATTTCCGATGCGCGATCTTGCCTTCATCCACCGTTTTCACCGGCCTGAAGACCCCGATGGCTCGACCATCGTGCTGCTGCATGGCACCGGCGGAAACGAAACCGATCTGATGCCGCTGGCGCATAAGATCCATCCGCGCGCCACATTGCTGGGTGTGAGGGGCCGCTCGACCGAGGAAGGCATCAACCGCTGGTTCCGCCGTTTCGACGCGGTGACCTATGACCAGGATGATATCCGCGCCGAGGCGGAGGCTTTTGCGGATTTCACCGCTGGCGCGATAAGGGGCTATGGGCTTGACGAGGGCAAGCTTTCTTTCCTCGGCTATTCCAATGGCGCGAACCTGCTCGGCGCGATCCTGCAACTGCATCCGGGCGTGGTGAACCGCGCGCTGCTCCTGCGCGCGGTGCAGGCGCTGGAGGTGCCGCCTGGTGGCAAGCTGGGTGCACCAGAGGTCCTGATGCTGAACGGCGCCCGCGATCCCTTCGCCCGAATGGCCCCGGCACTGGAAAGCGCTCTGCGCCAGGGCGGTGCAGATCTGACCGCCGAGACGCTTTCCGCCGGACATGAACTGGCCGCTGACGACCTGACCCATGCCCGGGCCTGGCTCCGGGCCCGCACCTAACCCTGTGTCGCCCCCTGGATCATCTTGAGCCAGGGGGCTTCGCCGTTGAAATGCCCCAGCAGATGGTCGATGAAGCGCCTGAGTTTCAGCGGCATCGGCTGCACCGGCGGCCAGAGCGCCGTCACCGGCAGGCTGCGCGTGCCGCATTGGCCTAAGACCGCCACCAGCGCCCCCGATTGAAGTGCAGGTGCCGCGATAAAGCCGGGCAGCATGGCAAAGCCAAGGCCCGCCACCGCCATATCGCGCATCGCCTCGCCATTATTGACGCTGATCCGCTCGGTCACGGCGGGCGAGACCATGCGACCGCCCTCGCTTAACTGCCAGAGATCCGCGTTGGAGATATGGCTGTAGCCGATCACCGGCTGGCCGGTCAGGTCCTGCAAACCTGCGGGACTGCCGTGGCGGGCGAGGAAATCGGGGCTGGCACAGACCAGCGAGCGATCCTCACAAAGCTTTCGCGACATCAGCGCGCCGCCCGGCGACTGCCCGACCCGGATCGCGAGGTCAAACCCTTCGCGCGCAAGATCACGGGCGCGGTCGTCGTAATCAACCCGGATCTCCAGCCCCGGGTGAAGCCGCGCGAAATCCGCAATGATCCCGGTCAGATGCAGGGTGCCAAAGGTCATCGGCGCGGCAAGTGAGAGCGTGCCGCGCAGCCCCTCGCCATCGCCTGTCCCTCCCCAGGCGGCGGATTCCGCCGCAGCGCGCAGATCGGTCAGCGCCGGGCGAAAGCGGTTGGCCAGCCGGTGCGCGGCCTCGGTCGCAGTGATGCGGCCGGCATTGCGGCGAAACAGCGCCACGCCAAGCCCGGTTTCCAGATCACCCAGCCGTTTTGAGACCACCGATTTCGACAGGTTCAGCCGCGCGGCAGCAGCGGTGACGGTGCCAAGCTCCATCACGGTCAGGAAAGTGTCGATTTCATCAAGAGTGTAGCGCATGACCGACTTTCGCCTGGACAGGGCCGTTCGTAAAGCGCGAACACCGGATCAGGCAATGCATCGCTGGAAGGAAACGGCCGCTGCACGCATATTCAGGACAACGAAAGGAGGCCGATCATGGCAAACTCTTCTGACCTTACACTCGGCGGCATCCATCACCTGACGGCGATCACCGCCAATGCCCCTGAAAACAAACGTTTCTATACCGAGACCCTGGGCCTGAGGCTGGTGAAAAAGACCGTGAACCAGGATGATACTTCGGCCTATCACCTCTTCTATGCCGACGGGCTGGCAAGCCCGGGCACCGATCTGACCTTCTTTGACTGGCCGGTGGGGCGCGAACGGCGCGGGGTGCATTCGATCAGCCGGACCGGCCTTCGGATTGCGCCTGACAGCTTTGATTTCTGGGCTGGACGGGTCCGCGATCATGGGCTGGTCAGCGGGGCTGTCAGCACGGTTGACGGGCGGGTGAGCCTCGATTTCGAAGACCCCGAAGGCCAGCGTTTCCGGCTGACCGCCGATGAACCGGGTGTGGCGAACCCCTGGGACCGGAGCCCGGTCGAGGCGGCGCATCAGATCCGGGGCCTTGGTCCGATCACCATCTCGGTCGCCGACCTGGCGCCGACAAAGGCAGTGCTGGAGCGGGTGATGAACATGCGCGAGACCGGAGAATATGCGAGCCCGGATGGCGAAGGGGTGGTGCATGTCTTCTCGATGGGCCAGGGCGGTCCGGCGGCGGAGCTGCATGTCGCGGTGCAGCCCGGATTGCCGGTAGCCCGTCAGGGCGCAGGTGCGGTGCATCATGTCGCCTTCCGCACCCCGGATACGCAAGGCATCCAGGACTGGGCCGCACGGCTCAGGGAGTTCCGCATTCCCTCTTCCGGCGAGGTGGAACGCTACTATTTCCGCAGCCTCTATTTTCGGGAGCCCGGTGGCAATCTGTTCGAAATCGCCTCGGACACGCCTGGTTTCACCGTGGACGAGCCGCTGGAAAGCCTCGGCGAACGCCTGTCGCTGCCGCCCTTCCTCGAAGCAAAGCGCGAGCAGATCGAGGCCAGGCTGAAACCGCTGTAATCTGGTCGTGCGATTAACCAGAGGCGGTGGCCGCCCGCCTCACGGCGGGCGGCGGGGAGGGGGCAGGGGAAGGGTTCCCCCTCCCCTGCCCCCTCCCCGGTTGCGCCTTTGGCGCAACCGCATCTCCCTCAGCTCAGCCGAAGATCAGGAGGACAAGGATCCCGCCCGTGATCAACAGGCAGCCGGTCACTTCGCGCGGCGCGATCTTTTCGCGAAAGAAGAAGACCGTCGCCGCAAAGGTGAATAAAAGCTCAACCTGACCAAGCGCCTTCACCACTGCCGCGTTTTGCAAGGTCATCGCCGAAAACCAGCACAGCGAGGCCCCTGCCCCGCAGACACCCGCAAAAAACGATACTTTCCATGCTTTTGCGATGCGGGAGAATTCCTCCCGCTCGCGCCAGAGCATCCAGCCCCCCATCACCACCACCTGCACGACCAGGGTCGCCACCAGCGTCAGGGTCGCCTGGGTCAGGAAATCCGGCCCGCCAAGCGAAAGCGACGCCGCCCGGTAAGACACCGCCGACCCCCCGAACATCGCCCCGGACCCCAGCCCGATCAGCGCATTGCGCGAGAAGACCGAGGTCAGGAGGCTCCGCCACCCCCCCTGGACATGCGCGACTGATATCAGCATCACACCCGCCACGCTGATCGCGATTGCAGCCAGCGCGCCCGGCGTCACCCGCTCGCCCAGAAAGATCAGTCCGAACAGCGCGGCCTGTGCGGGCTCGGTCCGCGAATACGCCGTCCCGACCGCAAAATTCCGAAAGGAAAACAGGTGGATCAGCAGGAATGTCCCCGCAATCTGCGACAGCGCTCCGATGAGAACCCAGAGCGCGAAGTCGATCTGCGGCACCGGCAGTGGCCCGCGCCCCGAGGCCAGCACCCCCGCCAGCATCAAAAGCGCCACCGGCAGACCAAAGCCAAAGCGCACGAAGGTCGCGCCGGTCGTGCCCATCGCGCCTTTCAGATGCTTCTGCGCCGCCGAGCGCAGGTTTTGCAAAAAGGCACCGGCAAGGGTGATCGGGATCCAGATTTCCATGCTCAGAACCTCCAGCTTTTAAGGCGACTATGCGAGCGAGGCGCCACTGGCAAGCGCCCGAAGCATGCGCCATCCCCACAGGACGGCACGCGCCCCGGTGAAAGCGCCCGGATGAAAACACAGGGAAAACCCTCCCTTGTGCCGCCATGCATCTCCGTCCAGACTCGCGTGAAACCCGATTTCAGGATGTCCGATGCGCCCGTTCGCTCTTGCTGCCCTTGTCCCTCTGGTCGCCGGCCTGCTTACCGCCGCCCCCGCCTTTGCCGCCTGCCAGGGCGAGGGTCTCTTTGAATGCCGCATCGGCAAGAAAGCGCTGGAAATCTGCCGTACCGGCAGCGCGGTAAGCTATCGCTTCGGCCCCGCAGGCAAGCCAGAGCTCGAGATCGCCACGGCACTGAGCGATCTGCAGTACCAGCCCTGGCCTGGCGTCGGCCGCGCGATCTGGGAGGCTGTCACATTCCACAATGACGGCACCAGCTATGAGGTCTGGTCCAGCTTTGACCGCCAGGACCCGGATGCAAGGCCCGAAGGCGGGGTGAATGTGCTCAAAGGCGAGAAGCTGATCGCCGCGCTCGACTGCACCAAAGGCTCCGTTCTAAGCGGGCTCGATCTGCTTTACGGCGCGAAAGAGAGCATCGGCCAATGCTGGAGCTTTGAGAACCACCGCTGGACCACCGCGCCCTGCAACTAGGCCAAATCCCCTTTTGATAGCCCATGCCGTCCGCCCCGGGCGGACCGATCTTCTGCTGCCCTTCATGCAGGATCGGTTTTCTCCGCCGGCGGAACGGCGTCAGGGGAAAGCACGCCTTCACCCATACCCGCGCGCGGAGCGGTCGGGCCCGCACCGTCCCAGGCCTCGCCCATCGCGACAAGGCAGCTCAGCCCATCCGCATAATTTTGCAGCAAAAGCCAGTTTCCATCCGCATCGGCACGGATCTCGATCATCGCCTCGGAATCGCGCAACCCCTGGCCCTGGGTGGCAAAGTCCCGCCCATGTTCAAGACGCGCCAGCAGCCGGGCCCTCGGGGCGCAGATCGTCTCGCCGCCAGGCCCCTTTTGCACCCGGCCTGTCTCTCCCGGGCCTTTCAGGGCCTCCTGCGCCGATAAACCAGGAGCACCGCCCGGAAACACGGCGAGACAGGCGGCGGATAAAAGGGCGAGGCGCTGCGTCATGCATGAAATCGTAACATAGAAATGACAAATGCCATGCAAAAACACACCCCTCCGGGGAGCAGCGTTTGAGTCCTCCCGGCCACACCTGGCCCACACAATATCCGGTGGTTAACTTTTTCCCTTTCTCCTCATCCGGTGGTGGTGCCTATAGTCAGAGCAATGAACCGGGGGGAACACCCGGTCTTGAGGCAGGCCAATAACAACAAGCAAGGAGGGCGCGATGCGCTGCCCGTTCTGCGGTAATATCGACACCCAGGTGAAGGACTCGCGTCCCGCCGAAGATCACGTCTCGATCCGTCGTCGCCGTTTCTGCCCCGCCTGTGGCGGGCGTTTCACCACCTATGAACGCGTGCAGCTGCGCGATCTGGTGGTGGTCAAATCCAATGGCAAACGCGAGGATTTCGACCGCGACAAGCTGGAGCGTTCGATCCGGATCGCGATGCAGAAGCGCCCCATCGACCCCGAGCGCATCGACCAGATGATTTCCGGCATCGTGCGGCGGCTCGAAAGCATGGGCGAAACCGATGTGCCGTCGCGGACCATCGGGGAAATCGTGATGGAATCCCTCGCCAGGATCGACACGGTGGCCTATGTTCGCTTTGCCAGCGTTTACAAGAACTTCCAGGCTGCGGGTGATTTCGACCGCTTTGTCAGCGAGCTGCGGCCCGCCACCGACAAGGCCGAGGAGTAATCCCCCGGGGCCGCAAAGGCCCCGGAGTGACCATGACCCGTCAGATCGATGAGACCCATATGACCCATGCCCTGCGCCTCGCGGCGCGGGGCAATGGCACATGCTGGCCCAACCCTTCGGTCGGCTGCGTGCTGGTGAAAGACGGGCGGGTCGTCGGGCGCGGCACCACACAGCCCGGCGGGCGCCCCCATGCCGAACGCGTGGCGCTGGCCCAGGCTGGCGCGGCCGCGCGCGGCGCCACCGCCTATGTGACGCTGGAGCCCTGCGCCCATCACGGCAAAACCAGCCCTTGCGCCGAGGCGCTGGTGGCGGCAGGCGTCGCGCGCGTCGTCAGCGCGATCACCGATCCCGACGCCCGCGTCGCAGGACGCGGCCACGCGATCCTGCGCGCGGCCGGCATCGAGGTGACCGAGGGCATCCTCGCCGCCGAAGCCACCGAGGTCACGGCAGGCTTTCTCAAACGGGTCACCCGCGGACTGCCTTTTGTGACGCTGAAACTTGCAACCACACTCGATGGCCGCATCGCGACGGGCACCGGCGAAAGCCGCTGGATCACCGGGCCGGAGTCGCGCCGCGCCGTCCATGCAATGCGGATGGCGCATGATGCAGTGATGATCGGCTCCGGCACCGCCCGTGCCGATGACCCGGATCTGACGGTGCGCGGCATCGGCGCGACCCGCCAGCCCATCCGTATCGTGATCGACAGCCAGCTGAGCCACCGCCCCGACAGCCGCCTCGGCCGCACCGCGCGCGAGGTGCCGGTCTGGCTGATGCATGGGCCCGATGCGCCCGCCGCCGCACAGACTGCCTGGGCCGCAACGGGCGCGAAACTGCTCCCCTGCCCCAGAACCGGCCCCCATCTCGACCTGACGGCGGCGCTGCAAGTGCTCGCCGCCGAGGGCCTGACCCGCATCTTCTGCGAAGGCGGCGGCAGCCTCGCCGCAGCGCTGATCCGCGCGGACCTCGTCGATGAACTGGTCAGCTTCACCGCCGGCGCGCTGATCGGAGAAGACGGGCGCGCCGCCCTCGGCCCGCTGGGGCTCAGCGCCCTGCAAGACGCGCCCCGCCTGGATCTGATCGCGCAACGCCGCATCGGCACCGATACCCTCAGCCAGTGGAGATTCTGACCCTCGGCGCGCCACAGAGAAACAAGGCGCCCGTGTGGAACGCCCCGGCCCCTGCCTGAAAGGCCGCGGCGTGCTTGTGGCCCCCGCGCGCCCTCAGGCTCAGAAATCGGTCGGCGCGCCGCCTTCCTGCTTGCGCCGCGCCACAAAGCGCGCGAGCTCCTCCTGCGCCGTATGATCCATGGCCGGAGGCTCGAATTCCGCAAGGATCTGCTTATAGATCCGATGCGCCCGCTCGGCGGTCCAGGTCGCCCCATCCAGCGCCCAGGCCTCATAATTGCGCCAGTCGCTGGCAAAGGGCTGATAGAACGCGGTCTGATAGCGCGCCTGGGTATGGGCGCAGCCAAAGAAATGCCCTCCCGGCCCGACCTCGCGGATCGCCTCCAGCGCGATTTCGTCCTCGCCGGAAGCAAAAGTCGCCTCCTCGAAATAGCGCTGGATCATTTGCAACACTTCGCAATCCATCACGAATTTCTCAGGGCTCGCGATCAGCCCACCCTCCAGCCAGCCCGCCGCGTGATAGACCATATTGGTCCCCGACTGCACGGCGGCCCAGAGCGAATTCGAGGTCTCCCACATCGCCTGGCCATCGGGGACATTGGCCGCACAAACGCCGGAAGACCGCAGCGGCAACCCGTAATATCGCACCAGCTGCCCAGTCATCTGCGTCGCGCGCATATATTCCGGCGTCCCGAACGCGGGCGCACCCGATTTCATATCGACATTCGAGGTGAAGGTGCCGATCGCCACCGGACAACCCGGGTTGATATATTGCAAAAGCGCCACCGCCGCCAAAGCCTCGGCCAGCGACAAGGCCACCGCCCCCGCCATGGTCACCGGCGCCATAGCCCCCGCCAGCGTGAAGGGTGTGATCACCACCGGCTGTCCGCGCCGCGCAAGCCGCATCGCACCATCGAGCATCGGATAGTCGTGTTTCAGGGGCGAGACCGAGTTGATATTCGTGTACATACGCGGCTTTGCGTCAAATTCGGAATGCGAAAGCCCGCCCGCGATGCGGACCATCTCCATCACATCCTCAACCCGTTCGGCACCCAGCGAATAGGCGTGAACCACCTTATCGGTCACCACCAGCTTTTCCTGCAGACAGTCGAGGTGCCGCACGCTTGCGTGAATATCAATCGGTTCGACCGGATAGCCGCCCGCAACATGGATACAGTTGAAATACTGCGTCAGTTTGATGAATTCCTGGAAGCTCGCGAAATCGCCCGAGCGTTTGCCGCGTTCCAGATCCCAGGAGTTCGGCGGTGACGACACATTTACAAACACCATGTGTTTGCCGCCGATCACGATCTCACGCCCGGGGTTACGCGGCGTGATGGTGAACTGGCTGGGAGCATGGCCCAGCATCTCCATCACGAAAGCCTCATCCATCCGCACATTGGTGCCGTTGATGATGCAGCCCGCCTTACGCATGATCTCCAGCGCCTCGGGGTTCAGGAACTCAATGCCGATCTCCGAGAGGATCGTCATCGCACCCCGGTGGATACGCTGGACGCCGTCGGCATCCAGTGGCTCGGTCGGGCGGTCGGGGTTCAGCGGGATTCGCCAGGGCATCTGTTCAATGGCCAAAGCGCCGCGAGATTTCATCCCGGCGCGCCCGCCGCTGCGCTTGCGCCGGCCCGTGTCAGCCCCGCTGTCAGAAGCGTGGTCACCTGCCTGGATCCCTGAATCCCCGGTCATCTGCGGCCCTCCCTGAAGCTCCGGGCGCGCGGCCCGGTCAGGAATCACGATGACTGAGCCTGCGCGCAGAGGCGCAACAAACCGGCGACATGCTTATGTCGTTTTTGGCGCGCGCCTGCAGATAATCAGTTCGACAGCTGATCCAGCCAGGCCGGCAGCGCACCGATATCACGCAAGACCAGATCGGCATGCGGCGCCAGATCTGCCTCGGTGGCGATCCCGGTCAGCACCGCGATCCGCGTCATGCCCGCCGCGTGCCCCGCCTCCATATCATGGCGCGAGTCGCCGATCATCGCCACCCGCCCGGGCCTGAGGCCCTGTTCGCGCAGAAAGGCGTTCAGCATCCCCGGCCCCGGTTTCGCCCCATGGCCGCTGTCATAGCCGGCAATGTAATCGACCAGCCCGGTCAACCCATGTGCCGCCATATGCGCCTTCGCCGGGCGCTCGGAATCATTGGTGACGATGCCAAGTTTCAGCCCGCGCCCCCGCAGCGCGGTGAAAAGTGGCACCAGCGGCACCGCCTCGACCATCCGCGCCTGGGCCGCCGCCTGGTCGATCCGCCCGGTCAGTTCGGCCAGCCCGACCCCCGGCAGATGCGGTTGCAGCGTTGCGGCTATATCCGCCGCTGTCGCCGCTATGACCGGGCTGTCGGGGTGAAAATCATTGGTATCAGGCAGATAGCCGACAGCCGCTGCCAGCCGGCTGGCATGATCCGCATCGCTCGCGATCTGGGTCAGAAAGCTCTGCGCCCAGGCGCCCCAGCTTTTGCGGAAGTCGAAAAGCGTGCCATCCTTGTCGAAAAGCAGGGCGTCGATCATCAGGCGGGTTCCTCTGGCTGCGGCCCTTTGCACTTAGGGCCGGGGGGTAACAGGATCGTCTCGCAGACTGCAGCCGCCGTCAGAAACGCGTGTGCGGCCGGATCGGCGCGGCTCTCAGGTCCAGTCGGGCACCTCGCCCCCGGGCAAAGCTGCCCGCGCCGCCGCCACCTCTGCGGGCGCACGCCCCGCCCCGGCCGCGAATTCTACGACCCGTGCATCATCGCCCAGCAGGAAATCCATCACCGCCGCCAGGACCTCAGTCTCGCCGGCCCGCGCCTGCAATTCCAGGATCCCGATGCCGCTTTGCGCCAGGAACGGGCCAATCCGGTCCTCATCCGCCGCAAGCCAGGCCAGGGCCTGAAGGGCCAGGATCTGCGCGTTTTCCTGCTGCGTCATCGGGGGGTTCTCCTGCTGTCATCGCGCACGTCCGAGGCTTCATCCATCCCACAGCCATCGGCGGCCGGCAATGCCGCATGTCCCGGCTGAGCCGGGGTGGGTCGCGAAAAAAGGCAGGGAAGCCACGCGCGATCTTGGGGGAAAGTGCCGACCGAGCCCCCTCCGGGAGAAGATTTTTCTAATCGTGAACCCGACCTCGGACCTGGCCCTTGCTGTTATCCAGAGCTTTACCCACAGATTCCAGGATTTATCGCCAAAAGGTGAGCGGGATCGAAGCGATTTGAAAGGATTTGTTAACCATCTGCATAACAAAATCCTGACAGATAAAACCGCGCTGTCTTTCCTGCATGCGACCAACCGAAGATCCTGCAATCTGACTTTCCGTCCCGCCCTCCCCAATCGGCCGATAATCCCCGTAATTGTCCGCCGCGCCCCGTTCCGACCGACCTTCCAGCAGGGAAGCCTGATATGCCACGCCGTATCCTGATCGCGGACTCTATCCCGGCAAACCGGGTCATCTTCCAGGTCCGGCTGAGCGATGGCTTTTTCCGGCCCCTGCTGACGGCGGATGCCACTTCCTGTCTGCGCGCAGCACGGCGCGAACGTCCCGATCTGATCGTAATCGATTGTGACCTGCCCGATATGCCCGGCCCGCAAGTGATTAGCGCGCTGCGCAGCGATCCGCGCACCCGCAACCTGCCGGTGATTGCCCTCATCGCGCCAGACACGCCAGAGCGCCGGCTGGCCGCGCTGCGGGCGGGCGCAGATGACGTGATGGTCAAGCCCCCCGATATGTCGGTCCTGCTGGCGCGGATCCGCAATCTGCTGCGCCAGCGCGAGGAAAGCCAGATGATGTCACGCGCCTGGGGGTGCGAGATCCCCGAGATGCTGGGCCTCGCAGACCGCAAGGGCAGCTTTCTGCCGGTCGGCCCCGTCGGCCTGATCGCCGCCCGGCCCGAGACCGCGCAGGCCTGGAAACAACAGCTGGACCCAAGACTGCGTGACCATGCGCGCGTACATGCCCCTGCGGAAGTGGCGAGCTATGGCGAACAGGCGGCCCATACCCATGTCTTCCTGATCGAGGCCGATACCGGCACCCATGGCGGCGGTCTGCGGCTGATGACCCAGCTTTCCGGCATTTCGCATTTCCGCCACAGCATGTTCTGCATCCTGGCGCCGGAAACCAGTGACACCGCCGCGCTGGCCTTTGATCTGGGCGCCCATGACGTGATCGACCCTTCTGTCAGCGCCGAAGAGCTGGATCTGCGCATTCGCCTGCTTTTACGGCGCAAGCAACAGGCCGATGCCGAGCGGAGCTCGATCGAGGCCGGGCTGCGGCTTGCGATCATCGACCCGCTGACCGGTGCCTATAACCGCCGCTATGCTTTCCCGCGCCTGGCAGGCATCGCCGAACAGGCGGCGGTCGAGGGCAGCGAATTCGCGGTGCTGGTAATCGACCTCGACCGGTTCAAATCCGTCAATGATTGTTATGGCCACACCACCGGCGACACTGTCCTGGTCGAAGTGGTCCGCCGCCTGCGCGACAATCTGCGGATCGATGATATGCTGGCGCGGATCGGGGGTGAGGAGTTTCTGATCGCCCTGCCCGAAACCACCGCCGCCGAGGCGCAGCGCATTGCCGAACGGCTGCGCTGCGTGGTCGGCGCCACGCCGGTCGATGGCGGCAATGGGGTCACGCTCAGCGTGACGGTTTCCATCGGCGTGAAAACCGGCGGCGGCCCGATGGCGCCTTCCGAGGATATCACTGCCATGGTGGATGCGGCCGATGGCGCGCTTTTGCGGTCGAAAACCCTGGGCCGCAATGTCGTAACGCTCAGCCATTCCTCTGTGTGACGCCACCTCTTGCCGCCATCCTGCGGCGCCCCGGTGATATGGCGCGGACGGAAGAGCCCGCGTCCAGCGCCTTGCCAAAACCGGGCACCAGACCTCGCCCTCGCATCCTCAGACCAGGCAGCGCCGCACCTGTCTGTGCAGGAGACCTGCTGGCGGCCCCTGCGCCCTGGTCAGGAAGACAGCTGGCGGAAACCGATGCCACATCCCCACAGGCAGAACAGCGCGGACGGGCCCGGTACCCGAGGTCAGCGGCGGATCGCCGCCAGCTCTGCCAGGCTCGCCAGAAATTCCGCGCTGCTCAGCATGACCTCCTGCCGTCCGAGTGCCGCCGCCTCCCCCATCGCAATCCCGGTGAGCTTTTGCGCAAAAACAACGGCATCGGCCAGGGAACGGCCGCGCCCCAGCCCGGCAATGATCAGCGCCGCGAACAGATCCCCGGTCCCCGACAGCGCCAGCGGCAAATGCGGCGCGGGGTGACGGCTCACGCCGTCCGGCGTGATCACAACGCTTTCAAGACAGCCCTCGGGGCTGTCTTCCAGCACGCATCCGGTCGCAATTACCCGCGCACCAGGCCTCAGGTTCAGCCCCGCCCGCGCCAGCGCCAGATCTTCAGGCCGCGTAATCTTCTGCCCCGACAACAGCGACAGCTCAAACGGGTTCGGCGTGGTCAGATCGGCCAGCGGCAGCAATTCGTCGCGGATCACCGCCACCACCGCTTCGGGCACATAGCGCCCCGGGCCGGCATCGCCGATCACAGGGTCGCAGAGATAGACCAGTCGCGGGTTGATCTCGCGCGCTTTTGCGATGAATTCCGCCGCCAGATGCGCGATCGCGGCCGAACCGATATAGCCCGTCACGATATAATCGGCCCGTTCGGGCAACCCACGCTCCATCGCGCCCAGAAGCAGATCGGCGAAAAAATCCTCGGGCAGCGCGCGACCGCGCAGGCTCGGGTAATCGGGGGTATTCGAGAACACCACCGTCGGGATCGCCGCCACCTCCAGCCCGGCCGCGCAAAGCGGAAACAGCGCCGCCGAATTGCCGACATGGCCGAACACGACCTGGCTCTGGATCGAAATGACGAAAGGCGGGGTCTGCATGGCTATGTCCTTCCTGCGCAGGATCCCGGTCATGGCCCGGCGCGCGCGGGCAGAGGTTACATCCGCCCGCGCGCAAAAGGCCATGGGGTAAACCACGGGGCTTTGGGGAAATTTCAGCAAAGAAATGAAGAGGGGGGCCGAACGGCAACCGCCCGCCCCGCCCCTCAGGACAGGCTCCTCACAAGGGGTCCCGGATGCCCCCTTATAACGCGCCCGTGATAACGGGCGTTGACAGACCACCACCCCGGCGGGTAGCGCAGAGGCGACGGTTCCCGCGAGGGAGGAAAGAGGGAACGCAGCAGGGCATCCGCCCGATCTGCGGCTGCCCCCGCAACTGTGAGCGGCGAGGGTTTCGCGATATGCCACTGGGGTTCAGGGACCCTGGGAAGGCGCGAAACCCACTGACCCGCGAGCCAGGAGACCTGCCGTCGGCCATATTCACGGGCAGGCACATCGGGCGGGGGTTCCTGATGGCAAGGATGACATGCGGGTGATTGCCCGTCGGTTCCTTGCAGTCTGCAGTGACGTGCAAAACGCCTTTCGGGGTAAAATTCATGCCGTCCATTTCCCGCCGCACGTCTGTGCGGCTTTTGCTGACACTTACCGCTCTCACCCCCATCGCCGCTGCGCCGGCGCTGGCAGAAGAGACCACCATCGGCCTTGGCACCATCTGGCTGCCGGTCGATGACGACGCAGGCCAGGGACTTGACGCCACCCCGCCCACCGCCAGCCGGCTGGGCGAAAAAATCCGCGACATCCCTGCTGCCGTCGAGGTGATCGGCACCGAAACCATGGCCGAACGCGGTCTCCATTCGATCACTGCTGCCGTATCGCAGACCGCAACCGGGGTCACCGCGACCGGAGCGCCAAATTACGACAATCATTTCGCCGCGCGCGGCTTTCAGGGCAGCAGTTCGGTCATGATGCTGTTTGACGGCACCAGGCAGTTTCCCGGACGCGGCAATATCTCTTTCCCGGTCGACAGCTGGCTGATCGAGGAATTCGAGGTCCTGAAAGGCGGCGGTTCGGTGATCCATGGCCATGGCGCGATTGGCGGTTTCGTCAATGCGATGCCCAAACGCCCGTTTGACGGTGCGCCGCGCCATTTGCTGACCGCGCTTGCGGGGTCAGATGGCAGGCTGCGCTTTGGCGCCGACAGTGGCGGCTCGCTCTCGGATACGCTTTCCTACCGCATCGCGGTGATCGCGGATGGATCCGACGGCTGGATCGACGGTGCGGATGACAGTCTCGGCGCCGTGACCGCCGCGCTGAGCTGGAAGGCGACGCCCGATCTGACCTTCACCCTGTCCGCCGATTACGCAAAGCGCGAGCCGATGACCTATTATGGCACGCCTTTGCGCAACGGGATCCTCGTCGCGGGGACCGAGGCACTGAACTACAATGTTGAAGACGCGAGGACCGACTTCACCGATCACTGGCTGCAGCTGAAAACCGAATGGGCGCCGTCGGACGCGGTCCGCGTCTCGGCAGTGCTGTACCGCATCGGCTCTGACCGCAGCTTCCGCAATGCTGAAACCTATGAATGGGATCCGGTGACCGATACGGTATCGGTCGGCGAATTCGTCGCCATCGACCAGGATCAGGATCAGACCGGCTTCCGGCTGGATGCAGGCTTGCGCCATGGGATCGCGGGCTATGACAGCCATACGGTGATCGGCTTTGACCTGAACCGCTCGAAATCCAGCTATGCCAGTGCCTTCAACTTCGGCTCGGTCACGGTCGATCCGTTCAACCCGCGCCCCGGCCGTTTCCCCACCGGCCTGACCCCGGTGGCGCAATACCGCTCGACCCTAGACCAGCGCGCGATCTTTCTGGAAAACCGCACCGAGCTTGGCCAGGGGCTGGCGCTCAGCCTTGGCCTGCGCCAGGACTGGTTCGATCTGAGCCGCCAGGGCATCGCAAACCCCGCCACGAGCTTTGACGCCAGCTACAAGGCGCCATCGGCGCGGGTCGCGCTCAGCTGGGCGGCGACTGAGACCACGGTGGTTTACGGCCAGCTGGCCTGGTCCACCGACCCGGTGAACGTGCCGCTGATGGATTACGCCGCGAATTTCCGCGACTTCGACCTGACCACGGGGCGACAATTCGAGATCGGGCTGCGCCAGAGCTTTGCCGATGGCCGCGCCGAATGGTCGCTCACCGCCTATGATATCGTGAAGCGCAATGTGCCGGTGCTGGCGCCGGGGTCTTTCACGATGCAACAGGCCGGGCAGCAATCGTCGCGCGGGATCGAGCTGGCAGCCAGCGCCAGGGTGACCGATACCCTGCGGCTCAGCGGCAATATCGCCCGCACCAGAGCGCGGTTTGACGATTTCACCTACCTCGATTTCAACACCTTTTCCTGGGTGGATTATTCGGGGAATGTGCCGCTCCTCGTGCCGGAAACCTCGGCCAATCTCTGGGCCTCCTGGGAATTCGCCGATGTCTGGACTGCGCATCTGGGTGTGCAATTCGTCGGCAAGGCCTGGTATGATTACGCCAATACCGAGAAACGCGGCAGTTTCTCGCTGATCAATGCCGGGCTTGACTGGCAGGCGGGCGAGAGCTCGACCCTGTCTTTGCGCGTGACGAACCTCTTCGACAAAAGCTATGCGGCATATCTCTACCCCGAAAAGGGTCAGGTGGTTCTCGGTGCGCCGCGCCGGTTTGAGTTGCAGCTGACCTCGAAGTTCTGAAAGCTCGCGCCATGACCGATGCCCCACAAGATGAAACCTTCGCGTTGCTTGCCCGGCTTTTCGGCGCCGAAGGGCATTTGTGGAGCATCGGCACCCTTGCGGGGTTCATGGGGTTTGACCTGACCGGTATCCCGCAAAAGATCGGCGGGGCACTGGTGCTGGAAGGTGAGACCGGGCGCGCCCGTCTCACCCCCGGAGCAAAGCTTCTCGCATTCGAGACCCTCAGCAGCGAGCCGAGGGGCTGGAATCACGGGATCGCGCTATGCGAGGCAGGTGGGCTGCCTCCCTGCCCCCGCGACCACCACCTTACCGTGGTCGCGGATGACGCGGCCCTGGTCGCCGCAGACCAGGGCGCACCGGCGCTTGATCTGGGGCTGGGCCATGCCGGGCTTCGCTGTTTCTTTCGACCTGCAGCGACGGCCCGCGCCCGGGCCCTGCTGCTGGCGGGCCAGCACTGGAACGATTGCCGCGAGGCGCTGGCCGCGCTTCCGGGTGACTGGATTGCCGAGACCCCCTTTCTGCGCGCCGAGCGGGTGGCGGATGGCGCCTGCCCGATCCATGCGATCCCTTCCGCCGGTAGCCGGGGCCTGACCCATGCCGCGACCACGCCGGTACCAGAGGGCTGGCTGCCCTTTGCTCATATCTTCCCGCCGCATCCGGCGCGGGTGCGCCCGGGGCAGCGCCGCCCGTTCGATCCCGATATCCATACCGTATTCCAGACCATCCTCGCGCGTCATGGCCGCCCCGACCTGATGGCGCTGAAAGCCGCGACCCGCGCGCGGCTGCAAAGCGGCCTGCCGCCCGAGGCAACCGATGCGCCCGGGCAGAAGCCCGACCGCCACGCCCAGGCCGTCATCCGCGTCACCCTGCGCCAATGGCTCGCCGAGACCGGCGCAGCCCCGCCCGAAGCCTGGCTCTCGCGCTATGACCGCCCGCTTCTGGCTGCGGTCCGGAGCCAGACATGACCCCCTTCCCCCCTCTGACGCGGCGCGGGGCACTGGCGCTCGGGGTTTCTGCGCTCCTTCCGGCCCTTGCGCCGCGCGGGGCCCGTGCACAGGATGCGCACGCGCCCCGTTTTGTCACGACCGAACTGATCCTGACCGAAACCGCGCTGGCGCTTGGGCTCACCCCGCTCGCCGCCGGCAATCTGCCGCTCTATCGCCGCCTCGTCGGCGTTCCGGCATTGCCCGATGGCCTGCATGACCTCGGCCCGCTCAATGAGCCGAATATGGAGCTGCTGTTTCACCTCGCCCCCGATCTGATCATTGCCGCCGACTGGCAGCGCGGGCCGCAGGCAGGGCTGGAACGGATCGCGCCGGTCCTCTGGCTGGAGACAATGCCCTTTTCCCGCCCCGGTCTTGAGATCGCGACCGATCTGGCCCGAGAGATCGCCGATGCGGGGCAGATCAGTGCGGATGACCTTGTCACCGGATTTGACCATGCGCGGGACCGCCTGACCCGGGCCATCGCAAGCCGCAACCCGCCCCCCGTTCTGCTGGCCCGCTTTCTGGAAGATGGCCGACACGCGCTGGTTTTCACCGAAGGCTCGCTGCCCGGGGATCTGCTGGCCGCTGCCGGAGGGCGCAATGCGCTTCCCGGCAGCGGCCCGCCGGGCGCTTTGCCCCTTGGCCTCAGCGAGATCCTCGCCACCGGCGCCCCGATCCTCGCCACCGGGCCGCTGCCGCAAGGCGCGCTCTTCACCCGTGTGATCGAAAGCGGCGCCCTGCGCGCCATTCCCTTGCCGCCGGTCTTCCCCGCAGGCGGTCTCGCCTCGGCCACCCGGCTCGCCGATGCCCTTACCACCGGGATCGGGCTGATCTGATGCGCGCTTTACTGATCCTTTTGCCCGGGCTGACCGCCCTGGTGCTCTTCGCGCTGAATGCCGGGACTGCGCTGCCCGGCCGCTGGCCTGCCGCGATCCTTTGGGCCGATCCGGGGGATATCCCGGCGCTTATCCTGCATCTGAGCGCCGCGCCGCGCCTCGTCACCGCCGCCCTCGCGGGGGCGGCGCTCGCGCTGGCCGGTGCTTTGCTGCAGCGCGTTTTCCGCAACCCGATTGCCGAGCCCGCGACGCTGGGGATCACCGCCGGGGCGCAATGTGCGCTGACGCTGACACTCCTGAACGCGCCAGGCCTTGCGCCGGCCTGGCTGCCGCTGCCGGCTTTCGCGGGCGCGCTTACGGCACTGGCGCTGGTGCTGGCTCTGGCCGCGCTTCAGGGGGTCTCGTCGCTCACGCTGATCCTGTCGGGGCTGGTGGTGACCACGAGCCTTGGCGGGCTGAATGCCGTGCTGACGCTGTTTCACCATGAGGTGCTGCAAAGCCTGTTCCTCTGGCAGGCGGGCGCACTGGAGCAGGAGGGCTGGACCATTGCCGCGCGGCTTGCCCCGGCACTGGCGCTGGCGCTGGTGCTCGCGCCTTTCGCGCGCAGGCCGCTCGAGGTGCTGGCGCTTGGCGATCAGGGCGCGCGGGTGCTGGGGCTGGCGCCGGGCGGCTGGCGGGTCATGCTGGCGACGGCGGCGGTGAGCCTTGCCGCGCTGGTGACCGCGCTGACCGGGGTATTCGCCTTTCTCGGCATCATCGCGCCGCTGGTGGCACGGGCGCTGACCGGCCGGACGCCGGGATCCGGCGCGATTGCCGTGACGGGCGCCGGGATCCTGATGCTGGCAGATCAGCTGGTCCAGCTGCTGCGCCCCTGGATCCCGGTGCAGACCGGCACGCTTCTGGCCCTGATCGGGGCGGTGCTGATGATCGCCCTGTTGCGCAAAAGCAGCCAGCCCGCGCCGGAGCATCTCTTGCCCGCTTTACCACGCCGCGCGCGGCCTGTGCCCCGGCTGCCCCTTCTCCTGCTGGGGCTTCTGGCGCTGTTTGCCGCCGCCCTTGCCATCGGGCGCGGTCCGGAGGGCTGGGATATCTCGCCCCTCGCCATGTTTGACTGGCGGGTGCCGCGCGTGGCCGGTGCTGCGGCAGCCGGGGCGGCCTTCGGTCTTGCGGGCTGCCTGATGCAGCGGCTGACCGGCAATCCGCTGGCCAGCCCCGAGCTTCTCGGCATCAGCGGCGCGGCGGCACTTGGCCTCGTGCTGGCCGTCGTGATGACAGGTGGCGGCGGACGCGGGCTGCTTTACGGGGCCACCAGCCTTGGCGCCCTCGCAGGTCTGGTTCTGATCCTTGTGGCAGGAGCGCGGCTGCGGTTTTCATCCGAAGGGCTGCTGCTTGCCGGGCTGGCGGTCTCGATGCTCCTGTCGGCGGTGCTGGCGATGCTGCTGGCCTCGGGCCATCCGCTTGCGGGGCAACTGATGACCTGGCTCTCCGGCTCCACCTACCGGATCGCCCTGTCAGATGCCGTCATCGCGTTAAGCGTGACGGCGGCGCTTCTCGGCCTCGCACTGCTGCTCCGCCGCTGGCTCGACCTGTTGCCTCTCGGGCCAGACGCCGCCCGCCTGCTGGGGCTACCGCTGACACGGGCCCGCGCAAGCGTGGTGGTGCTCGCGGCGCTGGCCACGGCTGTCGGAACGATCCTGACCGGCCCGCCGGGGTTCATCGGGCTGATCGCCCCCGCCATCGCGCGGTTTTGCGGCCCGCCCCGCGCCAGCGCACAGCTGCCGCTTGCCACGCTATGCGGGGCCGCGCTGATGGTTCTGGCCGACTGGCTTGGCCGCAATCTGGCCTTCCCCTGGCAGATCCCTGCGGGGATGATGGCGCTGCTTTGCGGCGGGGTTTTCCTCATGATCTTTCTCGCAAGGAGACCGGCGTGACCCGCATGACCATTGGCGACCCCGTTGGATTTCATCTGGAAAATCTGGGCCTTACCCTGAACGCTCAGCCGGTTCTGCGAGAGATCAGCCTGCGCCTGGCCCCCGGAAGGGTCTGCGGCGTGATCGGGCGCAACGGCTCGGGAAAGTCGAGCCTGTTGCGGGTGCTTGCCCGGCTCTCCCCGGTCGATGCCGGCATATGCAGCCTTGACGGCCTGGCGCTTGACGCCTGGAAGTCGCGCGATTTCGCCCGACGCGTCGCGCTGATGCCGCAAAGCGCGCCCGCCACCGGGGTCATGGTGCTACACGATCTGGTGGCACTTGGCCGCTATCCCTGGCATGGTGCCTTTGGCCGTGCGGGCCCGGAAGACCAGCGGGCCATTGCCGAAGCCATCGCGCTCTGCGGGCTGGACGGTCTTGCCACGCGCCCCCTCGACAGCCTCTCGGGCGGTGAGGCGCAACGCGCCCGGCTTGCGATGATGCTGGCCCAGGGCGCTGACTGGCTGTTGCTGGATGAGCCCTCGGCCTCGCTCGACCTGGCCTGGTCTTTTGATCTTTTATCCGCCCTGCGGGACCTTGCGCGCGCGGCCGGGCGCGGTGTGGTGATCGCGCTGCATGACATGAACCTCGCGGCGCGGTTCTGCGATGATCTGGTGGCGCTGAAGGCGGGCCGGGTGACCGGCGCTGGTCCCGTCGCCGATGTCTTCCGCGCGCCGATCCTGAGCGAAACCTTCGGCCTTGCTGTCACCACCGGCAGCGTTGCGGGCCTGCCTGTGGCGATCCCCTCCCCCTGATCGCGCCCTGATCTCCCCCTGATCTCTGCCTCAGACCCCATGAAAAACGCCGCTCCCATCAGATGGGAGCGGCGTTCAGAAGACTGACCCCTGTGAGAAACGTGAAGCCCGGCCAGCCCGTCTGTGAGATGGATCAGAACCTGATCTGCGAGGTCAGGTAGAAGGTACGCCCGGCCTCGGGATAGCCCTCGACAACCGAGACGTTGCGGTCAAAGAGGTTGCGGATGCCAAAGCCCACATTCGCCTGATCGCTCACCTGCCAGGCCATATCGAAATTGGCCAGCGCGAAGCCGCCCATTTTCGTATAGATCGGCGCGTTGCGGTTCCCCGAGCCAATGGCCGGATCCGACCAGCGGCCGCCATAGACCTCGACCGAGGGCGAGACCGTCAGCCGGTCCAGCGCCTGCCAGTCCAGCCGCAGATAGGCTTTGTGATCGGGCAGATCGGTCACTTTCGCGGTGGTGACAACCGGATCTTTGACGCTGGTATGCAGGTAGGTGTAATTCGCCGTCAGCGCGACACTGTCATTCACTTCCCAGTTCGCCGCGATCTCAAAGCCCTTATAGGTGCCTTTCGCAAGGTTCTGGCGCTGCGATTGCGGAAGACCGGAAATCGGGTCGATCGTCCCCAGATCAATCGACTGGATCAGATCGGTGATGCGGCTGTAGAACACCGCGCCTTCCAGCTGCACCGGGCCAAGATCGCCCTTATAGCCCAGTTCGAAATTCAGCGCGCGCTCTGCATCCAGATCCGGGTTGGGCACCATCGAGCCAAAACCGGTCGAGTAGCGGTGGAAGAGCGTCGGGAAGCTGGTCCTGGACGAGAGGCTCGCATGATATTCGCCGCCTGCACCCGGGGTCCAGATCGCAGCCAGCTGCCAGTTCACCGCATCGACCGAAACCGTCGGCTTGCCCGGACTGGCAGCGGTGCGGTCGGCCTCAAGCACTTTCGCCTTGTCATAGGACAGGCCCGCAACAATGCGCAGCTCGTCATTGACGCGCCAGGTGTCCTCGATCGCCAGCGAGAGGGTCTCTTCCTTGCTGTGCTCAGTCGGGTCGATCCGTGCCAGCGTCGGATGGTCGGGGCGCGCGTAATTGGTGGAGCGGTGGACATCGCGGCGGAAGAAGGACGCGATCCGCAGATCGTGATCGCCAAAGCTCAGCCCGTATTCGACGCTGCCGCCGACCGAATAGTCATCATAGACGCTGTTAAAGGCCCGCGCGAGGGTCTGGGCGGAATGGTTCGCATTGTCCCAGGCCGAGAGCGTATTGTCGAACGTGTTGTAGAAAAGTTTGGTCTTCAGCGTACCGGATCCGACTTCGGTCGTCGAATAGAAGGCGATGCTGCTGATATCCCATTGCGGCCAGGTCCAGTCCCGCTGGTTCGACCCCGGACCGGTGCCCGGATAGCCCATGACCGGCAGAAGCGTGCTGTAAGGCGCCGATTTCGAGCCTTCCTGGCGGGTATAGCTCAGAACATATTCGTCGGTCGCATTGGGCGTATAGCCAACTTTAAGGTTCAGACGGCTGTCATCGGTGGCGCTGTCTTTGCGCAGACCTTCGCCCTGATAGGGGTAGCGCGGATCGGGAACATAATCGCGCGACAGGTAGAAGCCGTCGACATTGCGCCGCATGTAAGAAACCTGGCCGTACCAGAATTCCTGTTTTGTGCCGAGCGAGAGATAGCCCGTACGCCCCGTCACATCGCCGCGATTGCCGGCGTCGATGCCCAGCCGCGCCTCGCCTTCGAAGGGCTGCGTCGGTTTGCGGGTCACGAGGTTGATCGCGCCGCCCATGCCGCCCGGGCCGTTGATCACCGAGACATAGCTTTTCTGCACCTGGACCTCGGCGAGGTCCGGGGTCAGGAAACGGCCATGGTCCAGCCGGTTGTCGGCAGGCAGAAAGATGCGGATGCCGTCAATCGACAGCGGCACATGCCAGCGGTCAAAGCCGCGCACGAAAACCTCGCGCTCGTTTCTGGATCCACCGCCCGAGGGGGTGGAAGAAACGCCGGGCAGAACGCTGAGTGTGTCATCAAGCGTGGCGCGGTTCTGTTTCGCGGCCTCTTCGCCGGTCACTTTCGCGGTGGTCCCCCCCCTGACCTTCATCATCGACGCCAAGCCAGATCGTGCCGAGCGCGAAGGCGGTCTCCTCGGAGGACTGAGCGAAAACGGGGGCGGACAGCCCGGGGAATAACAGACCTGCAATCACCAATCGCTGCAATAAAGACATCAGGAATCCTTCCAGTGGCATGGCTTTTCATCCGCGACCGCCCGGCTTTCGGCGGATTTTCGCGAATCGTTATGTATGATGAAATATATCGTCACGAAATTGGCAAGAAGCCCGGGCGCAGGTTCCGGGCTCTTTTTCCCGGGCGTAGCAATCCGATCACTGTCAGTAGAAATGCGGCCTGCCGTCAGGCCCCTCGATCCGGCGCACCGCAATGCCGTAAAGCCGGCTCAGGGCGGCGTCCTGCATGACATCCGAGACCGGCCCCGAGGCGATCACACCGGCGCGGCTGACCAGCAGGGCCTCATCGCCCAGCATTGCCGCCTGGCCCGGATCATGGGTCGAGACCACCACCGCCTGGCCCGCTGCCGCCAGACCAAGGATCGCGGCCTCCACCGCTTTCACATTGGCAAAATCGAGGCTGGCGGTCGGCTCGTCCATCACCAGAACCTGCGCCTCCTGCGCAAGGGCGCGGGCGATCAGCACCATCTGACGCTGGCCGCCCGAAAGCCGCGTGACATCCTCATCCGCCAGATCCGCAATGCCGAGCCGGTCGAGCGCGGCCAGGGCGCGGGCCTCTTCGGCGCGCCCGGGCCGGGCAAAGGCGCCAAGCCCCACCGAAGCCCCCATCAGCACAATATCCCGCGCCGTATAGGCAAAAGGCGAGGCCAGCGCCTGGGGCACATGCGCCAGCCGGGCGGCAATCTGGCTGCGGCTCAGACCGTCCAGATCGGCGCCGCCCAGCAGGACCTTGCCCGCAACCGGCGGGATCAGCCCCAGAAGGGTGCGAAACAGTGTGGTCTTCCCCGCCCCGTTCGGGCCGAGGAGGCACAGAACCCGCCCCGCATAAAGGTCGAACCCGATGCCCCGGATCAGCGCCCGGGCGCCATGGCCGACCGCCAGATCACGCGCCGACAGCAGCGGCGCCCCAGTCGCTGTCAGCCGTTCCATGCCCGCGCCCCCTTGGCCAGCAGGATCACGAAAACCGGCGCGCCAAGCACGGCGGTCAGGATGCCCAGCGGCACTTCCATCGGTGCGATCATCCGTGCGGCGGTATCGACCAGCACCATGAACGATGCCCCCGCCAGCAGCGCCGCCGGCAGCATCCGGTCAAAGCGCGGCCCCGCCACCAGCCGCGCCATATGCGGCACCATCAGCCCGATCCAGCCGATCACCCCCGCCAGCGCCACCGCTGCCGCCGTGATCAGCGTCGCCGCCGCGATCACCACAAACCGCAGGCGCCCGGCCTCGATCCCCATCGCGCGGGCCTCGTCATCGCCCATCGCCAGAAGCCCGATGCGCCAGCGCAGCGCGATCAGCGGCACGAGGCCCAGGATCACCGCCGGCGCCGCCGCCAGCAGATCGACCCGCTTGACGCCGGCAAGGCTGCCCATCAGCCAGAAGGTAATCGCGGGAAGCTGCTCATCGGGATCTGCAAGCAGCTTCACCAGCGAGATCCCCGCCCCCGCCAGCGCGCCAATGACGATCCCGCATAAGACCATGACCAGAAGCTGCGCACCGCCCCTGAGCGCCAGTGTCAGCCCGATCACCAGCGCAACCGTCGCGAGGCCAAAGCCAAAGCCCATCAGCTGGATCGCCATCACCGGCAGGCCCAGCAGGATCCCGAGCACCGCGCCAAACCCCGCCCCGGCCGAGACGCCAAGGATATCGGGCGAGACCAGCGGGTTGCGGAACACCACCTGATAGGCCGCCCCCGCCGCCGCCAGCCCCGCCCCGATCAGCGCCGCAGAGATCACCCTTGGGCCGCGGATATTCCACAGCACCACCTGCGCCTGGCGATCATCCCCCGCCCCCGTCAGGCCCCCGGTCAGCCCGCCCGTCAGAGCATCAAAAATCTGGCCGGGGCTCAGCGGGTATGGCCCGAGGCCGATCCCGAGGATCAGCGCGAAGACCAGCGCCAGCGCCAGCAGGGAAAGCCGCATTCTTCTGGTCCCGATCCTATTCGCCCAGCAACGCGTCCAGCGCTGCCGCATCCGGCGTCACCTGGTAGAAGAGCGTGTAGAAATCCGCGATCTCCTGGCGCAGATCAGCCTGTTCCAGATCTCCTCCGGCCAGGTCCGGGTAGAAGACATGCGCCAGATATTTCAGGCCGATCAAGCGGTTGACCGAAGGCGGCGCATCGATAAAGCCAAAGGGCTCACCGGGTGCAAGATAGATGCGTCCCTGATCGACCGCCGGGATCCCCTGCCATTCCGGCATCTTGCGCACATTGGCCGCGAAATCGCGGTCCACCGTCAGAATGATATCCGGCGCCCAGGCCTGGATCTGTTCGGGCGAGACCGTGACCAGCCCACGCGTCTCGGCCTCGACCACGTTGATGCCGCCCATCCGTTCAATGATCTCGGCATTGATCGAGCCGCGCGCCGGGCTTTCCAGCCCCTCCGGACCTCGGGCCAGGTAGACGCGGGGGCGGTCTGCATCGGGCACCTGCGCAAGCAAAGCGTCCGCCTCCGCATAGGCGGCCTCGGCGTAAGTTGCGAGCTGCTCGCCCCGGGCATCGACCCCAAGGATCGCCGCCATCTCACGGATCGCCTGTGGCGTCGCGGCAAAGCTGCCATCGATCAGCACATAGGGCAGCCCCGCCTGATCCTGCACCCGCGTCGCCAGGTCGCGGTAAGTGGCATTCACGGTGCCGAAATCGACGATCAGCTCGGCCCCGGTGGTCAAAAGCACCTCAAGGTTCAGCGTATCGCCCTTGCCGGTCAGCCGCCCGAGTGCCGGCAAGCCGCGCGTCTCAGGCAAAAGATAAGGCAGATCGACGGGTTTTGGCGCCATCACCCAGCCGACCATCGCTTCGGGCTTCAGCGCATAAAGCAACACCGAGGCGGGCGGCCCGGCAGCAAAGACCTTTGCCGGGTTCAGAGGCACCAGCACCTCGCGGCCGGTGGCATCGGTGACGCTTTGTCCGTCAAATGCCAGAACCGGCGCGGCCAGAGCGGCAAAAACCGCGGCCAGCATGGCGCGGCGGGTTGGGAAGCTCATGGAATCGCTCCGAATTCGCCTTTGATATCAACAAGCGGCGTGCCATCGACACAGTCCAGGCCGCGCACATGCAGAACCGCGCCTTCAACGCGCAACAGCCGCACCACCGTCGCCGCGATCGGATTGGGCCGGACC
Source organism: Pseudogemmobacter sp. TB195 (assembly GCF_058313095.1). Taxonomy (NCBI): domain Bacteria; kingdom Pseudomonadati; phylum Pseudomonadota; class Alphaproteobacteria; order Rhodobacterales; family Paracoccaceae; genus Pseudogemmobacter; species Pseudogemmobacter sp. TB195. The sequence continues at coordinate 84,276 of NZ_JBZEGG010000013.1, forward strand.
GGCGAGCGCAGCGAGAATGTCCCGACCGAGGCATCGCCGAAATTCGGGTTCTGCCGCATCAGATCGCGGCGCGAGAGATGCATCCAGTATAACAGCTGGATCCGCTCGCGCCCCTCGACCCCCGCCAGGCCCTCGATCCAGCGCGGGTCAAGTTCGACCCGGCAATCGGGCCCGCTGTCGGGATCGCCCCGGCGCGGGCACTGGCTGCGATCGGTCCACGGCGTGCGCAGCCGGCCAATGAACCAGATCGAGGCGTCGAATGCCCCGGGCAGCGGCACTGCCACTTCATGCGGGCGCAGGTCGGCAACGTGATCAGTCATCGGTGCCGATCATCACATCCGAGGCCTTGATCACCGCCGAGGCTTTTGCGCCCACGGTCAGACCCAGCTCTTTCACCGCCTCATTGGTGATCGCAGCCGTAACAATTGAGCCGCCAAGATCAAGGCGGACATGGCTCGTCACCGCGCCGGTGACAATCTCGATCACCGTTCCCGGCAGGACATTTCGGGCGCTCAGTCGCATCTCGGTCTCTCCCCCTGATGGCGGCCATATGGCCGCGCCTTATGTATGGTGCAATACAACGGAGGGCGCGGCAAGCCCCGGCGCCCCGACCAGCTTGCCAGCCTGGTGCAAAGCTGCGCGGAAAATATGCGTTTTGCCCGGGGCCGCGCTCTGCCAGGATGGGCAGAGCAACCGGAGAACCGCATGCGGATCGCCCTTCTCAGCGATATTCATGGCAATCGCGAAGCGCTGGAGGCAGTGCTTGCCGATGCAGAGGCGCGGGATATCGGGCGCTATGTGATCCTTGGCGATATCGTCGGATATGGCCCCGATCCGGCCTGGTGCGTGGAGCGGATCCAGAAGCTGGAGGCCGCCGGCGCCCTGGTGATCCGGGGCAATCATGATGCCGCCATCGCAGGATCGGCGCGCGACATGAACGCCACGGCGCGGGCCTCCATCGACTGGACGCGGCCACGGCTTTCCGCCGCGCAGACCGGCTGGCTTGCCGCGCTGCCACTGACGATCCGCGAGGAGGACCGGCTTTACACCCATGCCTCGGCCCATAGCCCGGGCGACTGGATCTATGTCACCTCGGACCGCGATGCGATGGCTAGCTTTCGCAGCTCTGACGCCGGTGTGATCTTTTGCGGTCACGTTCATGTGCCGGCGCTCTACAGCTCTGACATCCATGACCGGATCCAGGCCCATGCAGAGAGGCCCCGGATCCCCGTGCCGCTTTTGTCGTCGCGGCGCTGGCTGGTGGTGGCAGGCTCGGTCGGGCAGCCCCGTGATGGCAGCCCCCAGGCCGGCTGGGCCATCTTTGACACCACAACCCGCGAGCTCAGCTTTCGCCGCACGCCCTATGATACCGCCATCACCGCCGGAAAGATTCTGGCTGCCGGCCTGCCCGAAGAGCTTGCCCTGCGCCTGAGGAGCGGAGAATGAGCCGCAGCCAGAAACGCCCGGCCGAGGGGCTTCAGATCGATGGCTTCACGCTTGGCCCGCTTTTGCATCGCGGCGGCTTTGCCACGATCTGGGAGGTCACCCATCCGGACCATCCCGGGCCAATGGTGATGAAGGTGCCGACCATTCTCGACGGCGATGACGGGCCGACGATTGTGGGGTTCGAGATCGAACAGATGATCCTGCCGCGCCTTTCGGGCCCGCATGTGCCACAGCTGATCGCGGCGGGGGATTTCGCGGTCATGCCCTATCTGGTGACGGCAAAACTGCCAGGCGCCTCGTTCCAGGAGCTGTTTGACCGCGCGCCGCTGCTGCCCGATCAGCTGGTCGCGCTGGCCATCGAGATCGCGACGGCGCTGCATGAGGTGCATCGCCAGCGGGTGATCCACCTGGACCTCAAGCCCGGCAATCTGATGCGCGATGAGGCCGGGCGGCTGGTGCTGATCGATTATGGCCTCGCACGCCATCTTGATCTGCCGGATCTGCTGGGCGAGGAATTTGCCATTCCGATGGGCACCTTCCCCTATATCGCGCCCGAACAGTATCTGCATCACCGCGATGATCCGCGATCGGATATTTTCGCCTTCGGTGCAATGCTTTACGAGCTTGCGACCGGAAGGCTGCCCTTTGGCCGGACCACCACGCTGCGCGCCGTGCGACGCCGCCTCTGGCGCGACCCAAAGCCGCCGCGCGCGCTGAACCCCGAGCTGCCGCCCTGGTTGCAGGAGATCATCCTGCGTGCGCTGGAGGTCGAGCCGGAAGAGCGCTTTCAGTCGGCGGCGCAGATGGCTTTTGACCTTGGCCATCCCGATCAGGTGCAGCTTACCGCGCGCGCCACAAAGCTCGTGCAGGACGGGGTCTGGCCGGTGCTGCGGCGCCGCTGGCGCGCGCGCCGGATCCGGGGCTACCTGCCCGCCCCGACCGCCGAAGACACCGCCCGCGCCCAGGTGGTGATGGCGGCCGTCGACCTCTCGCCCGAGATGGAGGCTTTGTCGCAGGAGATCCTCAGCGCCACACGCGAGATCCTGCATTTCCGCCCCGAGGCGCGGCTTGCCTGTGTCAATGTGCTGCGCAGCGCGCGGATCCAGCTGGATCAGGGCACCGATGAGGCGGGTAACAATCTGCATGTCGCCCGCCTTGTCGCGCTGAAAGCCTGGGGCGAGGCGCTTGGCCTGCCCGAAGGACGCGTAACCTATACCGTGCTTGAAGCCCCCGACCCCGGCAATGCACTGACCGAACACGCGACCCGTATCCTTGCCGGTCATATCGTGATGGGCGCGCGGGCAAGTTCGGCGCTCCGCCGCTATCTTGGCTCGGTCTCGGCCCAGGTGGTGGCCGAAGCGCCCTGCACCGTGACCATCGTGCGTCTGCCCGCCCCCGGAGGCTGAGACCTCTGCGCTGAGAGCGGGGCCTTTTCGTGCCCGCCAAATCAGGCTAGCCATGGTCGGAACAATTTTCCCGGGGAAATCCGATGCCGCGCTCCTATTCTTTCACCCACGCAATCAGCCGCAAACCGGCGCAGTCGATCATCCGGGGGCTGCGCGCCGTGGATACCGGCAACCCGGACCTTGCCCTGATGGAGGAACATCACAGCGCCTATATCGCAGCCTTGCGCTCGACCGGGGCCGAGGTCACGGTACTGGAGGCGCTCGACGCCTATCCGGACAGCGTTTTTGTCGAAGACACCGCGCTCTGCCTGCCTGAAGGCGCAGTGATCATGCGGCCCGGCGCGCCCTCGCGCCTCGGTGAGGCGGCCGAGATGGAGCCGCATCTGCGCGCGCTTTACAGCGAGATCCGCCGCATCGAGGGCGAAGACAGTTTCATCGAAGGCGGCGATATCCTGATGGGCGAAACCGAGATCCTTGTCGGCCGCTCGGCCCGGACCAATGAGGCCGGGATCGCGGAGCTTGCGCGTCTGGTCGCCGATTGGGGCCAGGTGGTGCGCGAGGTCCATACCCCGCCGGGCGTGCTGCATTTCAAGACCGACTGCTCGCTGATGGATGCGGAAACCGTGCTCGCGACCGACCGGCTGGCGGCATCGGGCTGTTTCACCGGCTATAAGGTGATCGCGGTTGCCGAAGGGGAAGAGGCCTCGGCCAATGCGATCCGCTTCAACGGGATCGTGCTCTTCCCCGCCGGTTTCCCGAAAACCCGCGACCGGCTGGTGGCGGCGGGCTATGAGGTGGTCGAGATCGGCAATTCCGAATGCCAGAAAATCGATGGCGGCATGTCCTGCCTGTCATTGCGTTTCACGCCGCGCTGAGCGGGGTGGCGCCGGTGCCCCCTGCCCGCCCGTTCAATATCGCAGCCGTGGTGCAACGCGGCCGCCTTGGGCATGAGGCGCTCTTGCTCGCGGCGTCACTGCGCGCGGCGGATCCCGGCTTTCAGGGGCGCCTTTTGCTGGCCGAGCCGCAACCGGGTCCTCTCTGGCCCGAAGATCCGCGCCTGCCAAAAGGCGCGCTTCGCGACCGGCTGGAAGAGCTGGGCGCCGAATTCGTGCCCTTTGACAACAAGGTCTTTGGCGCCGCCTATGCGATCGGCAACAAGATCGAGATGCTGACCGCGCTGCCAGATGAACCTTTCCTCTTTCTCGACACCGACACACTGGTGACGGGGCCGCTCTCGACGCTGGCACCGGATTTCTCGCGCCCCTCGGCGTCGATGAAACGCGAGGATACCTGGCCGGTGATTGAGCTTTACGGCCCTGGCTATGCCGAGACCTGGGCCGCGCTTTATGACCGGTTCGGGCTGGATTTCGCGGGTTCGCTGGATCTGTCCTGGCCCGATGAACACTGGCAGCGCTACATGTATTTCAACGCGGGCTGGTTCCTGCATGACAGCCCGCAGGACTTTGGCCGCCGGTTTCTGGATTACGCGGAGACGATCCACAAAGACCGCCCGGCAGCACTGGTCTGTCAGGAGCTCTGGCCCTGGCTGGATCAGATCGCTCTGCCGCTGGTGATCGCTTCTTTCGGCGGCGGCAGGCCAGGAGCTGATCTGGCCGGGCTCGATGGTGATCTGACGCTGCATTACCGCACGCTGCCGCTGTTATACGCCACCGGGTCGGACCTGGCGGTGCACGTGCTGGAGACCGTTGCGAAAGAGAAAGAGAACCGCCGCCTGCTGCGCGACTGGGAACAGGCGAAACAGATGGTCTATCAGAACCGGGGCCGCAAGGCGCGGGCGCTGTTTGACCAGAATGATCTGCCGCGCCGCGAGAAGGTGATCCGCAATACGCTCAGACGCGAAGGGCTCTGGCTGCGCTGAGACGGCTGCGCTGAGCTGCGGCCAGGCTGGTTTCGGCGTATGGCCGGCGCCCAAACCAGCATGATTTCGCGCATTCCTTTTCCGATATCGCCCCTGACCGGCGGCCCTTCCCCGCCGAACTCCGTCGAAACTCCTTTTAAATCAGATATATAGAAAAACAGGCATCCGGTTCCCCGTCCTGATCTGCCCCAGCGGCACGGGAACCGGGATGCGGTACAGGGTGTTTTCCCTGCATCTGGAACCGTGCCGCGTAAGACACCGGACATTCCCGGACGCGGCCGCAGAACAGGAGTATTTCGCATGACGTTTACTGTGACCCGGATGAAAACCACCATCGCCGGAACAATGGCAGCCGCCATGACAATGGCCACGCTGGCGCTGCCGGCCTTTGCCGTTGATCGCGCGGATGCTGTGAAAAGCATCGAGGTGACCGCAGATATGGGGTCGGTTCAGAATACCGCCGCAGCCGCATATTGGGCCACGCTCGACAAGGATCTCGAAACCGCGATCCTGACCAAAGTGACCGACCGGATGGGCGATGAAGGCGCCGCGATCACCGTCGATATTGACGAGGTTTCGCTGGCCAGCGGCTTCGCAGAATCGATTGGCCTGGCAGATTCGAAGCTTTCGGGCCTCGTGAAAGTGTCTGACCCGACCCAGCCGGGGCGCGGCGATTCCTATACGCTGACGGTTGACATGAATTCGACACTGCCTGCGCTTGGCGCCGGGTTCGATATCACCTCGCCCGAAGTCGATACCGCCGCGGTCTATGCCGCGATGCTTGACACATTTGCCGCCCAGGTGGTGACAAACCTCAAGTAACGCAAAAAGGCGCGGGAGCAATCCCGCGCCTTTTCAACCCTTGATCTGTTGACCGGCTCAGCTGTTCAGGGTCTCGGTCGAGGAAAAGAACATTGCCTGGCTCACCGCCGAGCGCACCTGTTCCTCGGTATAGGGTTTGTTGATCAGGAAGGTCGGCTCGGGTCGTTCCCCCGTCAGCAGGCGTTCGGGGAAGGCGGTGATGAAGATCACCGGGATCGACCCAAGATCGGCCAGGATATCATTGACCGCATCAACGCCGGAGGAATTATCCGCTAGCTGAATATCGGCCAGGATCAGATCCGGCACCTTTTGGGCAGCAAGCGCCACCGCCTCGCTGCGGGTCCTCGCAACGCCGGTTACCGCATGGCCCATCGCCTCGACAATGGCGGTGATATCCATCGCGATGATCGCTTCATCCTCGATCACCATGACCTTGCCGAGGATCGAACTGGCCATTTCGGCAAAGGCGCGTTCAACCAGCGCCGTGGCACTGGCGGTGTCAACGCCAAGGATCGCCGCGACCTCGGCCGGGCTGAAGCCCTCGATGGTTTGCAGCAACAGCGCCTCGCGCGAATTCGGGGTCAGCCGCGCCATATGCTGCTGCGCCGCAACCGCCAGACGATCTTCGGCGGCAGTTACCGGGGAATCGGCTTTTTGCCAGACCTCATGAAAGCAGGCGAAAAGCCCGACCTTCACCGAGACCGCCCTCAACACCGGGGATGGATCCGCCAGAACCGCCTCGATTGCGGCAATGGCATAGGCATCGCCGCTCACCTGGTTTCCGGTCAATGCGCGCGCATAGCGCCGCAGATAGGGCAAATCCTGCGCAACTGCGCGGGAAAGATCTTCGCCAGACGTCACTTGCCCGGCGATTTGCCCCCCGGCAGACACCGCAGCCGAAGCATCATCTGCCGCTGCCCCCGTCGCGGCTCCCGAAGGAGCCCGGGCCGGAGCCCTGGAATCGGCCATAAAAAATTCTCCGTTCTGCGTACTTCTTGCGGAACCAAACGCGTCGAAGCCGCGTTTGGTTCCGTAGAGCAATGGCAGGACCACGAAAAAAATGCTACCAGGCAAACCCGCAGTCGCGACAGATCGCTCAGCGATCCGCACTCAGATCGATGAAAATCTGAGGCGGGTTTATGATGAGGTCCTGACTGAAGCGGTGCCTGACCGCTTTCTCCAGCTGCTCGCCCAGCTGAATTCTGATCCGCCTGCCAATGCCGATACCGATAAATGAGCCCGACAAGTGACCCCGCTTCCGGCCGGACTGCCGGCTCCGGAGCCGCGCAGGACAAGGTGGTAAAAGACAGGGCCATGAAAGATCAGTCTCCTCCCGCTCAGGCCGTACCTGATCCGCGCGAGCAGCTGGCGGCCCTCCTGCCCAATCTGCGGGCATTCGCGATCAGCCTGTCGCGGAACGTGGTTCTCGCCGATGATATCGTGCAGGAGACCATTCTGAAGGCCTGGTCGAATATGGACAAATTCGACCCTGCAACCAATCTCGAAGCCTGGCTCTTCACCATCCTGCGCAACACCTATTATTCGTTCCTGCGTAAAACGCGCCGCGAGGTGCAGGACAGCGACGGCGTCTTCGCTGGCAGCCTCTCTGAGGCCCCGGCCCATGACAGCCGCCTTGCCTATGGCGATTTCCAGCGAGCCTTTGATCAGCTGTCGCCGGAGCATCGCGAGGTTCTGATCCTGATCGGCGCCTCCGGCTATTCAGTGGAAGAAGCGGCGAAGATGATGGCCGTGGCGCCGGGAACCGTCAAAAGCCGCGCCAGCCGCGCACGCAAGCGCCTGTCCGAACTGATGGGCCTTGCCGAGGGCGAGGATCTGTTTTCTGGCATCAGCGGCGTCACCGCTGCCGTGATCAGCCGGCCGACCACACCGGCGACATGAAACTCTTCGCGGCACGGGAGATCACGTCCGGCCTTGCGCTGCGGCTGGCCGCGATGGTTATGATCGCCCTTTTGCCGCTTGGCCTGCTGGCGCTGGCCCAGACCTATATGACAATGCGCCAGACCGACGAGACCCGCCTTGCGGCCTCTGTCGGACGGACCCTCCAGGAAGCACTGCATGAGATCCGGCTGATCCGTGCCTCGCAGGTGACCGCCCAGCTTTTGGCCAGCAGCCTGCGCAATCATCCCGGGGATTGTGCCAGCCGGATCGCTGCCTATGCCACCAGCGACGGGCGCATCTCGCGCGCGGGGGTTGTCTCGGCAGATGGCCGGATGGTCTGCAGCTCTGACGGCAGCACGCGCGATTTCTCGCAGACCGAACGCTTTGCCGAAATCCTTGCCTCGGACCAGCCGCGCATCTTTCACGACCCGCAATGGTCCGACCCCGGGCAATCGGATGTTTCTCTGACATGGCCGCTCGGCGATGCCTCGTACCAGACCGACCCTCGCTCGGAGCAGCCTGAGGGGTTTATCCTGCTCTGGCTCCCCGAAAGCGCGCTGATTGACCTGCCCGATGACCTCGTTTCCCTTCCCGGTGGTACAATACCCAGAACCAGCGACCGACCTCTGGCACTGATCGCAGCCAACGGCGCGGGCGAGGTGATCTATGCCTCGACCGGGATTGCCAATGCCGGGTTATATCTGCCCGGCCAGGCCAGCCTGAAAAGCCTGATCCCGCAGAAAGCCCATAGTTTTTTTGACCATCCCAAGGGGTGGGAAACCCTGATGTATTCCTGGGTGCCGGTCAATCGCGATCTCTTTTTGCTGGGCGCCTGGACCTTGCCGGTCGAGGAAAATTTCCTGAACCGCCATGTGCTGCCCTATCTTTTTCCGGCGCTGATGTGGCTGACCGGGGTTGGCGTGACCATTCTCGGCGTCGAACGGCTGGTCACGCGCCATGTCCGGCACCTGTCGCGGGCGATGCGCGATTTTACTTCGGGGAACCGGCTGCCCACTCAGGATGTCACACTCGCTCGGCCCCCCGCCGAAATTGCCAGCCTGGCCGAGGAATACCGCTCGCTGACAGACACGATCCTGCGCGATGAGGCCGAACTGGAAAACCTCGTGCGACAAAAGGATGAACTTCTGCGCGAGGTGCATCACCGCACCGGCAACAGTCTGCAACTGATCGCCTCTTTTCTGCGGATGCACCGGCGCGAGGCCGAGGACGAAACCATGCGCCTTGTGCTTGACGATCTGCATAACCGGGTGATGTCGCTTTCTTCAGTGCATCTCGGGCTTTACCGGATGGCCGGGGGCACCGGAGTCACAGTCGATCTGCTGATGGCCGAAGTGATCTCCAAGGTTGATCTGATCCATGGCCGGGCGGGATTGCAAGGGGCAGTCCAGGCGGATCTGATGCCCCTTCTTCTGCAGTCGCAACAGGCGGTGCCGCTGGCGCTGTTACTGGCCGAGATCCTCTCCTGTTTCCCGCCTTCCGAAGCTGGAAATCAACCGGTACGGATCAGGCTGAGCCATGGCCGCGCCGAAGATCAGCCGGGGCCTGCATCCTCCGAAGTCTCAGGGCCCGACACGAAGGTCGTTACTCGCGCGGGCACTGAAATCGCCCGGCTTGAAGTCTCCGGTGCCATTTCCGCGCGGGGCCGCCTGACCGGAGAACATGCCGGCGCCCCTTCTGTAATCGGCGCAAGGCTGATCCGCGGATTTGTCACGCAGCTGCCCGGCGACCTGCAAATCATCGAAGACAGCGCGCGGGTCCGGGCAGTGGTCACCTTTGCCTTCGATCCGGCGCTGACGCAGGTGCCAGAGATCGCCGCCGCCAGTCGCGCCTGACTGACCCACGGCGCGCGCGCCTGAGCGCATCCCGTCCGGAATCAGATCGGCCCCCCTCCCTCACCGGAGAGCGACCCGAAACACGGCCCGGGCAGGCGCCCTTTCGCAACTGAGCCACCTCTGAGCCCCAGTTGAGCCCCAGTCTGACGGCAGAAAGCGAGCCATGCCCCTCAGGCCGCGCCCGCATCCTTATCGCGCAAGGCCGCCTCCGCCGGTGTTTCGTCCCGCCGTGTCGCGGTGCTTCCAGCCCGGGAGACGGTCTCGTCCACCACCGATTGCAAGGTCGCGGTCAACCTTGTCACAAGCAGGCTGAGCTGTTCCAGATCATCACGCAGCTCCTCGCGCGCTTCGGCCTCTTCCGTTCCGGCGTCGTCAGGGTCTCTCGCTGCCGCGCCTGAAGATGGCTGGCCCCGCGACAACAGGCTCGCGACAAAGCCACCGGCCGCAGTCAGTGCCGCTCCGGCCGTGACAATCTTCCCGACCCGGCCAAGCATCCCACCACTCTGTCCGGACGCGCCGGTTCCGTCCTTGCCGAATTCGCGCCTGCAGGCGGCCTCGCGCGCGGCCAGCGCCGCAGCGCGGGTCTCGGCATCCAGCCCGTCCAGACCCTGGCCGATTTCCTGGCGGATCGCCTGTTCCAGCGAGGCCGCGATATCTTCGAGACTGTCACGCGCCGCAACCTCATCCAGCGCACCGCTGTCTCTGGAGCGCTGCACCCGGGCGCGCAACCGGTCGGCCTCCTCCCGCAATGCGGCTATCCCTTCCAGCCATTCCGGTCGCGCCGCACGCGAAGACGCCGAGCGGCGGCGAATTCCGCTCCAGGCGAGCCAGGCCAGCCCCGCGCCGGCCAGCGCCGCCGCACGCGGATTGGCCCGGATGGCAGCGCCTGCCGCCTCGATCACCGGCATCACCGCCGCGCCCGGCGAAGCGGGATCCGCATGTCCTGACGCATCCGGGCCTGCTGCACGGCCCTGGCCGCCCCCGAAAAACCTTGTCATATTGAAATTTTGTTTAAGCGCCGCAATGGCCTCGGCCAGATCCTGGCGGCTGCGGGCGATCTCTTCACCGATCCGGTCCCGATCATGCATCTTCCGTTCCTCCACCAATGGGTCCCCGTTCACGTGACCTCCGCTCACCGGAAACCCGCTCACTGGAAACCCGCTCGCCGGCTGGCGGTTCCTCGGTCGTGCCAGGCTGAAGTGCTCCGCCCCGCGCGAAGATCTCGCGACGCGCGAAATAGGAGGCGTGGCTGATGCGGCGCAATTGCCACCAGATCAGACCGGCGGCGATGAAGCACAACCCCAGCCCCAGCACCAGCGAGGCCCAGACCGGTGCCAGCCCCGCCATGACGAGGAGCGCATGACCCGCCGCTGCCAGCTGGACAAGTCCCAGCAAAACCAGCGCAAACCCGATCAGAATGACAACCAGTGCCCGGATCACGATCAGCGCGATCTCACGCACCTCGGCCTTGCGCATCGCGATCTCGCCGCGCAAGAGACGCATTGCGGCACCGGCGATCTGCAGGATCAGACCACCAGGCGTCGCCTCTTCACTTTCCGGAGCGCCGCTCAATCCCTGCGATCTCCGCGCGGCGTCAACAGTCGCGCAAGGGCAAAGCCCGCCAGAGCCGCACCTGCCATGAAGACACCGGGATGGCGCTTTGCCATATGCCGCAGATCGGCCGCGATCTCACCGGCAGTGCTGCCTTTCAGCCGCGCCGCCGCATCGGACGCAACCTCTGACGCGCGCGCCGGGATATCACGGGCGTAACTTTCGGCAGTGGAGGCAGCCTTGCGCAATTTGTCATTCAGTCGCTCGCCGGATTCGGTCAGGGCGTCGCGTGCGGCATCGCGGGCGGAAGCTGCCCGTTCCAGCACCGCTTCACCGGCTGCGCGCGCCGGCCGGCTGATCCGCCGCAGAACCTCCTGCCCGCTGTCCTGGACGCTTTCGGCGGCATCAGTTACTGCTTCGGCCATGGTCTTTGAGGCACTGGCCTGTTTGCCAGACCGTCTGGCCGACGCTTGCCGCGGGGGTTGCTTGGGGGATTGTGCCATTTCAACGCTCCTGTCTTCGGGTTTCGTCTTCCGGTCCCGGCCTTTGCAGATGTGGCCGGTCAACCTTCACCGCAATCCTATTGGAGACAATTCGGGGTCTCCTGTCGCCAGAAGATCGGCATGCAGGCTGTCTTTCGCCGATCCGGAGCCTCAACATCGGCAATTCACCCGGGTTTTGCAATTGTGGATTGAGCTACGACCCTGGCTAAAACACCCATTGGATGAAATAATTCAGAATACTACTTTTTTGACTTTTACCGGGAACCGCCCCCGCTGCACCGCGTTAACGATTTAACAGGATACGGAGCAGGCTAAAATGCGCAACCCATTGGCCAAGCTGGATAATATTGTGCTGCAACCGCATAAAGGATGATGAGAGGGTGAAGGTGGCGAAAATATGTATCGGCGAGGATTTGCCGGCTTATCTTTCGGATTACCGCAGCCATGGAACCCCCTTCTTCACCGATCTGCGAGGGATGGTCATCGGCGGCAAAGCGCCGAATCGAGCTGCCCCGACCTGGTCACTCAACTCGGGGTCACACAACTCGGGCTGAATTCCTGAAAAACGGAGAATTACAAAGGCGTCTCCACCGCCCGCTGTCGCGCGGCCCGTTGGCAGGCGCCGGTAAAAGAAAAGATGTGCTTTCCCGCCCCCAAAGGCACAGGTTCAGAGCATATCCAAAATCCGCAGCCAGACCCCAGACTGGCTCGGTCGCACCCCCGGTCAGGGAGGCGAACAGGACGCGGCTTTCGGCATTACGAGTGTTTTTTTATGTGCCAGTCTCCGAAAGCAACGACCACGAAACGACGGGCCCGGTCACGGGTAATCAGTGCGATTTTTTTCAGTCGCCGGGCCCGTCACCTTATCTCGCGTTGTTACGCGAGATAGCCTGAGGCCGCTGTACCTCCACTGTGTTCGGTTGTGTAACCGGGGGGCAGCGGCCTTGTATTTTTTTGCAGCCTTGTGTTTTTCCGGCGCAACTTCTCGCAGCGCCCCGGCCTGGCCGGCAAAAATCCGGGAATCATTCTCGCTGCATCAGGGCCAGATGGCGCGCGCAAACTTCGGTTCGGAACGGCATCGGCCACGATCGCCCATCATGCGATCGGCCGGGCTTTCTGCATATTGTGGTGCCGGCATCCGCCGATACGACAGTATCCGGAATTCCCGCCCCCTGCCAGCAACCTGCGCAGGCCCTGGCAATAATGTGAGAACACTTACGCCGGCAAATGCTTGATTATGTGCGCAATCACACTAGACTTGAGCGAAATCCAGCCAGCAGGTGAACAAGTGCGCCTTAATAGTATTCTCAGCGGCCTTTCAGCAACGAGCGCGCTGCTCATAGCTCTCTCCTCTCCGGCTCTCGCGGCTTTTTGCTCAGACAGCGGCGGTCGCTATGAGGAGTGGAAACCTGTTATCGCCAAAGAGGCCCGTGCGGCCGGCGTCGGAGAGCGTGGAATCCAGGCTCTGATGGGCAGCTCTTATTCCAAGGCCACGATTTCGGCCGACCGGAACCAGAAGAGCTTTAAATATTCGCTTGAAAAATTCATGCAGGTGCGCGGCGCCGATACGATCGTGAAACAGGCGCGGTCGCGTAAGGCGAAGAATGCCGATTTCTATGCCTCGATCGAGCGGCAATATGGCGTTCCGGTCGGCGTACTTCTGGCCATTCACGGCATGGAAACCGCCTTTGGCAATTATATGGGCGATACCAATGTGATCTCCGCGATCGCGACGCTGTCCTATGACTGTCGGCGCAGTGACTTTTTCACACCGCATATGATTGCTGCGCTGATTCTGGTTGATCGCGGCTCGATCAGCCCGCAGAGCATTGGCGCAAAACATGGCGAGCTGGGCCATACCCAGTTCCTGCCCGGCAATGCGCTGCGCTATGGTGTTGATGGCAATGGCGACGGCAAAATTGATCTGAACAATGTGACCGATGCCCTTGCTTCTACAGCGAATTTCTTGCGCCAGAAAGGCTGGCAGCCCGGTCAGGGTTATCAGGAGGGCCAGCCGAATTTCGCGGTGATCCGCGAATGGAATGCCGCAACGGTCTATCAACAGGCCATCGCCATCATGGGCAGCCGCATCGACGGCTGAGCCGGGGGCTGACAGCACGGGGGCCCCCGTGCTGTTTCCACCTGCGCCATGACGCGGTGGTGATGCGCCTTTGCCGGTTACGCCCGCCCTACTGATACGTCATATAAGAATACGCCTGCCGGCAGAGAAAGACGATCAATCAGAGTGGCTTCTGTCACGCATCACCGTTTGCAAATCCTGCAAAGGTGGCGCTCCCTCAGCGGCACCGCCGGCGTGCTCTTCAGACGGACAGACTGCTCTGCCGCAAAAGCCATTCCGCCAAGACCGTCAGCGCTGCGATGCAGCAGGCAGATTAGCGTGCGATCGCGGCCTTTCCCGGGTCACCAGCTGCACAGGCCTTCTGGAAACGGCAACAGCGCCAGACATATTGCCCTCTGCCGTCGCCACATTACCGGTGACAGTCATCATATGGCCTCGCCCGATGGCCTGGCCAAAGCGGTCATTCGCCTTGTTTGAAGAAATCGAGATCAGGCTGCATCACCGAGAAAGGGCCACCCTTCCCGTCACAGCCGGGCGATGCGGCGGCACGGCGATTGCCCGACCGAGGCGGCTTGTGCGGCGCTGACCTGGTCGCGCGCGAGAACTTCAGGTCTGACGCATGCTCCGTGTCAGGTAGTCGCATCCGGCAGCCAGTTGTCGCCGCGATTGCAATCCCTTGCATCCCACCCGGGCAGCCACTCCGGCGCGGCGCGCGACAGACCAGCAGGTTCAGGCTCAGCCGGGAACTCACGGTCCGGCCCGAAAGCCTCGCGCCCCGGCCGCAGCTCGGCGGTGAGCACCTGTTTTCGTCGCCACCTGCGCCTTTCACGCGGGCTTTTCCATGTCAGGTTAAAGGCTCTGCCCACCGAAGAAATGGCTTTCCGGCAGCCGGACAGAAAGCGCAATTCTCGAGCCTCCCGGAAAGCTTTCCTCTGCGATCAGAACCAGCGCCCCGTACTCAACCGCCATGGCCCGCAAGGCGCCAGGCCTGATCTGGCCCAGTTCCTGCACCCTTTCGATGCAGCTGAACCGGAAGAGGTCGCCCGGTGAACAGAGACGTTCGGCACGGCATAATCGCAGCAGCCGCCGCGCCGCAGCATTGTCGACACTTGATGACCCAGGCGCCAATATCCTCATGGGTGACGGCAACCGGGCGTTCCGGCTCCGGCGCAGAATGGTGCAAAACACTGCGTTAAACCTCGATCCTGTGGTTCAATGCCGATGTGCGATGCCCCGATCGCCGCAATGATCCGAGCCCAGGCATAGGGATCGAAATTCTCTGGAAACAATCCTGCAGCGCGCGCAGTACAAAGCCTGCCACCCCACCAACCGCCTTCGCCGCAAAAGTGCGGTACCCGGCAAGCCTGGCAGCGAGATTTTAACAACTGGCTGCTTTTCTCTCACCCAGGGGTATGGAACAAGATGAATCCCGCCCTCGCCGCTGCCGCCAGGCTGGTTCGGCCGGTCGTGCACCGGCGGCGACGACGTCACGCGCCAGATCTCTGACATGGCGACCGCATCAGTGAACCCAAAGGGTTCCCCATCGCCCCGCCGCAGCCTGGACTGGTGACCTTGCCCGACCTTACGGCCAGATGTCGCTGCCCTGCGGCCGTTCGTCGCCCTTCAGCGGCACCAGCAACGGCTATTCGCCCGGCTTATCCGGCGGCAGATCGGCCACCAGCAGCAAACAGAAGGTCGCGGCCGGATATCCCGACCAGGGCCAGCCCGACCGGAAACGCGCGCTGCTGAAATGGCGTCATCCCTGGCCGGTCCGGCAGCACTACCATTCAGACCGCATAGGCCGAGACCGCTCCGGTCAGCGCAAAACCCGCGACGCGTGACCGGACCAGGAAAACGGATCTGGCGCATGATGCCCAGCCATACTCAACCCAGCTGACAGAAAAGCCCGGTATAGCAGCGCCCCCTGACCTGCCGCAGATCAGGGGGTGCATCATGGATTTACCAGTGACCGGTATTCTGCTTCGAGCTCCAGGGCTCTGCCGGCGGCAGCGCGCCGCCCTTTTGCAACAGCTCGATCGAGACATTGTCGGGGCTGCGCACGAAGGCCATACGACCATCGCGCGGGGGGCGGTTGATCACCACGCCATTGGCCTCGAGATGCGCGCAGGTGGCGTAGATATCGTCAACCTCATAGGCGAGATGCCCGAAATGACGGCTGTCCGAGGGCAGCCCGTCATCGCCATCCCAGTTGAAAGTCAGCTCGACCGGGCAGTCCGGCTGGCCGGGCGGCGCGAGAAAGACCAGCGTGAAGCGGCCACCCTCATTATCGATGCGGCGGGTCTCTTCCAGCCCGAGAAGCTGGTAGAATGCCATGGATTTTTCAAGGTCCAGCACCCGGACCATGGTGTGAAGATAGCGGATCGTCATCCTGATTTCCTTTGCCAAAGGGTGTGTTATGGCTAACACGGCACGGGGCAAGGCGACAGACGGGATTTCCCACCGATGTCCCGCAGCCGGCGCAGTGGCGCATAACTGCAGAGCCGCACCGCCCTAAGTCTTTGCGCAAAAATGGCAATTTGTAGCGCAGGCAGGTCGCGGCTTCCCGCCCATGGATCTGTGATATTGCCGAAGCCTGCGGGCCTGCCTATAGTCAGGGGACCTCAGGCCCCGTGGCCCGCGCGCATCCCCCTGTCGGCTGCCGCAAGGCAGTACCCTGGGCCAGACCCGCCACCACCTCACCAGGAAAGCCCCGCAGTGCGACACCCGGAATATCAATATCTCGACCTCATCGACCGCATCTTGAAAAGTGGCGATGAGAGGGTCGACCGGACGGGTGTCGGCACGCGGTCAATCTTTGGCGCAATGACCCGGTTTGACCTGTCTGACGGGTTCGCGCCCATCCTGACCACGAAAAGGGTCTATTGGAAGACCGCGATCAAAGAAATGCTCTGGTTCCTCAAAGGCGGCACCAATATTCAGCCGCTCCTGCAGGACAATGTGCGGATCTGGACCGACTGGCCGCTTGCGAAATACCGCAGGGAAACAGGCACGGCGATCTCTCAGGAGGAGTTTGAGCGGCGTATCATCGAGGATGACGCTTTTGCGAAAACCTGGGGCGAGCTTGGCCCGGTTTATGGCAAGCAATGGCGCAGATGGGTTGGCTCGGATGGACGGGAACATGATCAGATCGCGACGCTGATCCATACATTGCGGACAAACCCTTCGAGCCGCCGGATGCTGTTCCACGCCTGGAATGTGGGGGAGCTGGAGGAGATGGCGCTGCCGCCCTGCCACATGGTCTATCAATATCATGTCACCAGCGATGGCAGGCTGAACAGCCTGTGTTTTCAAAGATCTGCCGATCTGCTGCTGGGGGTTGCCTTCAACTGGGTCGGGGCGTCCGCCCTGCAACTGATGATCGCCCAGCAGGCGGGGCTGAAACCCGGCGAGCTGGTCTGGTGCGCGGGCGATGTCCATTTGTATCTCAACCACCTGGACCAGGCCCGGGAACAGCTGCAAAGAGAGCCCCGTGAAATGCCGAAGCTGCGGATCATTCGCGAGGTTGCGCGCATCGAAGATTATCGGATCGAGGATTTCGAAGTCGAAAACTATGCGCCGCATGCGGTTATCAAAGCCGAGGTCGCGGTCTGAACCTTTGCTGCATCGCAGGGCTTTTCTGCGCGCCGCCGGACGCGGCGCACAGATCTCTCTCAGACTTCATACTGGCCACACGGCACGGCTTCCCCAGGCCCGCGATGTGGCCCTCGCAGTTTCGGCTGCCCCGAAACACACTTATACCTGAACATCATTTGCGCCGTCTGTCGGGCAGGGAGATCACAGTGAAATCAGGACATTCCCGGCGGGTCAGAGCGCCCTTCACCATTGCCCACCCGCCCCATATGCAGGCGCGCGCCCTGCACAGCATCCGTAAAGGGGGCGGTGAGACCCTGCCTGTTCCCGGTGGCGTCTGCCTCATAGCACCCCTCATCGGGCACGATTGCGCCAAAGGCGGTGTTCCGTGCTGAGCCTTATCGTTGCCCGATCGAAGGAAGGTGCCATCGGCCGCGACGGCGATATTCCCTGGCACGCGCCCGAAGATCTCGGCTTTTTCAAGCGCGAAACCCTTGGGGGGGCGGTGATCATGGGGCGGCGCACCTGGGAAAGCCTTCCCTTCAAGCCTTTGAAAAATCGCGACAACATTGTCGTCTCTTCGACGATGGAAGAAGATTTCGCAGTCCCTTCTCTGGAAGAAGCCCTCGCCCGTGCCACGGCGCTTGGCCATCGCCGGATCTATGCGATTGGCGGCGCCAGCATCTATGCGGCGGCGCTGCCGCTGGCCGACCGGCTGCTGATCACCGAGGTCGATCTCTCGGTTCCCGATGCCGATACGTTCTTCCCGCGTTTCGCCCCCGAGGACTGGCGGCTGGCGGGATCGCAGGATCTGCGCCGCGAGGCACCGTCTTGCCGGCTGGATGAATATCTGCGGCGCCAGCGCTGAAGGTACAGCGGGACCGTCAGGCCCCGCGCAGCGGGCGGAGGCCCCTTCCGGCAGCGTCGCCTTTGAGCTAGGCTGCCGCCTGATACAGGAGTTTCCCCATGTTCTTGCGCATATCCGCCCTTGCCATGATGCTCGCCTCGCCTGCTGTGGCGCAGATGTATTACGAACCATTCGAACCCAATGCCGAGCGCACCCGCGTCACCGGCGGTTATGAGCGCTATCAGACCCATGTGCTGAAACTGTCGAAACATCGCTATGCGGTGCTGTTCCAGCCGGGCTATGTCGATTTCGACACCGCTGTTCGCGCAGTCACCCCGCTTTGCGCGGCGCAGGGACGTGTGGCGCAGGGCGACAGCCGGGTCGCGCCGGTCGATGTGCTCCTGGAAAACGGCGCACCTGCGGTCCAGCAGGGCATCCGCGTAACCTGCGTGAAATCGGAGAAGTAACATGATCCTCTACGGCATCCCGACCTGTGACACCTGCAAAAAGGCGATCCGCACGCTGGAAGCGGCCGGGCGTGAGGTCACGTTCCGCGATATCCGCAAGGATCCGCTCTCGGAGGCCGAAATCCAGGAGATCGTCACCGAATTCGGCGAGCGCGCGATCAACAAACAATCGACCAGCTACCGCGCCTTTTCCGATTTCCTGAAGGCATCTGAGCCAGAGGCGCAGATCGCCGCACAGCCCACCGTGATGAAGCGCCCGCTGATCCGCGACGGGGCGAGCTGGACCATCGGCTGGGACGAGGCCATCGAGGGCCGTCTGACCGCAGGCTGAAGCCGGTCAGATAAGCGCGGTAAAATCAGGGGGAAACCGTTGCAGGCCCGGGGCCGGCGGCGCGTCTTTCGCAAATTACCCCTGCCCTCGCGCACGGAACAGCCGGGGCACCTCATATAAGGGCAAAGCGCAGCGGTCTTTCGTCCGGTTCAGTTACCGCGCCCGGCGAACCGGACAGCGGCAAAGACTTTGCGTCCTCAAGACTTTCGTCCCTTAGACTGGCAGGCAACTGACGGGAAAGCCGGCTCCGCTCAGGTTCCGGCAGCGCCATCAGCGCTCAGCTGGTCAACGCGGGCGGTCAGAGCAGTTTCAGCTCGCTGGCCGAGGACTTGCCGTCACGTCCGGTTTGCAGCTCGTAGCCGATCTTTTGATTGTCGTTCAGACCCTTCAGACCGGCGCGTTCAACCGCCGAAATATGCACGAAGACATCTTTGCCGCCATCATCGGGCGCGATGAATCCGTAGCCCTTCGTTGCGTTAAACCATTTTACGGTGCCAGTCGGCATTCCCGTCTCTCCCTTAGTAACCCTCCGGGCTGCGGAATTGCGGCCCGGTCGTAGCCGCCAGGTCTTCCGGGCCTGTCAGGGTAGAGAGGCTAGTCAGAAAGTCTGTCGTTACAGGGGCAGGATGCCACGGAGATATTGGAAATCAAGAATTTTGCCACGATTTCACAGGGAATCGCGGTTTCATGCCGGGTTTCAGAGGGGAATCTTTTAAGAAACTGGCTGATCCCGGTGATTTTTCTGACCATTTGATCGAAAAATCACCAGAATCAGGCCGTTCCTCAGTTCATTGGCGGGGGCAGTGCATCAAAGGCCAGTGTGGCAAGTGCGGATTCGAATCCCATGCTTTCGGTACGGTTTTCACCCAGGCGGCGCAGCGAGACGCTGCGCTCCTCGACCTCTTTCATACCCACGGCCAGAATTACCGGCACTTTGCCGACGGAATGCTCGCGCACCTTGTAATTGATCTTTTCGTTGCGGGTATCTGCCTCGGCCCGCACACCGGCCTTGCGGAGCGCAGCGACCACTTCGGTCACATAAGGGTCGGCATCCGAGACGATCGAGGCCACCACCACCTGGCGCGGCGCCAGCCAGAACGGCAGTTTGCCCGCGTAGTTCTCGATCAGAATGCCGATGAAGCGCTCGAACGAGCCAAGGATCGCGCGATGCAGCATATAGGGGCGGTGTTTTGCACCATCCTCGCCGACATATTCCGCATCCAGCCGCTCGGGCAGGTTCGGGTCGACCTGGAAAGTGCCGCATTGCCATTCGCGGCCAATCGCATCGGTCAGTTTGAAATCAAGCTTTGGCCCGTAGAATGCACCGTCGCCGGGGTTGATCTCATAGGGCAGACCGAGATTCTCAATCGCGGATTGCAGCGCGCCCTCAACCTTGTCCCATTGCGCATCGGTGCCGATACGGACCTCGGGGCGGGTCGAAAGCTTGATGTCGAATTTTTCAAAGCCCAGATCACGATAGACGGAAGACAGCAGTTTGATGAAAGCGCCGCATTCCGATTCAATCTGATCTTCCGTGCAGAAGATATGCGCATCGTCTTGCGTAAAGCCGCGCACCCGCATCAGCCCATGCATTGAGCCCGAGGATTCGTAGCGGTGACACGATCCGAATTCGGCCAGACGCAAAGGCAGGTCGCGGTAAGATTTCAGACCCTGGTTATAGACCTGGACGTGGCAAGGGCAGTTCATCGGCTTCAGCGCGTTGATGCGCTTTTCCTTCGCGCCCTCTTCGTCCACTTCCACGATGAACATATTCTCGCGGTAAGCTTCCCAATGCCCGGATTTCTCCCACAGCACCCGGTCGACGACCTGGGGCGTGCGGATTTCCTGATAGCCGGCGGCGCGCAGACGCCCGCGCATGAAGTCTTCAAGGCCCCGCCAGATCTGCCAGCCATTCGGGTGCCAGAACACCATGCCCGGCGCTTCCTCCTGGAGATGGAACAGATCCATTTCACGGCCCAGCTTACGGTGGTCGCGTTTCGCGGCCTCCTCCAGCATGGTCAGATGCGCCTTGAGGTCGTCACGGTTCCTGAACGCCACGCCATAGATGCGTTGCAGCATCGGACGGGATGCGTCCCCGAGCCAATAGGCGCCCGCGACATGGGTCAGCTTGAACGCATCCGCCGGCACCTGGCCGGTATGTTGCAGATGCGGCCCACGGCAGAGATCCTGCCAGTTCCCGTGCCAGTACATGCGGATGTCTTCATCGCCGGGGATGCGTTCGAGGAGTTCCACCTTGAAAGGCTCGCCGCGCTCTTCATAATATTTACGGGCGCGCTCGCGCTCCCAAAGCTCGGTTTTCACCGGCTCACGGGCATTGATGATCTGCTTCATCCGCGCCTCGATGGCGCCAAGGTCTTCCGGCGTGAAGGGCTCTGCCCGATCGAAATCATAGAACCAGCCCTGATCGCGGACCGGGCCGATGGTGACTTTCACATCCGGCCAGAGCTCCTGCACGGCGCGCGCCATGATATGGGCGAGGTCATGGCGGATCAGTTCAAGCGCCGGGGCCTCATCCTTCATCGTGTTGATGGAAAGCTGCGCATCCGTCCGGATCGGCCAGGCCAGATCCCAGTGCTGACCGTCAACCTGCGCCGAGATCGCTGCTTTCGCGAGCGAGGGCGCAATCGAGGCGGCAACCTCGGCAGGCGTCACACCGGCCTCATAGGTCCGGACATTACCATCGGGAAAAGTAAGGGAAATCTGGGCCATCGGCCTTGCTCCTCGTCGGTCTGGCGCCCACTGCGCGCCCGGTTGCGGGTTATATCCGCGCCCATTTGCGCCTGCGCCGGTCCGAGGTCAAGCGCATTGGCGGGAAAATTTGCGAAGGGGACCTCAGAGCGCCGTGACGGCTTTGCCGGACCTGTTGCTCTGGCCGGATGCGGGCGATTACGCCGAAGAAAGGCCGGGAAATGCAGTAAAGCGCCGCGGTATCCCGTCACTGGCCATGCGCAGTCAGACGGCGAGTGAAAGGGACGAAACGGCCGCGATATCAGGAGGCCGCACCTGTGATCCTGCCATATCCTGAACCAGTTAACTCAACCAGCGTTATGAGATCGACCGTCAGCCACCTGAAGCCAAACCCCAGCCACGGGCGCGGAAACCGAAACGGTTTCCGGCACGATTTCTTTGAAGAAATCGTGAGGCGCGCGATACTGGCGGGGGTACTTAGGCTCTGATAGGCTGCGCTTCGCGCGAAAGACGCCCGTGAAGGAGCAGCAATTGACCGAATTCCTTACCTCGCCCCAGGGCCGCCGGCTTGCCTTTACCCAAACGGCCGGAAGCGGCCCGACTGTGGTATTCCTCGGCGGGTTCAAATCCGACATGCAAGGATCGAAGGCCCTGTTCCTGGAGTCCTGGGCCCAGGATCAGGGCCGCGCCTTCCTGCGGCTCGACTATTCCGGTCACGGGCAATCCTCGGGTGATTTCGAGGCGGGCTGCATCGGTGACTGGGCCCTGGATGCGCGCGCTGTGATCGGGGCCCGGACCGAAGGCCCGCTGATCCTTGTCGGATCTTCAATGGGCGGGTGGATCTCGCTCCTCCTCGCCCGTGCGATGCCGGAGCGGATCGCGGGCCTGGTGGGCATCGCGGCCGCGCCGGATTTCACCGCCCGCACCTGGGCGGAAGAGTTAAGTGACGCCCAGCGCGATCAGGTCACCGCCGAGGGCAGGATCGAGATCGCCTCGGATTATGCCGATCAGCCCTATATCTTTACCCGCAGGCTGTTTGAGGATGGCGCGCAGAACCTGGTTCTGGAACGCCCGTTGCCGCTCCCCTTCCCGGTCCGGCTTTTGCAGGGCACGGCGGATACCGATGTGCCGCCTTCGGTCGCGCTGAAGCTCCTCGCGCATGCCGATGGACCGGATCTGCGGCTGTCGCTGGTCAAGGGCGCGGATCACCGCTTTTCGACCCCGGACTGCCTGGCGCAGATCGCGGCCAGCGTGAGTGAGGTCATCGCGCGCGCAGCCGGGCAGCAGACGGCGCAGGACAGGGCCGCGCGGTGATACACCGCCTTTTCGCCGCTTTGCCGGTGCCCGCACGGCTTGTCGCCGCCCTGCTGATCGCCATGCTGCTGATCGCCGTGCTCTGGGTCTTCGCCCCCCGCGAAAGGGTTGAGCGCGGCATCAGCTTTACCCCTGCGGTGCTGGGCGATGACCCCGAGGTCTGGCTCCAGGTCAGCGAGCAGCAATATGCCGATATCCGCCCGGGCGCCGCGAAACGCATCCTCTGGGCCGGCGAAAAGGGGCGCAAAACGCCGCTTGCCATTGTCTATGTGCATGGGTTCACCGCCTCGGCCGAGGAAATCCGCCCGGTGCCGGATGAGGTGGCCCGCGCGCTTGGCGCCAATCTCTTTTACACGCGGCTCGCCGGCCAGGGGCGCGCGCCCGAGGCCATGGCCGGGGTCGAAGCCGGCGCCTGGATCGAAGATATGGCCGAGGCTATGGCGATCGGGCGCATGCTGGGCGACCGGGTGATCGTGATCGGCACCTCGATGGGTGGCGCGCTGACTGCATTGGCGGCCACCGACCCGCAGCTTTCAGAAGCCATGGCAGGGGTGGTGCTGATCTCGCCGGCCTTCGCATTGCACAATCCGGCAAACTGGATGATCGACGCGCCCTTCCCCCGGCTGTGGACGCCATTGATCCTGGGGGCGACCCAATCCACAGCGCCGGTCAACAGCGGGCATGAGAAATTCTGGGCGACCCGCTGGCCGACCGCCGCCCTTTACCCCCTGGGCGCCCTGATGCGCGAGGCGCGGGCGGCCAATTTCACCGCTGCGATGATGCCGCTTCTGGTGCTTTACGCGCCCGCAGATCAGGTGATCGATCCCGCCGCCATCGCGCCGGTCATTGCGACCTGGGGCGGATCGGTCGCGGTGAACGAGCGCCGGATGCAGGCCGGTGATGACCCCTATGCCCATGTTATCGCAGGAGATATCTTCTCACCGGGGCAAAGCGAGGCCGTGGCAGAGCTGATCGTGAGCTGGGCGCGCGGGCTCTGACCCCGCCCTCTGAACCCGCTACCTGCCGCCATGAGAGCAAAAGGCCCCCCGAGGGGCCCTTTACGATATGTCTCGCAAGATCTGCAGCTGACCCGGGGCTCAGCCCGCCAGATCAGTCGGGCTGCCCTGAACGCTGGCCAGCCGGATCGGCGTCACGGTTCTGGCCCGTTTGCGCTCTGGCTTCGGGGCGGCCGCATTGGCGTCGATGAAGTCCAGAACCAGCGGGCGGATGTTCAGCCGCCAGGATTTGCCGGCGAAAATACCATAATGGCCGGCACCGGGTTCAAGATGCTGCGCTTTTTTCTCCGGCGGCAGGCCGGTCAGCAGGTCGAGCGCCGCAAGGCATTGGCCGGGCGCAGAAATATCGTCATTCTCACCTTCAACGATTTTCACCGCCACCCGGGTGATGGCCCCGATATCGACATGCTTGCCCTTCACGGTAAAGGCATTGCGCGCAATCTCGCGGTTTTTAAAGATCCGCTCGACCGTTGAGAGGTAGAATTCCGCGGTCATATCCATCACCGCCAGATATTCGTCATAGAAGCGGTTATGGCCGTCCTGGTCCGAGGCCTCGCCCCGCGCCTCGCGCATGATCTGGTCGGAAAACGCCTTGCTGTGGCGTTCGCCATTCATCGAGATAAAGCCCGCCAGCTGCAACAGTCCCGGATAGACCAGCCGGCCGGCGCCCTTGTACTTAAAGCCGACGCGCTGGATCATCATATGTTCCAGCTGGCCCATGGTGACGCGGTTGCCGAAATCGGTCACTTCGGTCGGCGCCGCATCGGGATCGACCGGCCCGCCCATCAGTGTCAGAGAACGCGGCTGCGCATCGGGATCTTCCTGCGCCAGCCAGGCCGTGGCCGCGAGCACCAGAGGCACCGGCTGACAGACTGCGACGACATGGGTGTCCGGCCCCAGCTCTTTCAGGAAATCCGCGATATAAAGTGTGTAATCCTCGACATCAAAGGTGCCCGCCGACACCGGAATGTCACGCGCATTATGCCAGTCTGTGACCCAGACATCTGCATCGGGCAAAAGTGACGCAACCGTAGACCGCATCAGGGTGGCATAATGGCCCGACATCGGGGCGACGATCAGGATGCGCCGCGCCATCGGCTCGCGGCGCCGCACAAAGAACTGCAGGAGATTGCCGAAGTCGCGCTCGAGCGTGATCTTTTCGTCAACAAGGTGGTCCTGGCCATCGGGGCCGACCACGGTGCGGATGCCCCAGTCGGGCTTTGCCACCATCCGCGCAAAGCTGCGCTCGGTCACCTTGCCCCAGGCCGCCATCACCGGAAGCATCGGATTCATCGAAAGCGCAAAGATCGGATAGCTCGCAAGCGCCTGCATGGACGCGCCCAGCCACTCATTTGTGTTACGGGCGCTTTCCATCACGTCATAGGTCGCCATATACTTCACGTCACGTCTCCATACCCGCCGGGGGTTCCTGAGGCATTTGCCAAAGATAACCCGTACCTGCGCTTCGCGCGCGACTGGTCCGGTCCCACATGGTTTCGGGCGGGGCGGGGCTGGAGTCGTTATGCTGCGCAGCAGCAAAGTTAGGGGGGAAATTTTTATATGACAACTACCGAAAAAAAAGAAGAAACGGATAGTGTCGCACGGATGGAACGGCTGAATGCCAATCTCGCCCGTATCGAAGAGCTGACGCAGCGCCTCACAGCCGCCGTTTCCGCCCGGCGCAGCCATGATGCCGCCCTCGATGGTCCTGCCTCGGATGTCTATCTCAAAGCCGCCGCCTCCTGGGTTGCCGGCATGATGCGCGACCCCGGCCGGGTGCTGGAACAGCAGATCGGCTATTGGGGCAAGACGCTTAAACATTATGTCGAAGCGAATCAGGTGCTTGCCAAAGGCGAGTTCAAAGCCCCCACTGATCCCTTCCCCAAAGACCGCCGCTTTTCCAACCCGCTCTGGGAGACGCATCCTTTCTTCAACTACCTCAAGCAGCAATATCAGCTGAATTCCGAGGCGATGACCGGCGCAGTCGGCCAGATGGAGACGCTTTCGCCCGAGGACAGAAAGCGGGTCGACTATTTCACGAAACAGATTGTTGATATGTTCTCGCCGACGAATTTCCTCGGCACCAACCCCGATGCGCTGGAACGCGCGGTCGAGACCGATGGCGAAAGCCTCGTTCAGGGGCTTGAGAACCTCGTCCGCGACATGGAGGCCAACAGTGGCGAGCTGATGGTGACGCTGGCCGATAAAGAGGCCTTTACCGTTGGCGGCAATATCGCGACATCCGAGGGCGCGGTCGTTTATCGCAACCGGATGTTCGAGCTGATCCAGTACACGCCGACAACCGACAAGGTTCACAGGACGCCGCTGCTGATCTTTCCGCCCTGGATCAACAAATTCTACATCATGGATCTGAAGCCGCAGAATTCGCTGATCCGCTGGATCGTCGATCAGGGTTTCACGCTGTTTGTCGTGTCCTGGGTGAATCCCGATGCCTCTTATGCCGATGTCAGCCTCGACGATTATATCCGCGACGGCTATCTGCGCGCGATGGCCGAGGTGCGGCGCATCACCGGCGAAAAGCAGATCAATGTCACCGGCTATTGCATCGCCGGCACCACGCTGGCGCTGACGCTCGCACATCTGCACAAGGCAGGCGACAAGACGGTCAAGACCGCGACCTTCTTCACCACCCTCACCGATTTTTCGGATCCGGGCGAGGTGGGGGTCTTTCTCGACAATGATTTCGTCGACGGGATCGAGCGGCAAACGGCCCAGGACGGGATCCTGTCGAGCCTTTTCATGCAGCGCACCTTCAGCTTCCTGCGTTCAAATGACCTGATCTACACGCCAGCGATCAAAAGCTATATGATGGGCGAGGCACCGCCGGCCTTTGATCTGCTTTACTGGAATGGTGACGCCACCAATCTGCCGGCAAAGATGGCGGTAGAATATCTGCGCGGGCTCTGCCAGCAGGACGGGTTCGCAAAGGGTGAGTTCCCCGTCTTCGGAGAACCGGTGAGCCTGGCCCAGGTCCAGGTGCCACTTTGTGCGATCGCCTGCGAGACCGATCACATCGCGCATTGGAAAGGCAGTTTCAACGGCATCAAACAGATGGGGTCCAAGGACAAGACCTTCATCCTGTCGGAATCCGGCCATATCGCCGGGATCATCAACCCGCCCTCCAAGGGCAAATATGGCCATTGGACCAGTGCCGCCCAGCCCGAGGGCACGCCCGAGGGCTGGCTTGCAGCTGCAGAAAAGACGCCCGGCAGCTGGTGGCCCCGCTGGGGCGCCTGGCTTGCCGCCTCTTCCGGTGCGATGGTGAAAGCCCGCGCGCCTGGCGGGCCGGAAAACCCGGTGCTTTGCCCTGCGCCCGGAACCTATGTAAAACCGGCAGCGGCACAGGACTAAGCCCCAGATGCATCAGTCATGCCCGGTGGTCGATTCGAAAAAGCCAGGTTTTCCTGGCTTTTTTGCTGTGTCATCCCGCCAGAAATGAGCGATCTCCCGCTACGTCATCCTTGCTTCTGCCGAAGCACTGATCTGCCTCAAAGGCGAACCGGAAAGCCAAGCGGAAGAAAATAGCCTTAAATCACAATTGCCTGCGCGGAAGGCACCCTGGCAGCCTTTGTCACTGCCCTGTGATCCCCTCATGCTAATGCTGCATTGCAGAATAATCATTGAAATGCTGCGCTGCAGCATGTATATAGTCCTTCAGGAAACGGGCTGAACCGCTGCAACCGCCCGATATTCAGGAGAATTGCAATGAACAAGACCACTGACTTCACCAAAGTTTTCCAGGACGTCCTGGCTTCTTTCCCGGTTGACGCTTCGGCTTTCCAGAACGCATTCAAAACCCAGGCCGCTTTCGGCGAGAAATTCTCGAAAGTCGCTCTCGAAGCCGCCGAGAAATCGACCGAGCTGTCGGCCATCTGGGCCAAAGAGACCTTCTCGCGTCTCTCGGACATCACCAAAGCCAAAACCGATCCGACTGACTACACCAAAGCCGTGACCGATTTCGCGTCGAAATCTGCCGAAGCTGCTGCCGAGAACCTGGCTGCCTTCGCTGAAATCGCGAAAAAAGTCCAGGTCGAGACCGTTGAACTGCTGCTTGCCGCCGGCAAGGAAGCCCAGGACGACGCATCCGCCGCTGTGAAAAAAGCCGCGGCCGACGTGCAGTCGGTTGCCAAAAAAGCCACCGCTGCCGCGAAGTAATCGCAGCCGCGAAACAGTCCCCGGCCGGAGCGTCCCCTCCCCGGGTGCCGGTCAGGATCCAGGTTTGAGCGGGCTCGGTCGAGCCCGCTCTTGCTTTTTGATCAGACGCGCCGCTAAGCTTCTCTGCGAGCGCAAACGGAATTGACGCCCTGCAGCGTCGATTACCGTAAATCCCGGGAGGAGAGCAGAATGTCCGCCACTGACAAGCCATTGCTGATCAAGCGCTATGCCAGCCGTCGTCTCTATAATACCGAGACCTCGGATTATGTGACGCTGGAGGATATTGCCGGCCTGATCCGCAAGGGGCGCGAGGTGCAGATCATCGACCTGAAAACCGGCGATGACCTGACGCGGCAATATCTGCTTCAGATCGTGGCGGAACATGAATCCAAGGGTCAGAATGTGCTGCCGGTGAATGTGCTCACCGATCTCGTGCGCAGCTATACGACCGGCATGCAGGCGGTGATGCCGCAATTCCTTGCAAGTTCGTTTGAAATGCTGCGCAACAGTCAGTCGAAAATGGTCGAGAACCTGTCCACCTTTCCCAATCCGATGGCCACAATGCCGGGTTTTGATGCGCTCCGGAAACAGCAGGAGGCCTTCCTCAAGACCGTGATGAACGGCATGCCGGGCTGGCCGGGGGCCACTTCGGGGCCGGAAGCCGAACCGGCCGCGGAAAAGGGCGAAGACCTCGCCGATATCCGAAAGCAGCTGGCCGAATTGCAGGCAAAGCTCTCGAAACTCTGACCCCAGCCCGCTGCGGAGGCCAATATGGCGGAAACCGAGGGCCGTGTAACGCTCTGGGGGATCGAGGTTTTCCTCGCTGCCGCCGAGGAAGGTGCGATTTCTGCAGCCGCGCGGCGGCTCGGGGTCAGCCCGTCGGCGGTCAGCCAGCAGTTGAGCGGGCTTGAAGCCGCGCTTGGCACGGTCCTGCTGGATCGCGGCGCAAGGCCGGTGCGGATGACTCCGGCGGGGACGATGTTCCGCCGCCATGCCCAGACCATGCTGAATGCAGCCCAGGAGGCGCGGGCGGAACTCGCGCGCTCAGATCTGGCCGGGCTGACCACGCTGCGCCTCGGGATGATCGAGGATTTCGAAGCCGATGTGACGCCCCGGCTTTTATCGGCCCTGGCGCGCGAATTGCCGGGCTGCCGCTTCCTGCTCGAGACCGGGCCATCGCACCGTTTGCTGGAAAAGCTCGATGCACGAGCGCTGGATATCGTGGTGGCGGCGGATCTGCCCGGCGAAGTGACCTGGGAAGGCGAGCGCGAGCAGCATCCGATCCTGCGCGAGCCGTTTCTGGCAATCCGGCCAAAAAGCGGCGCGGCGGATCTGCCACTGATCCAGTATTCTGCCCGGCATCTGATGGGCCGCCAGATCGCGGCGCATCTCTTGCGCGAGGGCCAGCGCCCTGCGGCGCGCTTCGAGCTCGACAGCTATCACGCGATCCTTGCCATGGTGGCCGGGGGCGAAGGATGGGCCATTCTGCCGCCGCTGGCGCTGCATCAGGCGCGGCGTTTCCGCGCCGAAGTCGAGGTCTCGCCTTTGCCCTTCGCCGCCCTGTCGCGCAGCCTCTCGCTGATGGCCCGCGCGGGCGTCCTGCGCGACATCCCGGCCCTGATCGCGGGCCGGTTGCGGATCCTTGTGCGCGAGGAAGTTCAGACCCCTGCCCTGCAGGACTGGCCCTGGCTGAAAGACCAGCTCTCAATCCTGTAAACTAAGTTCCGCCAGAGACGCGCCGAACGAAATCTTTAAAGATTTCGTGCCGGTTCCTTGTAAGGAACCGGACGTTTCAACCCTTGACGGCTTTCACCGCGTCAAGCACCGCCGTTGCCAGATAATCCAGCTCCTCGCGCTTAAGCCGCACCGGCAGCCGCATATCGCAGGCCCGCATCAGCATCGCCCTGGTCATCGGCAGCTCGGGCGTCTCACCAAGGAACTGCCAGTTCCAGAAGGCCCGCGCATTGCCTTCGGAGAGGCCGAAAATCTGCACCGGCACTCCACGCGTTTTCGCCTCGGTCTGGAAGGCGCGCGCCTCGGTATCGCTCCATTCGCCGATCAGACTGAACTGGATCGAATCCGGCGCGCGTTCCTCTGGGGCCAGCGCCAGCGGCACCGAGAGCCAGGGGTTTTCATTCAGCAGAAAAGCCACATGGTCGTGATTGGCCCGGCCCTTCGTCACCCGATCCGCCAGCATCGGCAATTGCGGCCGGATCACCGCCGCCGAAAGGTTCTGCATCCGCACATTGTACAAAGGCAGCTTGTTCTGCCAATGGCCGAAGCTGTTTTGCAGCCCGCCATGTTTCTTCCAGTTTTCCTCATAGGCGCCAGACATGATGATCGCGCGCGCTGCGAGTTCCGGATCATCGGTGATCATCATGCCACCTTCGCCCGCATTCACCATCTTGTAAGACTGAAAGCTGAAACAGCCCGCCTTACCGATCGTCCCCAGCTTCTTCCCGTGCCAGAGTGTGCCAAGGCTATGGGCCGCATCCTCGATCACCGGGATACCCGCCGCATCGGCAAGCGCGCAGATCGCATCCATATCCGAGGTATGGCCCCGCATATGGCTGATCAGCACCGCATCGGCGCCGGCAAGTTTCGCTTTGAAATTAGCGATATCGATGCGCATATCCTGGCCCACTTCGACCAGCACCGGCACGCATTCCGCATGCACCACGGCCGAGGGCACCGCCGCAAAGGTAAAGGCCGGGATCAGCACTTTCGCACCGGGTTTCAGATCCAGCGCCTTCATCGTCAGGAAGAGAGCCGCCGAGCAGGAGGACACGGCGAGGGCATATTTCGCGCCCAGAAGTTCAGCGAATTCGGCCTCCAGCAGCGCGACCGGCGCGTCTTTCGGCGCATTGTAGCGAAAGAGGTCAGCCGATTGCAGCAGCTCCTCGATCGCGGCACGGGCCGCTGCCGGGATCGGCTCTGCCTCATGCAGATCGGGGGCTTTATGGGCATTCATACGGGGGGTGTCTTCGATCACCGGGTTCTGACCATCGGCAGCCATGTTCAGCTTTCCTGAAAACTCTATTCAGGAAGCATTTAAACCCGCTCCCTGCGACATGCCAGTGACGAATTTTTAACTGGCCGGTTTCCGCCAGTCTTTTCTCCTCTGACGCAGGCTAAAAAGGGAAGGATTTACCCTTCCCTTATCCCTCAGCCTGTTCTGGCCGGAGCCGATACGCCGCCCTGCACGGCCGCCGCACGGGCCGCAAGATGCTCCAGCACTTCGACCAGTTCAGCCCAGGCGCTGCGTGCCATGGACCGAAACACCCGGATATGAAACTCCGTCTCGCCCTCGCGCAGGACGATTGCCGGGATATGGTTCAGCCCGGTCCGGACCACATGACCGACCGGGAATGCCGCGAGCCGCAGATCCGGCGTGACCAGCCGCGCGAGCGCCGCCTCGCCGCCAGCCCCCGCAAGCGAGAAGCCCGTCCAGGCGCCGGACTGATCGGTCACCGCTGCCGCCAGCCCCTCGGGCGGGCGCCCGCCGAAGAGGAAGGCCTGATCGCGCCCAGTCCAGATCAGGCGCAGATCGCCGGCACTATGGCTGTGCCCCGGCGCCGGAAATTCAAGCCCGAGGGTCGCCAGCGCGGGCGTAAGATCCTCGCCCGGAAAGGGCGCAATCGACCAGACAGGCGCGGGCGGCAGCACAGAAAGCACCAGCCCCCCCCATGTCACCGGCCCCTGCCCGTCCAGCGCCGCTTTTGCGATCAGTTCAGCCACGCATCCGCCCTCCATCCGCGTCGAAGAACACCGGGTGGGTGACTTCGCATTCCACATCAATGCCGCGCAGGTGGTCGACCAGCCGGATCCTCTCGCCATGCCGCGCACGGCCATCGGTCAGGAAAGCCAGCCCGAGCCAGCTGTCGAGCGTCGGCGACCAGCAAACCGAGGTGACATAGCCTTGGTCATTCTCACGCTCGACGGCAAAGCCAGGGCGGAAGAGATGCGCGCCGGCAGAAATGGCCCCGGAGGCCTTCAGCCCGACCAGCTGTTCGCGATCAGGCCCCCACAGGCCGGGGCGCTGGCTTGCCGCGCGACCGATGCAATCCTTCTTCGTGCTGACCATGGCCCCAAGGCCGACATCATCAGCCGAGACCCGGCCATGGATCTCGGCATGGGTCAGGAAGCCCTTTTCGATCCGGAGCACATTCAGCGCCTCCATCCCGTAGGGGCCGCCGCCCATGGTCTCGGCCCGGGCGACCAGGTCACGATACAGCGCCTCGCCGTAATCGACCGGCACCGCCAGCTCATAGCCTTCCTCGCCAGAAAACGAGATACGGAACAGCCGCGCCTCCACCCCGCCGACCGTGACCGGCCGGACCCCCATGAAGGGCAGATCGCCCAAAGGCTGATCCAGCACCGTGTCGATCAGCGCGCGCGCCTTCGGGCCGGCAATGGCGAATTGCGCGAAGGCCTCGGTGACGGAAATCAGCCGCAGCTTCCATGTCGCGCAAAACGCCTGCTGCACGAAATCGAGATGGCGCATCACCTGGCCCGCTGCGGCCGTGGTGGTGGTCATCAGATAGTGGGTCTCTGACAGGCGCGCCGATGTGCCGTCATCCATGACAAGCCCGTCTTCGCGCAGCATCAGCCCGTAGCGGACCTTGCCGACCGGCAAGGTACTGAACGTATTAGTATAAACGAAATCGAGAAACCGCCCCGCATCCGGCCCCTGAATGTCGATCTTGCCAAGCGTCGAGACATCACAGACCCCGACCGCACTGCGCACCATGCGAACCTCGCGGTCGCAGGCCTCGCGCCAGGTCGTCTCGCCCGGTTTCGGGAAGTAGGAGGGGCGATACCAGAGCCCGGCCTCGATCATCGGCGCCAGCCGGTCGCGCGAGGCCTGGTCCGAGGTCAGGAAGCGTTCGGGCGCAAAGCCCTTCGCACGCCCCCCCGCCCCCATCGCAGCGATGGAAACCGGCACATAGGGCGGGCGGAAAGTGGTCGTCCCGGTTTCCGGGATGCCCCGTCCGGTCGCATCCGCCAACACCGCCAGCGCCGCCACATTCGAATTTTTGCCCTGATCGGGCGCCATGCCTTGCGTCGTGTAGCGCTTCATATGCTCGACGCTGGCGAAATTCTCCTGGGCCGAGAGCTGCACATCCTTGACCGTGACGTCATTGGCAAAGTCGAGCCAGGCGCGGCCATTGCGGCCCTTTGCGCCCTCGACCGACCAGATCGCGCGATGGGTATAGGGCGCGTCTTCCGCCGCCGGCACGGCCAGTTCCGGCGCCCGCAGATCAAGCGCCGCCAGCGCCTGTTCTGCGACCAGCCTGCCCGCCGTCAGCGCGCCATGGGTCGAGAAAGACCCATTCGCAGCACCTGCCGCAGCAAGCCCCGGCACCGCAGCTTCGACCGGCACGAAAGCCGCGATCTCCTCGGACCATCGCGGGCGGCTGTTCATATGACAGGTCAGGTGCAGGCCCGGATTCCAGCCGCCCGAAACCGCAAGGCAATCGGTCTCGATCCGGAAGGTCTCGGAGCCTTTCCTGACAGTGATCGCCTGCAAAGCATGGCGGCCTTTGGTGTCGATCACCACCGCGCCGGCATGGACCGGGCACTCCTCGACCACCGAAACACCTTCCCTCGGGTCGATGATCGCGGCGACCTGGACGCCTGCCGCCATCAGATCGCGGGCGGTCTGGCGGGCCTGGTCATTGGCGGCGAACAGCGTCACACGTTTGCCCGGTGCCACCCCAAAGCGGTTCAGATAGGTCCGCACCGCCGAGGCCAGCATGATCCCGGGGCGGTCATTCATCGGAAAAGCGATATGGCGTTCCTGCGCCCCGGTGGTCAGCACCGCGCGCCTCGCCACGATGCGCCAGAAACATTCGCGCGGCAGATTGGGCCGGGGCGAGCGGTGGAGGCCCACGCGTTCAAGCGCGCCATAAGTGCCGTTGTCATAAGCGCCGGTCACGGTTGTCCGGGTCATGATGCTGACATTCGGCATCGCGCGCAGCTCTGCCTCGACCGCATGCACCCATTGCGCCGCCGGATCGCCGCCGATCAGCCCGCCATCGGCGATCAGGCGGCCGCCGGTCAGGGGCTGTTCCTCAGCGAGGATCACATCGGCCCCGGCCCGCGCGGCGGTCAGCGCGGCCATCAGCCCCGCCGGCCCCGCCCCGATCACCAGGAGGTCACAATGCGCCCAGGCTTTCTCATAGACGCCCTCGTCATGGACCTTTGCAAGACTGCCAAGCCCGGCCGCGCGGCGGATGATGGGCTCGTAAAGCCCTTCCCAGAAGTGGCGCGGCCACATGAAGGTCTTGTAGTAGAAACCGGCGCTGAGAAAGGGCGAGATAAGATCATTCACCGCCATCAGATCATGGCGCAGGCTGCCAAGCCGGTTCTGGCTGCGGCTTTCCAGCCCGTCGAAAATCTCCTGCATCGTGGCGCGGGTATTCGGGGTACGCGAGGTCTTGCCAATCACCTCGACCAGCGCATTAGGCTCTTCCGAGCCTGCCGTCAGCAGGCCGCGCGGGCGGTGATATTTGAACGACCGCCCAAACAGCTTTACCCCATTCGCGAGCAAAGCCGAGGCGAGCGTATCGCCGCGAAAACCGCGATAGTCACGGCCATCAAAGCGGAATGACACCTCGCGGGTGCGGTCGATGATGCCTTTGCCCTCAAGCCTCATCGCGCGCTCCTTTGCGGGCGGCGACCAGCTCGACGCCGGTGATGTCATGGGTGAGCGTGTTGCGGCTGACGAGAAGCCAGGCAGCGCAGCCCTGGTCGTGATACCACAGATCGCGGGTCGGCCCGGCCGGGTTGTCGCGCAGATGCAGATAATTGTCCCAGGCCCCGCCCGGCGAAAGATCAGGCGCGGTATCCGGCCCCGGGCGGTGGAGGTAATCCTCCGCCCCGTAATAGGTGAATTCACGGCGGTCGCGCGGGCCGCAAAGGGGGCAGGTCAGTCTCACGTCAGGCACTCCGCAAAGGGCGGCAGGGATGATGGAAGGGGGCGGAAAAGGGGGCACGCCCGCCGGCCCTGGCGGGCCCCACCCCGGGATATTTCCGGGCAGAAAATGAAAGGCGCGGCATCGGTTTACTCCCAGGGCGGGCAGGCAGAGGCCGGCGCGCGGGTCAGGCGGTAGGTGGTTTTGGCGCTGCCGGCTTCCGCCAGATCGCTGAGTCCGCCACAGCCTTCTTCGTCCCCGGCACCAGGGACCTCCAGCGTGAAACTGCTGGTCTCGATTTCGAGACTGTCGCCTCTGGCGCTGCGGATGGTGAAACTGCCGCCATCGCATTCGACCTGGCAGGTGGTTTTGCCGCCGGTCTCGCCGCAAAAGGCGGCCTGGCGGAAGCTGCGGTCAGAGAACCCTTCGCTGCGGGCACGGCCTTGGTCACTGAACCGGCCGGTCACGATGGCCGAGATAAATCCATTGCCCCAGGGGTCGGGGCCGAGGCTGATCCGCAGCGAGGCGATATGTTGCTTTGGGGTCTTTGCGAGGTGGTCCGCCGTATAGTCACGGGCAAAGCAGCCCTGCGGGATCCGGGCCTCGGCCTGCGTCAGCGCAGAGGTTGCGAACAGGGCGGCAAGGGTAAGACCGGTCAGAAGGCGCATGTCAGTCAACTCCTTTACAGGTCGCGGAAACGGCGCGGGGGCAGGCCCATCCGGACAGCCCGGAAGGTACCGCGCCACTGGCCTGATCGCTGGGCGCGGCGTCAAACGCGCCCCTTTTCGGGCAGCAAAGCGCCGAAGACGGCCTGTCTGACAGGATGTTCCGGCTCACCGCGCGAAAGCTCAACGCGGGCGATGCGGCGCGGTCTGTATGCTGCCCCCCCACCTCTGCCCGGCGCCTTCGGGACCGGGCCGGCCAGGCGCCGACTGACTGATCACGCGCACCGCCTGCCGGACGCGCCCTCTCGCGCAGGTGCCGTCGCGCGGCACAGGCGGAACCTGCCCCGCCAGGCCGCGGATGCACGGGGTCCGGCAGCACGTCGCCCGGGCAGATATCCGCGCAAGCCCGCGCCAGAACCGGGCCTGCCACCATCACCGGCCCGGGGGCGGCGATCTTATGAAGGCGCCCGCTCAATGCAGGTTATGCTGGCTGCCGGTGCCTTCCTCATCGAGGAGGTGCCCGGTCGCGAAACGGTTCAGACGGAAGCGGCAGGCGAGCGCATGGCTTTCGCCGGTGGCCATCAGATGCGCCATACACCAGCCCGAGGCCGGCACCGCTTTGAAGCCGCCATAGTTCCAGCCACAATCGAGGAACAGCCCGTCGATATCGGTCTTATCGATGATCGGCGAGCCGTCGGGCGTCATATCCATCACACCGCCCCAGGACCTGAGGACCTTTGCCCGCCCGATCATCGGCATCAGCGTCATACCGGCCTCCATCACATGTTCGACCATCGGCAGATTGCCGCGCTGCGCATATGAGCTGTAGAAATCCAGGTCGCCGCCAAAGACGAGCCCGCCCTTATCGGACTGGCTGATGTAGAAATGCCCCATGCCGAAGCTGATGACATGGTCGATCACCGGCTTCAGCCCCTCGGTCACAAAGGCCTGGAGGATATGGCTTTCCACCGGCAGCCGCATCCCCGCCATCGCCGCCACCTGCCCCGACCGCCCCGCCGTGATGATCGCGACCTTATCGGCGCGGATCACACCTCGCGTGGTCTGGACGCCGCGCACCTTTCCGCCCTCGACATCGATGCCCGTCACTTCGCAATTCTGGATCAGATCGACGCCGCGCCGGTCGGCGGCGCGGGCATAGCCCCAGGCCACCGCATCATGGCGCGCAGTGCCGCCGCGCGGGTGCAACAGCCCGCCATAGATCGGAAAGCGGGTCTGTTCGAAATCAAGGTAAGGCAGCAGATCGCGCACGCCGTCCTGGTCCAGCAGCACCGCATCATCGCCCTGGTTGATCATCGCATTGCCGCGCCGCACGAAAGCATCGCGCTGGCCGTCGGAATGGAAGAGATTGATCAGCCCGCGCTGGCTGTGCATCACGTTGTAATTGAGATCGGCCTCCAGCCCCTCCCAGAGCTTCAGGCTGTGTGAGTAGAATTCGGAATTGCCGGGCAGAAAGTAATTCGCCCGCACGATGGTGGTGTTGCGCCCGATATTCCCGCCGCCGAGATAGCCTTTTTCCAGCACCGCAATATTGGTCATGCCGTGGTTTTTCGCGAGATAATACGCGGTTGCCAGCCCGTGACCGCCGCCGCCGATGATCACCGCGTCATAATGCGGCTTTGGCTCGGGCTGGCGCCAGACCGGCTTCCAGCCGCGATTGCCGCGCAGCCCCTCAAGAATGACTTTCCAGCCGGAGTAACGCATCAGACACCTCGGGAATCTCTGCCCCTATCAGACAGCGAAGCCGGCAGAATTACAACGCCCGGGCTCTGGCATGGTGGCGGGCAACGCCTGGTTTTGCCGGGCGCGAGGCGCGGCCCGGGCGTTTCCCCCTGCCAGACCGGGAGCGGGACTGCGGCTAAGCCGGAATTCTGCCATGGACCGGAACCGGGATCGCTTTTGTCTGGCGCCGCCTTGTTTTGCCGCGCCCGGGCCGTTTTTATGATGGCTGCGCCGGCTTCTGCCCGCGCTGCTGGCTGGCGGCAGCCAGGTTATGATTGCAGCCAACAGCAATACTGGCATCCCCTCAGATGCGAGGCTCACCGCCTGGCACAGACCGGTCGGCGATGTGTCAGGTCGGCTGATGATGTCCGGACGGAATTTCACGCTGGCGCAGGATGAAAGTCAGTGGCAGTCGCCGCCCGCAGCACGCAAACCGGTCGCCGCAGCGGATAAGGTCTGCGTCATCGGCCCTGACTATGGCTGATCTGCCGGGGAGAGCCTGCAAAACACGCCGAGGCCATTCAGCAAAGCCTCCATGAATGCCGCCACCAGATTGCCTTCACCCGGAGCATGATCGGGTTCAGGATCCTGCCTGATACCAGAGGTCCGGGGCTGATGGTCGCGATCAGGCGACTTCTGTCGCTGGCATATCAGCAGCGCCGGATTGCTGGAGGCCCTTGCCGACATCCGCAGTCAGCAATGCCTTCGCCCTGCCCCCGCGATCACAACAGGTCCCGGGGACCATGTAGCGCCAGAACAACGAAAAGGAGCCGGGCGTGATGCCCGGCCCCGCTGTCAGAGATCCATCAGACCCCGGTCAGAGCCCCTTGGACCGGTAAGTCTTGGCCACGCGGTCAATGGCAACGATATAGGCGGCGGTGCGCAGATCCTCGACATCCTCGCGGCCATGCCAGACCTCGCGCATTGACTGATAGGCCGTACGCATCGTGTCATCGAGGCCCGAACGCACCAGGGCCAGCTCGTCCGAGCCGGTCAGGAAGCGCTCTTTGAAGTCATCCGACAGCGTCCAGCCAAGGCCTTTGTCAGCCGAGAGCTGCTCCAGTTCCTCGACCAGCAGGCGCGAGCGCGCCTCTTCCGCCCGGCGCTGCATCCGGCCGAAGCGGATATGCGAGAGGTTCTTGACCCATTCGAAATAGCTGACCGTCACACCACCGGCATTGGCATACATATCGGGGATGATTATCTTACCCTTATGGCGCAGGATCTCGTCGCCGCCAAAGGTGATCGGGCCATTCGCCGCCTCGATGATCAGCGGCGCGCGGATGCGGTCGGCATTCGACTTGTTGATCACCCCCTCCATCGCGGCAGGGATCAGGATATCGCATGCGGCTTCCAGCACGGAGGCGCCATCCTCGATGAAATTGCCGCCGGGGAAGCCCTTTACCCCGCCATTGCGGGCGATCCAGTCGCGCACCGCATCGACATCAAGGCCCTTTTCATCGGTCAGCGCGCCATCGCGTTCGATGATGCCGATGATCTTGCAGCCATCCTCGCCCGAGAGGAATTTCGCCGCGTGATAGCCTACATTGCCAAGCCCCTGGACGATCACGGTCTTGCCCTGGAGGCCGCCTTTCAGCCCGGTCAGTGCCACATCGCCCGGATGGCGGAAAAATTCGCGCAAAGCATATTGCACGCCGCGCCCCGTCGCCTCGACCCGGCCCTGGATGCCGCCGGCATGGGGGGGCTTGCCGGTGACGCAGGCCTTGGCGTTGATATCGGTTGTGTTCATCCGCGCATATTGGTCGGCGATCCAGGCCATCTCACGCTCGCCGGTGCCCATGTCAGGCGCCGGCACGTTCTGTGCCGGATGGATCAGGTCGCGCTTGATGAGTTCATAGGCGAAACGGCGGGTGATCAGCTCCAGCTCATGCTCCTCCCACTGGCGCGGGTCGACGCAAAGCCCGCCTTTCGATCCGCCGAAAGGCGTCTCGACCAGGGCGCATTTATAGGTCATCAGCGCCGCCAGCGCCTCGACCTCGTCCTGATGAACGGAAAGCGCATAGCGGATGCCGCCCTTGACCGGTTCCATATGTTCGGAATGGACCGAGCGATAGCCGGTGAAGGTCTCGATCTTGCCGCGCAGCCGCACGCCAAACCGCACCGTATAGGTCGAGTTGCAGACCCGGATCTTCTGCTCCAGCCCCGGAGAAAGATCCATCAGCCGCACCGCGCGGCTGAACATCAGATCGACGGAATCGCGAAAGCTCGGTTCGTCGGCGGTCTGCAGCATCGTCATGTTCCTCCAGGGTCAGCCATGGCCTGC
The DNA here is from genome assembly GCF_058313095.1 of Pseudogemmobacter sp. TB195. Classification (NCBI taxonomy): domain Bacteria; kingdom Pseudomonadati; phylum Pseudomonadota; class Alphaproteobacteria; order Rhodobacterales; family Paracoccaceae; genus Pseudogemmobacter; species Pseudogemmobacter sp. TB195. Next base: position 123,772 of record NZ_JBZEGG010000013.1, read on the forward strand.
CGCCATGTTATCCCAAGGTGACCGGTCTTTCCGCCTGACCCAAGGGCCAGAATGATCAAAAAACAGTCAGACCTGGACTGGTTGCAGCGTCTTTTCGTCAATGTGATTCGTATCAGCAGGCGTTTTGTTAAGGGTTAATGTGCGAAAAACCTCCCTCGGGTTGCGCGGCGCTGTTCTCTCTCTCCGCACAATCCAAATTTGGGCAGGAACATCGTTTCTTTGCCACCGGAAAACCCGGGCCGGAACGAAGCTCCGCCACATTTCAGCCTGATGATTGAAGCAGTTTCACCGTGGGTCAGAGCGCCCCCGGTCCGCTGTTATGTTCCGCAGGATGGTACCAGCTGCCGGGGGGATGGATTTTTAGTGGTAAACGAACCGGGCTGATGTGCGAACCGGGGCAACAGGGACGTATTTATATGAAGAAGAAGGCATTTGAGGACCTGTCCGTGCGCCTTTCGCGCCAGATGCAGAGATTCACGCTGGAAGAGCACGGCTCCATAGGGGCCGTCATGGTGTTCTTCTTCTTCCTGATGATCCTTCTTGGCGGCATCGCTGTCGATGTGATGCGTTTCGAGACCCAGCGTGTCGCGGTACAGAATACGCTCGACCGGGCGACACTGGCGGTTGCCAATATGAACTCGGCCCTCAGGACCGACGACGTCTATACCACGCGCGAGGCGAGAGCGCGGTTTATTGTCGCCGATTATTTCAGGAAGGCGGGCCTTCCCGACAATCTTGCTTATGTACGTCTCGATGACGGGATGAATTACCGCGTGGTCGAAGCGCGCGCCGATGTGCTGTCGCATAACATCTTCATGAATCTCATGAATATTCCAACCCTCGAGACGGTGAACACCTCGGTGGCTGAGCAGAAGATCACCGATATCGAGATCATGCTGGTGCTCGACGTGTCGGGCTCGATGGCTGGTGCCAAGATCAACAACCTGCGTGTGGCTGCGGCGGATTTCATCGACCAGGTGAAGGCCTCGGATGACGAGAACCGCATCTCAATCGGTGTCATCCCCTATAACGCGCAGGTGAACCTGGGCGATGAATTGCGGGCGCGCTACAATATCCGCGATCTGCACGGGGTCCGGCATTCGAACTGCGTCGAGCTCCCGATCGGGACCGACAGGAACAACATCTTCCAGACTCTGGCCCTGTCGACATCTCTGGAAATGCCGCTGATGACCGCAGCGGATACAGAGAACACATCTTCCGCCAATGACAGCTATTTCAACTGGCGGACCTCGGGCGAGGCCACTATCGAGAACACCGCCGCAAAACGCTGGTGCAACCCCAGCACCACGACAGAGATCACGCTGCCGACCAAAAGCATCACCAGGGCGAAAGCCGGCATCCGGGCATTGCAGGCCAGCGGCAATACCTCGATCCTTCTGGGAATGCGTTGGGCCACGGCCCTGTTGGATCCCGCCGCGCGCGACGTCTACGATTCCCTGATCTTTCATCGCGTGATGGACGACGATATGGACGGGCGCCCCTTTGCCTATAACAGCGCGAGCTCTACCGATGAAGACGCGCTCAAAGTGATCGTGCTGATGACCGATGGCGAGCATGTGGCCCATAACCGCATCGCCGATGGTTTCAAGACCGGCCCGGCGACCATCCGCTTTTCCTATCGCCCTAATAGCGCCAAAGTGGATTCGACTGATACCGCCACGATCTGGCGTTCCACCGCGGGCGAATGGTCCGTCTTCTTTGCAAGCAAGGTCGGATCAAATGTCTGTAACAGCAAACCTTTCTGGGTCCCCTCGACGGGATCATGGCAGAACCGTCCGCTCGGCCTGACAGATACCGGGTGCTACAGTCCGAACCGGATCGTGCGACCCTCTGACCCCGCCTATATCGCAACCTGGCAGGAAGTCTGGGCCTCAGTCAGGATGAACTATGCAGTGCGCCAGTTCTTCGGCCGTCCGCTCGGGGCAAACAACACCACCAACCGCGAAAACGTCTACAAAGGTGTGCGGAGTACTCTCTACACAACCTATGCCGATGCAGCGACGATGAACAGCCGTCTGGCCTCCAACTGCGCCGCCGCCCGCAATGCCGGAGTTCTGGTCTATGGCATCGCCTTTCAGGCTCCCAATGCCGGCAAGGCCGCCATCCAGAGCTGCACCTCTACCCCGGCTTCGACCTATTACTTCGACGTAACCGAAACAGCGAAGATCCAGGACGCGTTCCGCCTGATCGCAACCAATCTTAGCCAATTGAAGCTGACGCAATGAAATCCAGGTCCTTTTCTGTCGGTCGTCGCCTGCGCCGTCTCTGGCGTCGCGAAGACGGCGTGGCTTCGATCGAGCTCGCCTTCTGCCTGCCGGTCCTGCTGATGCTTTTCATGGCTTCGATGGAGGCCGGCCTCTTCATGGTGCGCAGCGCCATGCTTGATCGTGGTCTCGATATCGCGATCCGCGATTACCGGCTCGGCCATATGCGGAGTATGGATGCTGAACAGATCCGGAACCGGGTCTGCCAGTTCACGCTTGCAGTGGCGGATTGCAAGAACAACCTGAAGGTCTGGATCGAGCCGGTCAACACAAGCACCACGCCCTGGACCCTTCCGTCGCGCTTTGATCCCCGGACCGGCCAGCTTCGGGTGTTCTGTGGCGACCGCAACGATCCCCTGGTCTCGCCGATTCCCGGCACGGTTCCGGACGAGGCTCATGACCAGAACCGGATCATGCTGATCCGCGTCTGCGCGCTTGAGGATCCAATTTTCCCTTCGACCTATTTCTCGATGCGTCTGACCAAGGACTCGGCCACCGGAAAATATGAACTGGCCAGCGCAACGGTCGTTGTGACCGAACCGATCTGAGGAGATGCGCGTAATGTTTTTCCTGTCCCGTAAAAAATTGCGGCAGTTCGCCAGGGACGAATCCGGTGTCATCATGACCGAATTCCTCATTGTGCTGCCCCTGATGACCTGGACCATTATGGCCCTGGTTGTCTGGTGGGATACCTGGCGCACCATCAATGAAGGCCAGAAGGCCGCCTATGCCGTGGCCGATCTGGTCTCGCGTCAGAAGGAGGTGGACATGAACTTCATCAACGGCATGGAAACCGTGATGGAGGGGCTGATGGAGCGCCCGAACGTCATCTCGATGCGCATCACATCGGTCAGATGGATCTATGACGAGATCAGAGAAACCGGCAGATATTCCCTGATTTTCTCGCGCTCGCCCAATGGAAAGAAGACCCCGCTGACAGCGAGTGACGTGAACAACGACCTCCGCCATCTGATCCCGGTGATGAATTCCGGCGAGTCGACCGTTATCCTTGAGACCTGGACCAAATACTATCCGGCCTTCGATGTCGGCATACCGGTGTCAGACTTCCGCAATTTCATCGTGACGAAGCCGCGCTTCTACCTCAGTGTCTGCCTGAGCGAAAACATGACGCCCTGCGAGAGCGCGGCGAGCTGAAAGGCGTCGGGCCCGCTCTGTCTCTGCGAAAGGCCGCGCGCATCCACGCGCGGCCTTTCGCATCTTCGCTTGCCTCGTCGGCGAATGTGGCAGGCGGGCTTTCGCGGGGCGCGCAGTCGGGTTAGTGTCCGCCACAGATCCGGCGCGTGCGCCCGCGCCTCCCTCACCCGCCTTCCCCTTCACCCGCCCTCCTTCACCCGCCAGGCAAGCCCGCAGATGACACGCCTTCCGATCTTTCTTCCGCTCATCGCGCTTCTGGGCTGCGCGCCCTTCCCCGAGCTCGGCCCCCTGCCCGAGGCCTCCGGCGCACCGCCCTCGCTTTTGCCGATGGACGACGTGCTGGCGCAGGCGCCATCCGGGCGCATCTCGGCGTCAACCGGTGAGGCTCTGGCCGCCCGCGCCGCCCGGCTGCAAAACCGCGCCAGGCTGATGCAGGGACCGGTGCTTGACCCGGCCACCCGTGCCCGCCTGGCCGCGGCCATCGCGGCAGGCCGGGCCTGAGCCCTATCGCCGCCGTTGCGCCCGGCAAGGCCTTGGGCTAACACCCTGGGCGGAACAGCAATATGAGGCCTCCCATGTCGAGCACGCCGTCTGAAACCGGACCCCTCCGCCTTGGGATTGCCGGCCTCGGCACTGTCGGCATCGGCGTGGTGAAAATCATCCGGCGCGAGGCCGAAACCCTTGCCGCGCGCGGCGGGCGCCCGCTGGTGATCACCGCCGTTTCAGCCCGTGACCCGAAAAAAAACCGCGATGCCGATCTCTCGGGCTACGCTTGGGAGACCGACCCCGTTCAGCTCGCAAAACGCGATGATGTCGATGTTTTCATCGAGGTGATGGGTGGCCATGAGGGCGCGGCGAAAGACGCGACCGAAGCCGCGCTGGCGCTTGGCAAACATGTGGTGACCGCGAATAAGGCGCTGCTCGCGCATCACGGCCAGGCGCTGGCGGAACTGGCCGAAAAAACCGGTGCTGCGTTGCGGTTCGAGGCGGCTGTCGCCGGGGGTATCCCGGTGATCAAAGCGCTGACCGAGGGCCTTGCCGGTAACCGCATCAAACGCGTCATGGGCGTGATGAACGGCACCTGCAATTACATCCTGACCCGGATGCAATCGGCTGGCCTGCCCTATGAGACCGTGTTCGAGGAAGCCCGCCAGCTGGGCTATCTCGAAGCCGATCCGAACCTCGATGTCGGAGGGATCGACGCCGGGCATAAACTCTCGCTCCTGGCTGCCATCGCCTTCGGCACCCGTGTCAGCTTTGACAAGGTCGAGCTGGAGGGGATCGGCAATGTCTCGATCGACGACATCAACCTCGCCGATGATATGGGCTATCATATCAAGCTGCTGGGCGTGGCGCAGATGACCGGGCGCGGCCTGGAACAGCGCATGACCCCGTGCCTCGTGCCGGCGGAAAGCCCGCTCGGCCAGCTCCAGGGCGGCACGAATATGGTCGTGCTCGAAGGCGACGCGGTCGGCCAGATCGTGATGCGCGGCGCCGGTGCCGGCGAAGGCCCGACCGCAAGCGCGGTGATGGGCGATGTGATCGATATCGCGCGCGGCTACCGCCGGCCGGTCTTCGGCATCCCCGCCGGGCAGCTGACCGATCCGGTGGCGGCACGTTCTGCGACGCCCGCGCCCTATTACCTCAGGATGCGGCTCCAGGACAAACCCGGTGCGCTGGCCAAGGTCGCAACCTGCCTCGGCGAGGCCGGGATCTCCATCGACCAGATGCGCCAGATCAACCAGCCCGATGCCGATGACGGCGATGCGATTGTGCTGATCGTCACCCATAAGGCGGCCCCCGCCGATGTGAGCCATGCGCTGGCGCAATTCAGCGTGACCGGCGTCCTGGTCGGGACCCCCGTCGCGATCCGCATCGAAGAAGTCTGAAAATACGCCGCCGCCTCCGCTTTAGCGCTACCGCGCTTGCGGCAGGCGGCGGTGGCGGCTAAGCCTCGGGTTAACTCCACGCCATCAGGGATATCCGCAAAATGGCCGATCAGGCTCAGTTCCAGGACCGTATGCTCTCACTGGGCCTTGCCCGCGTTTCAGAGGCCGCCGCTTTGGCCTCGGCCCATCTGATCGGGCGCGGCGACGAAAAAGCCGCCGACCAGGCTGCGGTCAATGCCATGCGCGATCAGCTGAATACGCTTGATATTAAAGGCGTCGTGGTGATCGGCGAAGGCGAACGCGACGAGGCGCCGATGCTGTTCATCGGCGAAGAGGTCGGCACCGGGAACGGGCCGGAAATGGATATCGCGCTCGACCCGCTGGAAGGCACCACGCTGACCGCAAAAGACATGCCGAACGCGCTGACCGTGATCGCGATGGCACCGCGCGGCACCCTTCTCCATGCACCCGACGTCTATATGGAAAAGCTGGCCGTCGGCCCCGGCTACCGCCCCGGCGTGGTGACGATGGACATGACGCCCTCCGAGCGGATCTCGGCGCTCGCGGCTTCGAAAGGCGTCTCGACCGAAGACATCACCGCCTGCGTGCTGGAGCGCCCGCGCCATGAAGCCCTGATCGAAGAAATCCGGTCGACCGGCGCCTCGATCCGGCTGATCACCGATGGCGATGTGGCCGGCGTCATGCATTGCGCCGAACCGGAAGTGACCGGCATCGACATCTATATGGGGTCGGGTGGCGCACCCGAGGGTGTGCTGGCGGCCGCCGCGCTGAAATGCATGGGCGGGCAGTTCTTCGGCAAGCTCCTCTTCCGCAACGAGGATGAAAAATCCCGCGCCCGCAAGGCCGGTATCACCAATTTCGACCGCGTCTATACCCGCGACGACCTCGTGCGCGCTGATGTGATTTTTGCGGCGACCGGCGTGACCTCGGGCTCGCTCCTTTCGGGCATCAAGCGCGAACCGGGCTGGGTGACGACCGAGACGATCCTGATGCGGTCAAAAACCGGGTCGGTGCGGCGCATGTCCTATCGCAGCCCGCTGCGGTAAACCGGACCAGGGGGGCCAGCCCCCCTTCTCCCTGCGGGAGAATCCCCCCGGGATATTTAGAGACAGGTGAATGCCATTTTCATCTGTCTCTGGAACTTTCCGATGGCGCTCCGACAGGAGATCTGGCCTAGGCGCGACCGGATCAGGCCCGGATCGCGCTCTTCGCTCCTCCGCCTGTCAATCCGCGGCGAATGGCGGCCCCCGATCGGCACTCAAAGTGCCCACTATGGGGACCGTATGAGCAGTCCTGTGCCGTCGTGGCTTTCCATCGATCTCAACTGACCTCGCCCCCTGCTTTTATCCAGCGCGAGCGAGACACATAGCTTGAGCTTTGCCTGTCTGGGCGGCTCGGGCATTGGGCGATTGCGCGGAGTTTTGCGGGTTGCGCAGCCTCAGCCCCGTTGAGGGTGACGGACCTCACAAACCCTGCTGGGGTCTGCCAGCCGGTGCGCTTTGGCGGGCGTTCTGTGTTGCAATCTATGCGGCAGACCGCGAGCGCGATATTGTGCCAGTCGATCTTGCGGTCATCGGCAAAGGACAGAACGGCGTTCCGGGCAAACCAGGCGCCCCTCCTCAGGGAAGTGCAGCTCCTCCATCGCCTTTGGGATCAGTTCAGGCCTGCCATCATCTTTGACCAGTTGTTTGCGTTCCTGCCTGCGCCTATCCAATAGCCCGCCATTGAGCCGTCTTGTGGCCGCAAGGCGCAACGGATCGAACACTGCGATCAGCCGGGGCCGCAGTTGCAGAGATTTCGGGCAAGGTCTTCGGTGATAACATGGACAGCCATTTCCCGGCAGCCTCCACAGAGATCAGATTGCGGGCCATGGCATCGGATATGCGGGCACTCTCAACGGTAAATTTGCGAGAGATATTATAGGCTTCTGATCGGGTCCCGGTGCGCAGAAACAGCGGCAGCACGTCGATAGGCGTCGACAATCCGTGCCCCCGTTTGCGCGAGCAGAACACGTGCCCGCCGCCGAACAGATGAGATTGCTTGGGCATGATGCCCCCGGTCAGGTGCGGGCTGCACGGTCACAGATCGGACCGTCTGACACGTCTCTGTGTCATCCAAGTGTGAACCGTTGATCCATCCCATTGCCTCTAAAACACAAACAGGCGCGATTGCCTCCACTTGTCCCCGCAGCAGGCGTCCGTCGCCGCACCAGAGATGACCGAGATCGCAGGACCTCCCGGAACGCCCTTGAACCCGGCCCCGTTTTCCGCCAGCCATGAGGCATGTCACAAGATCATGCATTTCTGGGTGTCGCGGCCTCTCTGAACGGGCGTCGCTGGGTTGGACCTGACGCAGGCGCAGAACGGCTTGCCGAGGCGATGGGGCAACAGACCCGCCTGCCATTGCCGCTTTGTCGCATTCTGACCGCCCGGGGCGTTGCCGCCGAAGATGTCCAGGCCTTTCTCAATCCGCAGCTGCGCGATCTCCTGCCCGATCCACGCCGGCTGAAGGATATGGAGAAAGCGGCAGCGAGATTTCTGACCGCACTTGAGCGGCGCGAGAGAATCGCGGTTTTCGCCGATTATGATGTCGATGGCGGGTCTTCGGCGGCGCTGCTCCTGATCTGGTTGCGCGAAATGGGGCATCAGGCGACCCTCTACATTCCCGACCGCATCGACGAGGGGTATGGCCCTAATATACCCGCGATGCAGGCGCTTGCGCGCGACCATACTCTGATCATCTGCGTCGATTGCGGCACGCTGAGCCATGATCCTGTGGCCGCTGCCCGGCCCGCCGATGTTGTGATCCTCGATCACCACCTTGGAGCCGAAACCCTGCCGGAGGCGATCGCGGTGGTGAACCCGAACCGCCAGGATGAGGATGGCAGCCTTGCCCATCTCTGCGCCGCAGCGGTCGTCTTCCTCATGCTGGTCGAAGCCGGGCGCCAGCTGCGGGACGCAGGCCACAAGGGCCCGGATCTTATGGGGTTTCTCGATCTCGTAGCCCTCGCAACCGTAGCGGATGTTGCCCCATTGACAGGCGTGAACCGTGCCTTTGTCCGCCAGGGCCTCCGGGTGATGGCGCGACGCGACAGGGTGGGCCTGCGCGCGCTTGCCGATATTGCCCGCATGGATCAGGCGCCGACGGCCTATGCGCTCGGCTTTCTGCTGGGCCCGCGCATCAATGCCGGTGGCCGGATCGGCGAGGCGGATCTTGGCGCGAGGCTGCTTGCGACCGCCAGCGAGACCGAGGCTCTGGCTCTGGCCAGGCGGCTGGATGATCTGAACACGGAACGTCGCGAGATCACCGACCGGGTGCGTGAGGAGGCCCTCGCGCAGGCCGAGGCGCGCGGCACAGAGGGGCCGCTGGTCTGGGCCGCAGGGGATGGCTGGCATCCCGGCGTCGTCGGCATCGTCGCCGCACGGCTGAAAGAGGCGACCGGCCGGCCGGCTGTGGTGATCGGCTTCGACGGAGATCACGGCAAGGGCTCCGCCCGCTCCGTGCCGGGGGTGGATCTCGGCGCCTCGATCCACCGCATCGCCGCCGAGGGGCTGCTGGAGAAAGGCGGCGGCCACAAAATGGCGGCAGGACTCAGCCTGACCCGCGCCATGCTGGAACCCGCCATGATGCGACTCGGCGAGTTGCTGTCGCGGCAGGGCGCCGGCGGAACCGGCCCCGAGCCCCTTCGGATCGACAGCATTCTTTTGCCCGAGGCAGCCAATGTTGAATTTGTCGAACAGATCGCGCAGGCCGGTCCCTTTGGAGCCTCAGCACCGTCACCGCGATTTGTGATTCCCTCGGTCGCAGTTCAGGGCAGAAGAATCGGAACCACCCATCTGAAGCTCACCATCCGGGGCCGGGCTCAGGGCCCCGAGATCATGGCTTTTGGCGCTTTTGACGGCCCGTTGGGGCCACAACTGGAGAATAGCGGTCACCGGCTGTTCCACCTTGCGGGCCGCCTGGAGATCAACACTTGGGGCGGAAAATCCAGGGTTCAGCTGCGTCTGGAGGATGCCGCAGCAGCTGATTGAGAATTTTGTTATTTTTCCTCTTGTGCATCCTGTGAGCGCCGACTAAACACCGCCTCACAGAGACGCTGGGACGAAAAAGAACAGCGGCGAAGAAGAAAGTGGCCCGTTCGTCTATCGGTTAGGACGTCAGGTTTTCAACCTGAAAAGAGGGGTTCGACTCCCCTACGGGCTGCCACTTCTGCAAACTCTCCCAAGATTATCAAAGATTTATCCCTTTGGGTTGCTAACCTTTTCGGAGGGGTTAGCAGATTGTTGTTTGGGTTCGAGTTCGATCAGCTCGCCCATGGCGTGTTGCGGCAGCGTCTTCTGATCGGCGGCTTTGGTGTATTGTGTCACCTCGGCTTCTGTCTCGTGCCCGGTTGATTGCCTTGATCTCCTGATTGCTGCATCCCGCCTCTGCCAGGCGGCGGGCACATGCCTTGCGCGGCCCAAGCGAAGAACAGGCAGGAAGCCCCGCCGCGTCGCACCTGGCCAGCAACCAGTTGCCGAAGCCGTTCGTCGTGAAGGGCTTGCTGTGCTCGGTCAGAAGAAAAGTCAGGTTGGCCCTTGGCGTCTGATCCAACACCGCTCTTAGATCCGGGTGCAAAGGTATCGCCAGCGTGGCCTGGGTCTTTTGCTGCCGCACGGTGATAAGCCCGTCCTTGACGTGCTGCCAGCCCGTCCGAACCGCATCAGATCGGCGTTGCCCCGTGCAAAGCATGAGCGTCATGGCCAGCCGGGCCGTAGAGCCTATCGGGTGCCGATCTTCAAAGGCCGCAATTTCTTCCTCGGTCCAAGTGTGAAAACCGTCGCTGGTGCTCTTGAAGCCTTTGAGGCCAGTGAGCGGATTGTGCGGAATAATGTCCATATCCACCGCGAAGCCCATCAGCACTTTGAGGCGTTTCAGGAGGGTGTTTGCCGCTTCGGGACGATCCGACATCTCTCCCAGAATGAACATGACGTGTTTGCGTCCGAAGCGGGAGGGTCTGGCGGCCCCGACCTGTGCGTCCTAGCCCTCTTCCGGGGCCGACCAGCGCAGCCGCAACAGCCCCGGCTCGGCCGCGATGCGTTGCACCGCCTGTTCCAGCCGGGTTTCGACAGTCGCATCACCACTGACGGTGGCAATCAGTTCCACTGCGTCGCCCGACTCGCGCAGCTCGATCCCCGTCAGATGCAGCCCGCTCAGCGCGAGCGTGCCCAAAAGCAGGCTGCGGGCTTGCGCCTCCTGCACCGCCGGGACAAGAACCCTCACAGTGAATGGCCGATGTCCGCCGCCCGCCGCCCCCATCCGACGCTTCATCCACTGAACAAATGGCCGCAGCGCGAAATTCACGAAAACCACCAGCCCCGTGGCAACCAGAGCGTAATCCCAGTGGCCTCCGCCCGCGAGCAGGCCCACTGCTGCGGCGCACCAAAGCGTCGCTGCGGTGGTCAGGCCATGGACATTGGCCCCGTCACGAAAAATGATCCCGGCGCCCAGAAAGCCGATCCCGCTGACCACCTGCGCCGCCACACGGCTGGGGCTCATATCGCCGTCGATCAGGGTGGAAAACACCATATAGGCCGCCGCCCCAAGGGCGACCAGCGCGTTGGTCCGCAGCCCGGCTTTGCGCTGCCGGATCTGTCTTTCCATTCCGATCAGCGCGCCGCAGGCCACGGCAACAGACATATTGGCAGCAGCGGCAAGCAGATCGGCAGGCATCGGGCGCTCCCTCTGGGGAGGGCAACGTTACGCCATCACGCGCCACCTTGTCACCTGCTTGTGACGCCCCCTCCTCCGGGAGGCACGTTGTGCGAGGGCCGTGAGGATCTATGCGCCCTGGTCTGGGCGGCATGATGGGCCCTTCGACGCTGCAGCGCCCGCTTTCAGGACTTCCGGTGTGTTTTGCGGCAAGACCGGCCCTGGCTGCCCATTCCAGGCCTGTGGCCGCGAAGTTCGTCGCGGCATCCTCAGGCAACAGGGAGCGGCAGGCTGGTCCGGCAGCAAAGCACCCCGCCAGAACATGCGCCCTCCCGACAGAAAGCGCCGCGCGGCAGCGACCGCAGAGCGCGTCCCGGACGAAAAGCCGGACCGCCCGAAATTGAAACCGTTCGCTTTAAGGGATTCTGAGGTCAGGCCTTGCGCCGAAGCGCCTCTTTGTTTCGCTCGGCCTCAAGACCTGCCATGAAATCCTTGTGCTTCTTGCGGGCCGCCGTTGCCCTCTGGATTTCCGCGGGAGTCGCCGGGCGGGCCAGATGTTCGGCGAGATTGAATGGCGTTTTCTGGGAAAAATTGGTCAATGACGTCTCCAGTGCAGCCAGCTGCCAGCTCATTGGCGGACAGATCAGGCGGAAAACGTCCGCCCCATACGCAGAAACGCCCGGAGTATTGTCCTCCGGGCGTCTTTTCTGTCTTCCGACCTTCCACCATTTTAACCGCGTTTGCGATTCGGCCCGAGCAGTAAACGCCAGCAAGACCGGCGCAGGATCGGCGATTTCGGCTGAGCAGATTGCCGTTTCAGGATGGGCCGTGGTTCGTCTCGGAGATCCGTCACAACTGAACGGATCAAAAAAATATCAGGCGAGCTTGATGTTGATCGCCGATTCGCGGCCATCGCGGCCTGCTTCGATGTCGAAGGTCACTGCCTGACCATCGTCGAGGCCACGGATGCCAGCGCGTTCCAGTGCGGTGACGTGAACGAACACGTCCTTACGGCCACCCTCAGGAGCGATGAAGCCGAAGCCTTTGGTTGCGTTAAACCATTTCACGGTGCCATTGGCCATCGTGATATCCTTTTCTGATACATGCCGCCCACAGGAAGTGACAGCCCGGCACAAGCGATTATCGAAAACTGCGCCGAATGGATCAGGGTTCAAAAACGTAGATGCAGGCGATTCTTACCACAAAAGCTTGCCTGTGGCAAATCCCGGATCTTCCTGCCCGCATCCCCTCGGAAGAAACCGGCCGGTTGCAATCAGCCCGGGCAGTCTCCATATAAGCAGGATGATAGAAACAGACTGGGGTAAACCCCTGCACATCGCCGTCACCCCCCAGGGTGATATTCAGAAATTCACCACAATCGAACAGGCGCGGTACTGGCTTCGCAAGCGTTGGCCGGTCGAAGACGACGCGCGGACCACGGCGCTTACCCGGATCGAGGCCGCCATGGCATGCCTCGGGAGCGTTGGCTCCGCCAGGCGGGCCTTCCTTGCGGCAGCCAGTTCTGCCGGGTTCAGATCAGAAACCCTCGTCGCCTGAGGTTTGAAACGAGAGGTCAGAGCCGCCCCTGAACGCAGGGGGCGGTTTTTTTTCGTTTGGGCGCCCCGCAGACCACGTGATCTCCGGAAATAATGCGCTTAAATCCGGATCAAATTGGGTTCGCTAAGTGATCTGAGAGAGACTGAAGCGCCCGTAGCCGGTGCCTGGTTGATGGCGACCTGACAGAGAGTCTCACGGAAATCCCGGTATCCTTGGGCGGGCGGGCAGTCATTACCCGGTATCCCAGGCCCGGCTGCGTCCGGCGCTGATCCCAAAAGTGCCCACAGGATCAGGCCGGGCTCCAATATCGCATGATCGGCGTGACCGAGGACGACATCGCCATGGGTTATGTCGGTAGCCGGGACTACCGGCGTGCCCTGCCGTGTTCACCGATGGAGGCCAGTATTGGGCGAGGCCTCAGCCCGGCAGGATCGCCGCGCCGAAGGGCCCACAGGGAAAATAAACCGGACCTGAAAACCTGACCAAAGATGCTCTGCGGACAGAAGAGCCAGGCTGGTTTTCGCAGCTGAATGGATTGATCAGGCGGCAGCAGCGGCCTTGCGCTTCGCATAGCGGAGATCGCGCTCTGACTTGCGCGTTGCTTCATCGGCAACAACACGGGCAATACGCTCATCCAGATTAGCTTTCCGAAGCACAACCTCGCTCACCTCAGCGGCGCGCTTTGCGGCCTCTGAAGCGGCGGCTTCATCGGCAAGCCTCTGTTGTTCTTCGAGCTTTGTACGATCGCGCTGCTCGCGGCGCTGTTCGCGAGCCTCCGCAACAGAGACACGTTCCGCCAGTCTGGCGGCCTTTTCCGGAGCGGCGGCGATTTGCGCGGCCCGAAATGCCTCAAGTGTCGCAGCTTTGGCAGATGCTGCATTTCCGCGACGGTCAGAGAACTCTTTATTTCGCATTTTTTCTCATTTTTATGAAGGTGGTTTGCAGGTCGCCGCGCAGATTAAAAAAAATCAGGCGCGTTTTGATTTCGCTTCAGATCTGGCAACGAGCGCATCACTTTGCGCTTTTTCAAGCCTTGCCGCCCGGAGGCGACGTGTTTTCTCGTCGCGGTCCGCGGTAATGCTGTCAAGATCATCAAAAGCCCGTTGCCGCGCGAGAAACTGGGTCTGAACTTGCGCAAACGCCGCTTCGGCCTGTTGTCTGGGCTTACTGATTGCTTCGGTCATGACTGATCTTTCTGATTAATTCGACAGCCCGAAATCAAAAAGGCCGGACATGATGCCCGACCTTCACGGATAGGGTTCTCGCAAATCCGGCTGATACCGGATACAGCGAAAACCCGAAAAATTAAGCTGATTGCAGGTTGCAGGCCGACATTTTGCCGGATTTGCTGTCGCGCTCCAGATCGTAGCCGACTTTCTGCCCTTCCACGAGCTCGCGAAGGCCAGACCGTTCGATTGCGGAAATGTGAACGAAAGCATCATCGCCGCCGTTATCTGGCTGGATGAAACCGAACCCCTTGGTCGAATTGAACCATTTTACCGTGCCAGTGGCCATGATAACCCCCTCATAAGCGTTACAGATCTGCCACGCGAATGCGAAGCAGGTATTTTTGAACGATGCTTTATAGGGGATGCGAGCCTGGTGCGTCGCATTTCTGACGCAGCAACCAAGATTCAACTGTAAATAATCGATGGTGCAACCAATACTGGCGATTGGCTGGAATGTCAAGTTAAGTCGACCCGGGCGAAAAAACTCGCGGATCAGATTCTGATGAGCAACTGATTCAACCCGGAATTATACACTACTATTTCGCCCCGGCCTTGTTGCAAAAGAAGAGGCGTGATCGGTCTTCCCCCTTCCGTTTGAGTTCAGGCCACGCGTTCGATCTCGGCTGTGCCGCGTGCATTGAAACGATTCCTGAGCGCGATCTGGGTCTGGACTTCGGCTGTCTGGGGGGCCGGGTCGCGTGATGCGCTCACCGAATACCTTGAGGCACCTTATCTTCGCTTTGACCCGACTTCGGGCATGATATCCGTTCCAACGGGGCCCGGCCAGGACGCTGCATGGCGCTGAACATCCCGTAGCGGGCCTGGCGGCGGTGCAGTCCTCCCGCCATCACCGCCTGCTCCTGCGCATGGGTATGACCACCGTGCCGCCGCGCTCCAGGATTACACTACGGCAGCGGCAGGTATCACAGGCGCCATCGCCGGTCACGGTGCCGACCTGCCCACCCTCGTTTCGACGTGAACGCGCTGAGGATCAGCACCAGGGCTCTGCAGGCATGGATCCGGTCCGGAAAGCCCGTCCTGGCGAATATAGTGGGACTTGGTTTATGACAGGGCTTCAGGTCCTGGGCCGGCTCGCCGAGCCCCACTGGGCCTTCCGGCATCATCGAACGGTGGTACCCTCGAAGACCCCACCATCTCGGGCCGCTCCTATGCCGAAGCCGATGCTATCGACTTTGCACAGTTTAACGCGCCCCATGTTTAACGCGCTCCATGCGTACGGAGGCTCCTGGTTCGGAGATACCTGTCCCGATACCGCGACACTGCCATAACCGCCTGCCGGTGGCTGCTCCCGTCGTGTCTCGGCAGGGCTGCGCTATGGGCCGGCGGGGTACCGGCTGGCCTGTGACTGTCGGTTCGGCAGTAAACGGGCTTCGATGTCAGATCCTTACAATCAGACTTTTTTTGTCCAGAAGCTGAGCCACTGCCGTCCAGAAGCCGGGCCGCCGCAACAGCAGCCTGAGGCTGTTCCCCCGGCGTTCCCCAAGGTGAAAGTCAGAACTGAAAAAGGCTTAGGTGTTTCCACCTAAGCCTTTGAATTCAGTGGTGAGCCCGACAGGATTCGAACCTGTGACCCACTGATTAAAAGTCAGTTGCTCTACCAACTGAGCTACGGGCCCACTGTGGATGTGGCGTTTAAGGAAGGTCGCCGGGAGGGTCAATAGCCACGGCTGAAATTTCTCAAACAAATTTCTCCGGGAGGCGATTTTCCTGAAATTTGCCGCCATCTCAGCCAGTGATGCTCTGCACGCGGCCGGGCATTGCGGCCGGGAACCCGCCAATCGGGTCCCGATCAATGGTTCACGGGCGCCGGCTCTGCCGCATGTGAGATTGCAGCATTCAGTTTCGCGCATAATCGCAGAAGCGGGATCAGTCAGACTGCGCCGGCCCCTGATGCGACGCACGGCAAGGGGTGACGCTTTCCCGCGCCCGGGCGACCTGCCCCTGTCGATCAAACCCAGGTGAACGAAAGCGCGATTCTCGTGCGGGCAGCGCAGCATGCGGTCACGCGGCATAAAGCTTGCGGCGGCCCGGGCCTGTCGGTCGGGGGGGATTACAGGGAACAATTTGTAAGTCTCGTTTCCGAACAAAAATCACTGAGCCGATTGATCGGCTTGCGCCTGGCTGTCGGGAGCTTTGGCGGCATACCTCTGCCAGCGGATCCTGCGGAAGCAGGTTATCCCTGACAGGCCGGAACAGTGCCAAAGCAATCGCCGTGAAGGAGCCGTGCTCGCACTCGGAGACGTCAGAGCCACGGACCTGATCAGACCACAGGTTTTCGGGCAGACGAAGCCGCCAGCGTCAGCCCCCTGGGTTAACGGCCACCCGTCGGGGCGCTGCCACTGCCCGGCTTAAGGGTGATTCCTGTGGTGATTGGGAGGAGAGGGCCCGGGCCTCGCGTCAGCGCTGCGCCTGAGAGGCGCAGGGAAGGCCCGCACAGGGGCAGGCAGCGGGAGAGCGGGGCCGTCGTAAGGCGGCTGCGCCAGACCGCCGCTACATGGGCTATCCGGCGGCGAGGGAAGCAGCGCCTGGCTGTCACCGCGATGTGGCGGGAGGTCGGGGCGTCAATAGATATCCCGGCGCAGACGGCGCTCTGTCATCAGGCGCGCGGTCTCGTCCTTGCCCAGCACCTCTTCCAGCGCCTGCTGCACATCTGTGGCCATCCCCTCACGCCGGCCGCAGATCCAGATACCGCCCCCTGCCGCGACATGCGCCCTTACGTCTGACGCCGCCGCGCGCAGGATATGCTGCACATAGCGCGGCCCTTCCCCCCCGCGCGAGAAGCTGCGGTCAAGACGCGCAAGCCCGCCACCCGCCACAAGACCGGACAGTTCCTCTGTGAAAACAGCGTCATGGTCCGGGCTGCGCTCGCCATGGATCAGCCAGACAGGGCCGCTTTCCTTCAGGGCCGCGCGGTGGCGCAGATGCGCCAGCAGGCCCGCCAGACCCGAGCCATTGCCAATAAGCAGCATCGGCATCGCGTCATCCGCGGCATGAAAACCGGGATTGGCGCGGATCGACAGGTCAATGGCACCGCCCTCGCCCAGCTGCCGGCAGAGCCAGTGCGAACCGAGACCGGGACGGCCCTCGCGGGTAATCACCTCGCGCAAAACCAGTTCAGCGCGCCCGGAGGCCGGCAGCGAGGCCAGCGAATAGTCGCGTCTGACCGGACCGTCTTGGGTGGGGATGCTGATTTCGGCGATATCTCCGGCCTGCCAGTCCGGCAGGGGGCCTTCGGGGTCCAGCACCAGATGCCAGAGCGGGCCGCCTGGGCTGCCGGGGTTCAGATGGTGCCGCGCCGCCAGACGCCAGCGCGTGGAGTCGGGTGCGGTGCCCGGGGCCGGCGCTCCGGTGCGCGTGGGCTCCCCCATCCGGGCGCGCCAGGTGGCAAGCGCGGTCGGCTGGTCGCGGTCGACCTCGGTCAGCGGGAAACGGGGCGTGGCGCCGCAGGCCCGCAGCCATTGGTCCAGCCGATGCGCAAAACCGCAAAAGCGCGGATAGTTCCGGTCGCCCAGTGCCAGCATCGCATAGCTGAGCCTGCCAAGCTCCGGGTGCAGGGTCATCACACGCGCAAGGAAACCCGTGGCATTGTCGGGCGCGTCGCCATCGCCGGTGGTGCTGATGTAGAATTGCGCCTGCGCCGTGCTGGCGAGATCCGCCACCCCGATCTGGTCCAGCGACAAAAGGCGCGCGCCCGGAGATCGCGCTGCAGCGGACCGCGCCAGCGCCTCGGAACTGCCGCTCTGGCTGGCATAACCGATCAGAAGGCCACCCGGACGGACTGCCGACGCCGATGCCGCCTGCCCCGCCCGCCGCGCGCGGATCAGGGTCCGGACTGTGAGCCCGGACCAGGCGGCACCGGTCAGCGCCGCCATCGTCCAGTGCAGCGGATCAGCGCTGAGGATCATCGTCGAGCATCTCCTGCAAGGCGGGGGAAACCTCGGTCACTGCACCTTCCGGCCCGCGCCGGATCATCACAGTGGCAATCCCGGCGATGCGCGCAAATGCCATGCCCCGCGCAGCCCCCAGCACCAGAAGCGCAGTCGCCAGGGCATCGGCCTGCATCACCGTTGGCGCCAGCACCGAGACCGAAGCGAGGTCATTTTCCACCGGCCAGCCGGTTGCAGGGTCGATCGTATGGGCATAGCGGCGCCCGCCATGCTGAAAGCCACGCCGGTAATCGCCTGAGCTTGCCAGCCCCCAGCCGTTCAGCGCGATCAGCGGCGGGCGCTGGCTGTTTTGCAGCCCCCCCGGCGGAGGCTCGATTGCGACCCACCAGGGCCGCATATCGGGCCTGAGGCCACGACCGTAGAATTCCCCGCCAATTTCAATCAGATGCGAGCCTATCCCGGCCTCCGCCAGGCGCGTGCTGACCAGATCGACGGCATGGCCCTTGGCACTGCCGCTGAAATCGAAGCGTAGTCCGGGTGGGAAATGAAGCCGGGTGCCCTCCAGCCGCAGCCGCGCATGGCCGCTGAGTTCGCGCGCCTGCGCGATCTCAGCCGGCTGTGGCAGCGGAGTATGGGCAGAACGCGGCCCCGGCGGGCCAAAGCCCCAGAGATCGACCAGCGCGCCCAGCGTCGGATCCGAAGCACCTCCGGTCTCAGCCGCCAGCTGCAAAAGCGGCGCGAGCAGTGCCAGAAAGTCTTCAGACAGCTCCGCCGCCCCTGCCCGGTTGCGATGGAGGCGCGAGACCTCGCTTTCCGGGGTCCAGGGGCTGAAGAGCGCAATCACCCGCGCGCATGCCGTCTCGACCAGATGCTGCAGCCCGGGGCCCGCGCCGGGCGGCGCCCAGGCGATCAGCGACCAGTTTGTGCCCATGGTCTCGCCCGCAAGACGGGTCTCGACCCAGCCGGGCGGCGGCGGGAGAACCGGCCCCCGGGCCACCAGAGGCGGCAGGATAACGCGGTTGCGCGACAGGGTTTGCATCGCGGACCGGCCCTAATGGATGAACAAAAGCGCGATGATCAGCGGCAGGGCAAAGCTTGCCCAGCCGAGCGGCCAGGTGGCCGGGCGCGATTTCGCATGCATCCACATTAGCGCAAAGCCGGTGAGGGTGAAGATGATGCAGGCCAGCGCCAGCAGGTCGATAAACCAGGACCAGACCGGCCCGGCATTGCGGCCCTTGTGCAGATCATTGAGCCAGGCCAGCCAGCCACCATCGGTCAGCCGGTAGGTGACATCCCCGCTGGCACGGTCAATGGCCATCCAGGCATCGCCTCCGGGACGCGGCAAGGCGATATAGACCTCACCGGCATTGGTCTCGGTCGGGCGATGATCAAGCGTCACGCGAAACTCACCGGCCGCCCATGCGGCGACAGAAGCAGGCACCGGGGTCTCGCCCTCTTCCGGCATTGTACTGATCGCGGCCAGAAGGTCAGGCGGAAGGCTCGCGTGCTGCTCGACCGTCTCGGGGCGCGTGGCGAAGAGGCCGGCATTGTTAAGCGTGAAGCCGGTGACCGCGAACAGGAACATGCCCGCAAGGCTGAACGCAGCGGAAACCCAGTGCCACAAACGGAACTGGCGCAGCCAGAAGCTGCGCCCCGAAGCTGTCGCCAGCAGATTGCCTGCCTGCATGAGCATCTCTCTCCTCAGGGGGTCGCGGTCACTTTAAACCGGGTGATCTCACGTTCGCCGGTCACCTCGGCACTGTTTTCGGCGCCGCCCCAGCTGAAGGGCGCGCGCAAAGTTTCCCGCCCGCCATCCTCGCGCGAGACCTCGACGGCGAGCACATAGTCGCCAGCGCTCAGCCCGGCGAGCGCCGCATTTTCAGGGGCAACGGCAACTTTATGGGTGCCTGGGCCACGGGTCGGCCCGCTCAGCCCATCGGCCGGAAGATCAAGCTTTTCGCCCTCGGCCCGCCACCAGCTGCGCAGATCGCGCAGGAAGCCGCGCCCGAGATTGTCGCGCAGCCTTGTGTCATACCACACCGCCACGGTGCCATGGATCTCTTTCGAGCCCGGCTCTTCGATCCAGGCCGCGAGATAGGGGCGGTATGCGGGGCTGGCCTCGGGCTGCGGCAGCGTCACCTCGAATTCCAGCCCGGCGGCCAGAGCCGGGCCGCTCACCAGCGCCAGCGTCGCGGCAACGGCCAGGCGCGCGGCCGGCATCGGGCGGGCATTGTCATCTGTCATCATCAGCACCAGTCATCGTCAGCACCCGGGGGGCAAAAGCGGCATAAGTGCCTCGCGGCGGGCGGGAAGCCTTCACCCGCCGCGAGGCCAGGGACGGAGCTGCGATCAGTTGGCAGCGCCGTCCTTTTTCTCGTCTTTCTTAGCGGCCTGATCATTGCCGTCATCCTCGCGGACGGGCGCCGGATCGGCGGCCGAGACGAAGCCATCGCCATCGGTGTCATTGCGGGCAAATGTCTTGCGGGCGGATTCGAGGTCTTCTTCCAGCGACAGGAAGCCATCCCGGTCGCGGTCGAGCAGCGCGAACCGCACAGCGGCCTGTTTCAGGCTGGCCTCAAAACGCTCACCGCTCGGATCGCGGCCCTGATCGGCATATTGCTGGCGCAGGCGGCCCTCGAACTCAGCGACATATTCCGCCTCATTGAGCCTGCCATCGCCATCCTTATCGGCCCCCCGGAACCGCTCGGTCCGCACCTCGATCAGCTCGTCAAGCGAGACCTTGCCGTCGCCATTCTTGTCGTAAGAGGCGATAAAGGCCGCCTGGCTGTGGCCGCCGGCAATGCCCGGCTTCGGCGAGGCGTCGCCCGGATTGTCGGTCGCAGAACCGACGGTGGCGTCGGCCTGGGCCGGTTTGGCCTCTTCGCTCTGGGCGAAAGCGGCGCCGGACAGGGCTGCGATCAGCGCGAGCCCCAGGACGGGGCTGAGGCTCAGGGTGGTTTTGCTGCGGTCGGCCATGGGGGGACTCCGTTCCTCTGGCTGTGGTCTGGCCGGGGTCCCGGCCGGGAATGAGCGGGCCGGCCATCAAATGACGGCCGGCCCGGATGGATCAGAAGGTCTTGATGATACCTACCTTGAAGTTGCGGCCCGGTCCGTTGCGGGTGGCCAGCGCCTGCATGTAATCGCGGTCGAAGAGGTTCTCGACGCCGAAGCGGATTTCGGTGCCTTCAAGCACGCCGTCCTGCGGACGGTAGGTTGCGCGCAGGTTGTGAACGGCAAAGCCCGGACGGATCACCGATTCGTCGTAACGGTCATAGGCGACCATTTCCCAGCTCAGATCGAGTTCGCGGTCCCAGCGCTTCCCGGCGACGACACGCAGCGAATTCGGCGGTGTCTGCGCATAGTTCGGGCGATCCACAAGCTGGATGGTCTTCGACTCGAAATTCACGATGCTGGTGCTGAGTTCACCGTAATAGCCGCTTTCCATGCTATAGGCGGCCTCAAGCTCGAACCCGGTGCCCGCGATCCAGGCCGTGCTGGGCTCTGACGTCGCGTTCCAGACATTGGTGTCGTAGATATTCCCTTTGATGCTGAAGGCATCCCCCGCCGAGAAGAGGTCGGCGGTACGCCAGGACGCCCCAAGTTCAATGGTGCGCGACTGCTCGTTGGTGGTCATGTAATTGGCGCGCGTACCGCCGGCCCAGGGCTGGTTCTGATTCTCGAAGTCATCAAGGATCGGCAGACCCTCGGTATAGGCCAGGCTGCCGAACACCGCCGCGCCATTGGCGAATTCATAGCGCATATCAACGCCGCCCATCAGCGCGTCATTGTCAAAGTTAGTGACCGGGATCCGGGTCTGCGGATAATCTTTATAGGTGATATCCTGGGTCTCATACCGCATCGCGGGCGTGATGGTCAGGCCGTTGCCGAAATCGAATTTGTTGATCAGGAAGAAGGCTGTGCGGTCATCGGTGCCACCCGGAGCCGAACTGGCGGTCTTGCGCTCTTTCCGGATGAATTCGACACCGGCGCGCAGTTCGTTTTCGATGCTGCCGAAGGTAAAGCGCGCGGTGTTTTTCACCGTGAGCTTGGTCGTCTCATAGCGGTGATCGGCATTCCTGAGCCCATCCGTGGGGACATAGGGCACCGAGGTGCTGTCGATCTGCTGATCGGCATAGGACAGGATCACCCGCAGGTCGACCAGGTCATTGTCGAGAGGATTCCACCCATAGGTCAGTACCGCGTTGCGGCTTTCAACATCGCGGTCGACATTGCCAAATGGATTGCCCCCGATCGCGTCATAGGGCACGTCGCGCTCGGCCATGGTGGTATTTGCCAGCGAGATGCTGACAAACTGGTCGCGTTCCTGGCCGAAGGTGAACTTGCCCTTAAGACCCCATGACGGTGTTTTGAAGCCTTCGGCACCGAGGTCGGCACCCTTGCCATCGACCTGTTCGCCCAGGCGGCGCCAGACATAATTGGCCACGAATTCAGCGTTTTCCGAAGGCTGCCATGCCAGGATGGTCGATGAGGTGATGCCATCGCCATTCGTGTTGAAACTCAGCCCCTGGCGGACCTTGTAGCCGATCTCGCCGCCGGTGAAATCCGAGGCATCCTTGGTTTCCAGCTGCACAATGCCGCCAACGACACCCGAGCCATATTCAAAGCTGCCGATGGTGCCGCGCATCACCGAAACGCTTTTAAACAGCTCCGGATCGGTGAAAAGCTGCGTGCCGATCCGGTATAGCTCTTCCGAACCCTGAGTCGCCCCGTCAATCGTGATCATCACCTTCTGGTTGGTGCCATATGTATTGCCGGCGCCAAAGCCGCGAATATTGATGCCGCCGCCAAGCGGCGTCGCGCCGTTGATCAGCGTGACCCCCGGCACCGAGGAGATCAGCTCCGCGATGGTCGAGGCCTGGCGGTCATCCATCTCTTCCTGATCGATGGTGGTCACCGCAACGCCGGTATGGGTGGCCACGTCACGTTTGGTGTCCAGGATGATGGTGCCGAGAGCCTCGGGCTCCGCTGTCGTCTGGGCGAGTGCCGCCACAGGGATAAGAAGCGCGCAACTGCTCAAGAGAGCCGCGCGCAATGAATTGCGTCCAGTCATTACCGCCTCGCTTCGGGTCAGAATTTTGGGAGAGCGCTGGCGGTCTGATGCTGGCGGATGTGCCTGTTTCTGTCCTGATGCCTTGCACACTGAGTCTGCAGGCTGATCATGGGCACGGCGCATAACTGCTTAATCCTGGTGTAACTGTCAAGATTTGCAATCGAGCTGCCGGAACGTCGCGTTGCACCGATGTGACATCCGGGTAACTCTGCCCCTCTCGCCGCTGCTGTAAACGGCCTCAGGCGGGCCTTGGCATGTGCCTGGCGCCGGGCCGGGCCGTATGCCGGGCGGGGCCAGGCAGCGACAGGGGCGGCCAGCCGCAATGCCACCCCAGCGCGGCGGATGACCGGCCGCACAGTCATTGCAGCTTGACATCCCCCCTCGGCTCGCGGTCTTTCGCGCATGGTATTCCGGTCCCCCGCCGTCGCGCCATGCGCCGCACCTGCCAGGTTCCAGCCGGTCCCTCTCGGTCAATCTGAACAGGAGTCATGTGATGGGTTTCCCTTTCCTGACAAACGGTTATCGTAAATCTGTCTTCGGGCTTACGCTTGCGGCCCTCACGCTGCCCGGCGCGGTTTTCGCCGAAAACAGCTTCCCCGCCCCGGTGGAATTCGAAGGTCGGTTCCGGGTCGTCCCCGCTGAACCCGGCAAGCCCGTCCTTCCCGGCAGCAGCGTCACCATAGAAGGCTCGGGCCTGAAACCGGGTCAGACGCTCGTGCTGCAACGCGGCGCTACGGTCCTGAGCAGCGATGCCCTGACCGCCGATGACAAGGGCGCCGTCAGCTTTACCTTCACCCTGCCCGCAGATGCCGCAACCGGCCTGCATCCGGTGATTGCCATCATGGATCAGCCCTCCTCGACCTCGCTTTTCGATGTGAAAGTGTCAAAGGATGTGCCGCTTTCGGGCGCGGACGGGTTCAGCGTGACCCGCGTGAAATCTGCCCCCGGCCTCTATCAGTCGGTCTATAGCGCGAAATCGAATGCGCTCTTTGTGGCCGCCGCGAATTTCCGGCCGCCGGCTGCTGCACTGCTGAAGCTGAACCCGGAAACGCTGGACGTGGTCGCCGAAGTCACGCCGCCGCCCCTGCCCGAAGACCAGCGCCGCGCGCCGGCGGAAGGTCAGCCCGATAATGGCCCGCAGCCGGTGGCGCTGTTCGGCCTGGCGGTCGATGACGAAAAAGGCACGATCTGGGGCACCAACACCTTTGACAATTCGGTCGCGGTCTATGCCCAGGACGATCTGGCGCTGATCAAACAATTCCCGCCGGGCGAGGTCTATCATGCCCGCGACGTCAAAGTGGATGCAAAGCGCGGCCGCGCCTATGTCTCGGCCTCGGCAACCAATGGCGTGCATGTGTTCGACACCGAGACCCTCGAAAAGGTTGCGGTTATTGAGATCACCTCTGGCATTCGCGGCGGGGAATTCTCACTGATGAGCATCGCGCTCGATCCGGACGGCAACCGCCTTTTCGCGGTCAGCCGCAAATCGAACGAGCTCGCGGAGATCGACCTGACCACGAATACCGTGACCCGGGTTCTGCCGCTGCCGGGCGCGAAAAATGCCTCCGGCGTCGATTTCGACCCGGCGACCGGCACGATTTATGTCGCCTCGCAAGACAGCGACAACCTGCTGATCGTCGATCTGGCCTCGGGAGAGGTGAAGCATGATGTCACCACGGGCGCCGGCGCGCTGAATGTGGCGTTTGACCCGGTGCAGAAACTCGCTTTCGTGTCGAACCGTGGGGCTGGCACAGTGACGGTGGTGTCGCCCGAGGGCGAGGTCGTCGCCAATCTCGACGGCGGCAGCTATCCGAACCATGTGGCGCGTGACGGGAAAGGCAATATCTTTGCCGCCAACAAATCACTTGGCGCCGAGGATGCGACCGCCGACCATATCACCCTGATCCATAAGGCGAACTGATCACCGCACCTCTGTGACGGCAATCCATCTGAAAACCGCAGCCGGCGACCCGGCTGCGGTTTTTTTTCATGAGCATCGGATGCGGTGTGAACTGTGCCGTCAGATACCCTGCCCGGCGAAAATCGCTTCGAGCCGCGCCATCATCTCCGGGTCATAGTCGCCGCCCAGAACCTCGGCCCAGGCCCTGAGATAGTGTTTCGCGGCATAGACATGGCCATGGCCCGGCGGCGTGGTTGTCGCGGTCATCATGTCAAACCCAAGCTGAAGAAAGGTCACCACCGGCCACCATCTGAGGCTCGGGCTGACATCGGGGCCACGCGATCCCCTGAGCCAGGCCGGCGCGCGCCACAAAGTCCCGGTCGAGAAAAACACAATCGGGTCAGAGGGATATTCCAGGTAGATCATCCGCATAACCCCCCAGGGGGCGTATATATGGGTCTGAGGCTCCTGCGTCATCACCCTGATGGCCGAACCGTCGCGGTAACGCGGGGCCCAGGCCGGGCTGTCCGGCACACGGCTGGCCAGAAGCTGCTGCCAGCCGCGCATGGCAAAGGGCGGTCCGGCCCAGAGCGCACCCTGCGGCGGGTCTGACAAAAGATCCTGCCAGGAGATCGGCAATTCGCCATTGCGCGCGCCCAGCGAGAGGCCGAACAGATAGAGCTCGGGCCGGCTCGCCTCCGGCAGGTTGCGCCAGTGGCCATAGATTTCGCGAAACACTGCGACTGCGCTTTCTGCGCCATATTCCGGTTGCAAAATCAATGACATCCAGCTGGGCAGATAGGAATATTGCACTGCCACCACCGCCAGATCGCCGCCGGTGAGATAATCCAGCGGCTGCATCCCCGCCGGGTCCATCCAGCCGGTGCCGGTCGGCGTTGCGATCACCAGCACGCGGCGGTCAAAGGCGCCGACGCGCAGCGCCTCTTCCAGCGCCAGCCGCCCCCGCTGATCGGCGTCAGGGGCCGAATTCAGCCCGACATAGATACGCAGCGGCTCCAGGGCAGGCGCCCCGGTGACCGCCGTGATCGCCGCCGCATCGGGCTCTGCAAGGACCCAGTCACGTCCGGCAGCGCCCAGCCCGTCCCATCCGACAAGCGAGGCGGCAGAACCCGATTTCAACGCATCTGCCGGCGCCGCCTTTTCCGGCGGGATCAGCCGGTCAAGGGCTGCATAGGTCTCGTCCAGCGCCTGCAACACGCGGCCCAGCATCACATCATTGCCGATCGCCCAGAAAAGCAGCAGCGCCAGCGTGATCCCGGTCAGCTTCGCCAGTCGGCGCGGGATAAACGCTTCAAGCTGTGTCGCAATCACGCGCCAGAGCCGGCGGAACAGCCGGCCCAGAAACACCAGCACCAGCGCGACAAAGGCCGCGACCGCGAGAATCGTGAACGGGCGCGCAGTCTCGACCGGCGGGATCCCCATCGCGGCATGGATATCATTTTGCCAGCCCGTGACATTCCACAGCGCCCAGAGGATCGCCACCGCCGCGATCAACAGCCCAAGCGCCATCTTGATCTGCAGCACCCTGGGCGCGGCGGGACCGGATTCGGTTACCCAATGGCGCAGAACCATCAGCGTATAGCCAGCCAGATAGCCAATCGCGAAACAGATGCCGCCAAGCGCGCCCTGCACCAGAGCGGCGCGCGGAATCAGCGAAGGCGATAGAGAGACCGCGAAGAAAAGCGCCCCCAATGCCAGACCCGCCGCCGAGGGCCGGCCAAAAAGTGAGGCATCTTTAACTCTGCGCCAACGCAACATTCCGGGCTCCGTCCTGAAGTGATGGGCAGTTTCGCCGCCCGCATGGCGGGGTCAAGGCCCGGCGTTTCCTTACCGCCCCTGGGCCATTTTCGGCGCGCGAAAGACACGGGTGCGGGCAAAACAATCTTCCAGCCGGTTCAGCCGGTCCCGGACCTGATCGGGCATATGCGACTGGATCTGCGCCAGCAGCGCCTCGACCACCATCAAAAGCACTGCGGTCGAATCCCAGGCCGCGGGCATTTCGATATGGCAGGGCAGCACATGGCGCGAATGCGAGGCCGCGGGCGAAAGCCAGCGATCGGTGATCAGCACCACCTCTGCCCCCTGGACCGCCGCGAATTCGGCAAATTGCACCGCATTCGATTCGTAGCGGCGGATATCAAAAATCACCACCACATCACCGGGCGTGAGATCCAGCAGCGCCTGCTGCCAGTCGGTGAGATGGTCGGCGATCCAGGTGACATCGGGGCGGATGACCCTGAGCAGCGTCGCCATGTAATCGGCCAGCGCGTGGGTGAGCCGCCCGCCCATCACCACCACCCGGCGCGACATATCCGCCATCAGCGACGCAGACCCGTTGAAATCCGCCGCCGGGATCAGATTCAGTGTGGCGCCGATATTGGCAACGACCTGCGCGGCAAAGCCCTGGAGCGGGTGGCTCCGCCCCTCTCCGGGTACCGCCGGGGCGCCAAGCGGGGTCACAAGAAGGTCTTCGACTTCCACCCGCAGCGCCGCCTGGTAATCCGACCAGCCCTTGAAGCCCAGCTTTTGCACCAGCCGCACAATGGTGGGCGAGGACACATCCGCCGCCCGCGCCAGCGTGGTGATCGAGCCAAGCGCCGACATCGGAAAATGCGACAGGATATGGGTCGCGACCTGGCGCTCGGCCCGGGTCAGATCATTGAGCGAGGCCCGCATTCTGTTTTCGATGCTCAGGCCCTGATCCATGCGTTCCCCTTTGCGGCAGCGTCCCCCGGGGCTTCGTTACCCCGGAAATGTCACGGGCAGGGTTGCAGAAAAGATTGTAACAGGAAACAGCATTCTGAAATAATCTTGACAGCGCCCCCGCCACAGGGTGACCCTTGGGAAAAAATCAGGGAGCCGACTCGTCCATGTCCTTTCCGGGATCATCCTCCTGCCGGCTCTGCCGGGCGGGTCATGTCTGTCGCCCTCTGTTCCCTGCCGGCTGCGGAGGCTGACCCGATGCCACTCTTTTTTATCCGGCTCGTGCTGATCATCGAAAAGATCAACACCGTCATCGGCCGCCTCGCGATGTATCTGATCTTCGCGCTGGCCGGTGTCCTGCTGTACTCGGTGATCGCAAAGGCGTTTTTCCGCCCCGCGCTCTGGACCCAGGAAATGGCCCAGTTCACCATGGTCGGCTATTTCGTCCTTGGCGGTGCCTATTCGCTGATCCTTGGCGCCAATGTGCGGATGGACCTGCTTTACGGCCGCTGGAGCGTGAAAACCCAGGCGCTGGTCGATTGCGTCACCGTTTTCTGCATGATCTTCTTCCTCGTCATCGTCCTGTGGGGCGGGATTGAAAGCACGATCTACGCATTCGAATTCGGCGAGCGGTCCCGCACTGTCTGGCGGCCCTATATGGCGCCGATCAAGATTGTGATCTGCTTCGGCGTCTTCCTGATGATCCTGCAATCCATCGCCTTTCTCATCCGCGACATTGCGACTTTGCGCGGAGTGAAAATCTGATGCCCTACGAATATATCGCCATTGTCATGTTCATGGGCATGATGGCCATGCTCATGACCGGCCAGCGGGTCTTTGCCGGCATCGGTTTTGTCGCCGTGGTCGCCACCATCGCGCTTTGGGGGGATCGGGGGGGTTATGACATCGCCTTCACCACCACCATCAAGCTGATGAACTGGTATCCGATGCTCACCCTGCCGATGTTCGTCTGGATGGGCTATGTGATGTCCGAGGCGCGCCTCGCCGATGATCTTTACAAGATGTTCCATGTCTGGTTCGGGCCGATCCCCGGCGGTCTGGCGATTGGCACGATCCTCCTGATGGTGCTGATCTCTGCCATGAACGGGCTGTCGGTCGCGGGCCTTGCCATCGGCGCCACCATCGCCCTGCCCGAGCTTCTGAAGCGCGGCTACGACAAGCGGATGGTCACCGGCATCATCCAGGGCGGCTCATCCCTGGGCATTCTGGTGCCGCCTTCGATCGTCCTGGTGCTTTATTCGATGATCGCGCGCCAGCCGGTCGGGCAAATCTGGCTTGCAGGCGTCTTCCCGGGCCTGCTGATGGCCGGTTTCTTCCTGCTTTATGTGGTGATCCGCTGCGGCATCAACCCAAAGCTTGGCCCGCCGCTGAGCCAGGAGGAGCGCGATTCCATCACCTGGGGCGAGAAGATCCGGCTGCTGCGCGCCGGAATCCTGCCTGTCGTGATCTTTGCCTCGATGATGGGCCCCTTCGTGATGGGCTATGTCAGCCTGGTCGAAGCCTCGGTGGTCGGGGCGATGATTGCCACCCTGGTCGCCCTGTTCAAAGGACGTATCACAAAAAAGGTCTGGGAGAACTGCCTCGTCAACACGCTGGGCGTCACCTGCATGTTCATGTGGATCCTGCTCGCCGCAATGGCCTTTGGGGCAGTTTTCGACGGGCTGGGTGCCGTGCGGGCCATCGAGGGCTTCTTCCTCGATGATCTGGGCCTTGGCCCCTGGGGCATCGTGATCCTGATGCAGGTCTCGTTCCTGCTCATGGGCATGTTCCTTGACGACACCGCCATGCTGGTGATTGTGGCGCCGCTCTATATTCCGCTGGTCGCGAAACTGGATCTCGGCATGCCGCCACAGGATGTGCTGATCTGGTACGGGGTGCTTTACACCATCACCTGTCAGGTGGCCTATATCACGCCGCCCTTCGGCTATAACCTGTTCCTGATGCGCGCCATGGCGCCGGACCATGTTTCACTCTCTGATATTTACCGCTCCATCGTACCGATTGTCGCGATTATGATCCTGACTTTGGCCGTGATCATGACCTTCCCCGAGATCGCACTTTGGCTGCCACATCAGGTTTATGGACAATAGCCGGGCAAACCGGCATTCAATTAAGAACCCACCAACGGAGGTAAAGATGACGACGAACAGACGGAAATTCCTGACCAGCGGGGCGCTTGCCGCCGGTGCAGCCGCCCTCGCCGCCCCCGCCGTTCGCGCGCAGGCCGCGCCGATCAAATGGCGTATGCAGACCTATGCCGGTGCGGCGCTTGGCGAGCATGTCTGCAAGCCCGCGATTGACAAGTTCAACCAGATTGCTGCCGGGCAGATGGAGATCGAACTCTATTACGCCGACCAGCTGGTTCCGACCTCGGAACTGTTCCGTGCCATGCAATCGGGCACCATCGACGCCGTGCAGTCGGATGACGATTCCATGCAATCGCCGACCGAAGTGACCGTGTTCGGCGGCTATTTCCCCTTTGCCTCGCGCTATTCGCTCGATGTGCCGGTTCTGTTCAACCAATACGGGCTGAAGCAGATCTGGGAAGAGGAATATGCCAAGGTCGGCGTGAAGCATATTTCGGCCGGCTCCTGGGATCCCTGCCATTTCGCGACCAAAGATCCGATCAATTCGCTGAAGGATCTGGAAGGCAAGCGCGTCTTCACCTTCCCGACCGCCGGGCGGTTCCTTGCGCAATTCGGCGTGGTGCCGATGCAGCTGCCCTGGGAAGATATCCAGGTCGCGCTGCAAACCGGCGAGCTGGATGGGATTGCCTGGTCGGGTATCACCGAGGATTACACGGTCGGCTGGGCCGATGTGACCAAATACTTCCTGACCAACAACATCTCGGGTGCCTGGATTGGCCATTTCTTCGCCAATGCCGACCGCTGGAACGAAGTCCCTGATCATCTGAAAGCGCTGATGGAAGTTTGCTTCGAGCAATCGCATTATTACCGTCAGTGGTGGTATTGGGGTGGCGAGGCCGACCTGCGCGTCAATGGCCCGAAACTGCAGCTCACCTCGATCCCGGATGAGGAATGGAATACGGTCGAGGCGAAAGCCCGCGACTTCTGGGATGAGGTTGCTGCTGAATCCGAGACCAGGGCGAAGGTCGTCGAAATATTCAAGAAATACAACGATGTGATGTCCAAAGCCGGCCGTCCTTATCGTTACGGCTGATCCAGTCGGGGCGGTGGTGGAAAGGTCCACCCTGCCCCGTTACATTCGGGCAGGTGAATGACCTGCGGGGAGAGAAAAGGACGTGATTGTGATGCGGATTGCTGAGGATTGCTGGCCCAGAAAGCCGGAATTCGGTGGTGGTGGATTTTTATCCGCTCCCGCATCCAATTCCTGATCCTTCTGACAAAATACTGAGGCCAATATGCCCGCGAATCTTACGCTCGAAACCCTGAAAGCCGCCTTTGAAGCCGGAGAGATCGACACCGTCCTGGTCGTCGCCCCGGATATGCAGGGCCGGTTGATGGGAAAACGCTTCCATGCCGGTTTCTTCCTCGACAGCGGCTATAATGAGACGCATTGCTGCAATTATCTGCTGGCACTCGACATGGAAATGAACACCGTGCCGGGTTATAAATCCGCCGGCTGGTCGCAGGGCTATGGCGATTACGTCATGAAGCCCGATCTCGCGACATTGCGCCGCCTGCCCTGGCTTCCCGGCACTGCGATGGTGATGTGTGATCTTCTGGATCACCACACCCATGAAGAGATCACCATCTCGCCGCGTGCCATCCTGAAGAAACAGGTAAAGCGCGCACGCGCCATGGGGTTTGAACCCATGATGGCGACCGAGCTGGAATTCTATCTTTTCGAGAACAGCTACGAAAATCTGCGCGACGATGGCTTCGGCAATCTGCGCCCGATTTCGGCCTATAATGAAGATTACCATATCTTCCAGACTTCGAAAGAAGAACCGGTCATGCGCAAGTTGCGCAATGATCTTTATGCGGCCGGTATCCCGGTTGAAAACACCAAGGGCGAAGCTGACAGCGGCCAGGGCGAAGTGAATTACCGCTATTCCGACGCAATGGATACGGCGGATAATCACACCATCATCAAACAGGCCGTGAAAGAGATTGCCTGGACCATGGGCAAATCCGTGACCTTCATGGCGAAATATCAGACGGATAAGGCCGGCTCCGCTGCCCATGTCCACCAGTCGCTCTGGACCCTCGATGGCAAACCGGCCTTTTTCGACAAAGACGCCGATCACAGCATGTCACAGGTCATGCGCCATTTCATTGCCGGCCAATTGGAAGCGGCCGAAGAAATGACGGTGTTTTTCGCCCCCTATGTGAACAGCTATAAGCGGTTCTGCGTCGGCCTCTTTGCCCCGACCAAAATCGTTTGGTCCGGCGACAATCGCACTGCGGGCTTCCGCGTTTGCGGCGAGGGCACCAAGGCCGTCCGCGTCGAATGCCGTATCCCGGGTTCTGATGTGAACCCCTATGTCGCCTGCGCCGCGCTGCTCGCAGCTGGCCTTGACGGCATCGAGCGCAAGCTCGAGCTTGAGCCCGAAATGACCGGGGATCTCTACTCTGCCGCCGGTGTGCGCGAGATTCCGAAAAACCTCCGCGATGCGGCGGCAAAGCTGAAATCCTCGGCGATGCTGCGCAAGGCCTTTGGCGATGACGTGGTCGATCACTACCATCATGCAGCGCAATGGGAAATCTCTGAGACCGATCGAATGGTTACAGATTTCGAACTGAAACGGCTGCTTGAGCGCGCCTGAACCGCTGCAAACCTGCACATTTCCGACATAGGGGGCGCAGCCCCCTATCCTCTTCCACAGGTGAAACATGACCCCGATCAAACTGATCTCGCCGGTTGACGGCTCGACTTATGTCGAGCGCCAGCCGCTCGAACTCGCCAGCGCCGAGGCTGCGGTTGCCCGCGCCCGCGCGGCACAACCTGGCTGGGCCGCGCGCCCTTTGGCTGAACGCATCGCGCTCGTGAAAGCCGGCGTCGCGAAACTGACCGGGCTGAAAGACGCAATCGTGCCGGAACTCGCCGCCCAGATGGGCCGCCCGGTCAAGTTCGGCGCTGGAGAATTTGGCGGCGTCACGGCGCGCGCCGACTATATGGCGTCCATCGCAGAAGAAACGCTGGCGCCCAAAGTCGTTGAAGACAGTGACAAATTCCGCCGCTATCTCGCACGCGAAGCCCTTGGGGTGATCTTTGTCATCGCGCCCTGGAACTACCCGTTCCTGACCGCAATCAATACGATCATCCCCGGCCTGATCGCTGGCAATACCATTGTTCTGAAACATGCGAGCCAGACCCTTGTGGCAGGTGAACGTCTTGCCGAGGCCTTCCACGCCGCCGGGATTCCGGCAGATGTGTTCCAGAATGTGGTGCTCGACCACGCTGTAACCGAAAAGCTGATCGCGGATCGCAGGTTCGATTTTGTCAATTTCACCGGTTCGGTGAATGGCGGCAAGGCGATCGAGCGCGCGGCGGCCGGAACCTTCACGCCGCTTGGGCTGGAGCTTGGCGGGAAAGACCCGGGCTATGTCCGCGCCGATGCCAATGTCGATGCGGCGGTCGATACGCTGATGGACGGCGCAATGTTCAATTCAGGACAGTGCTGCTGCGGGATCGAGCGGATCTATGTCCATGAATCGCTCTATGATTCCTTTGTCGAGAAAGCGGTTGCCTGGGTGAATGGCCTGAAACTCGGCAATCCGAACGACCAGACCACCACACTTGGCCCGATGGCAAATGTCCGGTTTGCGAAAGTCGTGCGCGACCAGATCGCAGACGCCATTGCAAAAGGCGCAAAGCCTCTGGTCGATCCGGCGCAATTCCCTGCCGATGATGGCGGCGCCTATCTCGCGCCGCAGATCCTCGTCAATGTCGATCACTCCATGTCGGTAATGACTGAAGAGAGCTTTGGCCCGGTTGTCGGAATTATGAAAGTTTCCTCGGATGAGGAAGCGCTGAAGCTCATGAACGACAGCCCTTACGGCCTCACCGCGTCGATCTGGACCGAAGATTACGACACCGCTGCAGAACTGGGCCAACAGGTCGAGACCGGCACCGTCTTCATGAACCGCGCCGACTATCTCGACCCGGCTCTGTGCTGGACCGGCACCAAGGATACCGGCCGCGGCGGCTCGCTCTCGTATCTGGGTTACCATTCGGTGACCCGCCCGAAATCCTACCATCTCAAGAAGGTGTAATATGTCCACCGTTGACAAACAGGGCGTCCCCGACCGCAACTGGTCTTACCCGACCGCGATCAAATTCGGCGTGGGCCGGATTGCCGAACTGGCCGAACATGCCAAATCCACCGGCATGAAAAAGCCGCTGCTGGTCACCGACAAAGCGCTCGCCACCCTGCCGATCACCGCGCAGGCGCTGGATGTGCTCGAGGCCGCCGGTCTTGGCCGCGCAGTGTTTTCCGAGGTCGACCCGAACCCGAATGACAAGAACATGGCTGAAGGCATCGCCGTCTATAAGGCCGGTGGCCATGACGGCGTGATCCTGTTCGGGGGCGGTTCGGCGCTGGATCTGGGCAAGATGATTGCGCTGATGGCGCATCAGCGCGCGGATCTTTCGGTCTGGGATCTGGAAGATATCGACGACTGGTTCACCCGCGCCGACAGCGACAAAATCGCGCCGATGGTGGCGGTTCCGACCACCGCCGGCACCGGGTCTGAGGTCGGGCGCGCAGGCGTTCTGACCAATCTCGCGACCCATAAGAAGAAGATCATCTTCCATCCGAAGCTCTTGCCGGCCGTCACCATCTGCGACCCGGCTTTGACCGTTGGCATGCCGAAATTCATCACGGCTGGCACCGGCATGGACGCGCTGGCGCATTGCCTCGAGGCCTATTCCTCGCCCTTCTACCACCCGATGAGCCAGGGCATTGCGCTGGAAGGTCTGCGGCTGGTCAAAGAGAACCTGATCACCGTTTACAACGATCCGGGCAATCTGCTGGCGCGCGGTCACATGATGTCGGCGGCGGCGATGGGGGCGGTTGCCTTCCAGAAGGGCCTTGGCGCGATCCATTCGCTGTCGCACCCGGTTGGCGCGGTCTACGGCACCCATCACGGCACCACCAATGCCGTCGTGATGCCGATGGTTCTGGATTTCAACCGCCCGGTGATCGAGGACCGGATCAATGCCGCAAGCGCCTATCTGGGGCTGAAGGGCTTTGACGGATTCCGCGCCTGGATCATGGAACTGCGCGAGCAACTGGCGATCCCGGCCAATCTGACCGCGTTGGGGGTCGAGGCTGCACGCCTTGACGAGCTTACCGATATGGCGCTGGAAGATCCGTCCTGCGGTGGCAATCCGATTGCCATGACGCGCGAGAATACCCGCGCGCTTTATCAGGCCTGCATGTAAGATAATGTGAACTGAAACCGCCGGTCCCGCCTTTGCGGGGCCGGCATTTGTTCGAAAAGTGCAAGCAGGCATGGGTCGTCTCTCCTCCGACATCACCATTATCGGCGCCGGTGTGATCGGCCTCACCATCGCCGCGCGGCTGATCGCCGAGGGGCGCGAGGTTACCCTGATCGAGCCGGGTGAGCCGGGCATGGGCGCCTCATATGGCAATGCCGGCACGGTGGCGGATTATGCGGTGGCGCCGGTTGGCACGCCGGATGTGCTCAAATCCCTGCCCTCGCTGCTTTTTGACCGCAATTCACCGCTGGCGATCCGCCATTCGGCCCTGCTTTCACTGACGCCATGGCTGGTGAAATTCGCGCGCCAGTGCCTGCCCGGCCCGGCACAGCGCAATTCGGCGGCGATTGCGGGGCTGCTTGCCGGCGCCAATCCGCTGTGGAAAGCGCTGGCGGCCGAGGCGGGCGCCACCGATCTGATCCAGCCGCGTGGCTGCCTCTACATCTTCCGCCAGGAAAACCAGCTCGCTCCCGCCAGGATCGAGATGGAGGAGCGCCGCAGGCTCGGTGTTCAGGTCGAGATGCTGACCAGCGGGCAACTCGCCGGGCTGGAACCGGGCCTGCCCTTCCATGCCGGTGCCGCCTATTTCCCACAGGCGATTTTCCTCTCGGATCCCGGGCGGATGATGCAGCGCCTGGCTGCATTTGTGATGCAGCGCGCGCATCTGATCCGGGGCCGCATCGACCAGCTCCGCCGAGACATCACCGGTGTTGTGCTGAGTGGCCGCTCCGATGATGGCAGCCCTTTGCAGATCCTCTCGCGCCGGGTCGTCATCGCCGCCGGCGCGCATTCGCGCGCCCTCGCAGCCCAGGCCGGCGACCGGATTCCGCTAGAAACCGAACGGGGCTACCATGTCGAATGGGATATGGCCGAGCTGCCGCTCACCCGCCCCGCCTGCGTGACCGAACGCGGGTTTTACCTGTGCCCGATGCAGGGGCGGCTGCGGGTGGCGGGCACGGTCGAGCTTGGCGGCCTCAGCCTGCCCCCCTCGCCGCATCGCATCGCGAAACTGGTCGAGGGCGCGCGGGTGCTGTTTCCGGACCTGCCGGCCCCCTCGCGCAGCTGGATGGGGTTTCGCCCTTCGATCCCCGATTCAGTGCCGGTGATCGGCCCGTCGAAAGGCGGCGCCGATGTGCTCCTGGCCTTCGGGCATGGGCATATCGGCCTGACGCTGGCGCCAAAGACCGCCGATCTGATCACCGACCTGATCCAGGGTCGCAGCCCGGGCGCGGAACTCACCCCCGCATTGCCGTCGCGATTCTAGGGACGGCCCCGCCGAAGCGGTGGCTTTCCCTTGCCGCAGCCAGCGGCTAGCATGAGCCCAGTTCAGACAAAGCGGCCATGTATTATCTGTTCGAACATTTCCTGATCGTGTCTGGCGTCCTCGCGGTTGCGAGCGCCATGGTGCTGGCGTTGCAGCCGCGCCGCACGCCGCAAAGTTCCGCCGCCTGGATCCTGTTCATCATCATGCTGCCCTATGTCGCGGTGCCGGTGTTTCTGGTTCTGGGCTTTCGCAAATCGGGCCGCAGCTTTCCTGCGATCCGCTTTTCGCCACATCCCGCCCTGCCCGAGACCGAGCCACCACCGCTTGCGCATATCTTCACCAGTCTTGGCGCGCCGCCTGCGGTGGGCGGCAATCTGATCCGCCTGCACGAGACACCAGAGGCCGCAAGCGCCGCGCTGGATGAGGTGATCCTGGGCGCAAAGGCGCGGCTGGATATCCTGATCTATGTTCTGGCCCGCGATGAAAGCGGCTACCGCTTTCTCGACCTTCTCAGGCGCAAGCTGCATGAAGGTGTCAGGGTGCGGCTCTCGGTCGACTGGCTTGGCAGCCATTCCCGCCCGCGCCGCGCGCTGCGCGAATTCGTCGCCGCCGGGGGCGAGCTGCGCTACTTCTCGCCGCTCGACCATCTGACCGACACCGCCCATCTGAACCTGCGCAATCACCGCAAGATGGTGATCGCCGATTGTGCCCTTGTCTGGTCGGGCGGGCGCAATGTCGGCGACGAATATCTCGCCTCGCCGCCCGGCAAATGGGTGGATCTGAGCTTTACCGCCGAGGGCCCGGTGGTCGACAGTTTCAACGCGGTCTTCGCCTCGGATTGGGAAGTGGCGGGCGATCCCCTGTCTGATCCGGTACCTCCCGCCGTCGCACCTCGCGGTGAGGCGCTGTTGCAGCTGGTCCCCGCCGGGCCGGACGAGCCGCAGGATGTGCTCCATGACGGGCTGGTCGCCGCGATCTATCGCGCCCGGAGCCGGGTCTGGATCGCGACACCCTATTTCGTGCCGACCGACGCGCTGGCCCAGGCGCTCGCGACGGCGGCGCGCAGCGGGCTCGATGTCCGGGTGTTTCTGCCGCGGAAATCAAACCAGTGGACCACCGATCTGGCGCGCGGCCCCTATATCCGCGCCTTGCAACCAACGGGCGTCGGCTTTCACTTTTTCCGCCCCGGCATGATGCATGCGAAAGCCGGACTGATCGACGATGGCTGCTGGATCGGATCGGCGAATTTCGACGTCCGCTCGATGCTGCTGAATTTCGAACTGGCGGTGATGGCCTGGGACCCGGCCACCGCTTCGGCCATCAGCCGCTGGTTCGACCGTTTGCTGCCCGATTGCGATGACAGCCTGCCCGCCCCCGGTTTCTTCCGGCGCCTGACTGAAGGCGTCTTCCGTCTCGGAGCGCCCATCCTGTGACTGACACTTCCCTGCGCATCGCCAGCTACAATATCCGCAAAGCCCTTGGTACCGACCGGCGGCGCGATCCGGCGCGGGTCTTGCGGGTGATCGCCGCGCTCGGCGCTGATGTGGTCGCGCTGCAGGAGGCCGATCTGCGCCTCGGCCAGCGGCGCCCGATCTTTGACGAGGCCGAAGTGTTTCGCCGCACCGGCCTGCATCCGGTCCGTTTTGATCATGGCCGCGACAGCCTGGGCTGGCACGGGAATGCGCTGCTGGTCTCTCCCGGGTTCAGGGTGATCTCACAAAGCCATCACGACCTGCCGGGGCTGGAGCCGCGCGGCCTCGTCTCGGCTTTGCTCGAACGCGACGGCCGGCGCCTGCGGGTCACCGGTGTGCATCTGGGCCTCTTGCGCCATTCGCGGCGCAGGCAACTCTCGGCGCTGCTGGATATGCTGCCTGAAGAAGAAGACACCGCCATGCTGATCGCCGGCGATTTCAATGAGCGTTCGCTGGAAGTGGGTCTCGGGCGGCTGTCGAAACGGTTCCGGATCCTCTCCGGTGGCCCGACCTATCATTCCCGCCACCCGGTCTTTGCGCTGGACCGTATCGCGATCTCGGAGGGGTTCACCATGGCCGAGGCCTCTGTCCATCGCAGCCCCGAGGCCAGCCGCGCGTCAGATCACCTGCCCCTGGTCGCAGATTTGCGCCTGTCGCATATGGCCGACGGTGGCGCAGATATCTCTCAGCTGCTGTAACCGAAGCACTTCTGATAGGCGACAAGCGCCTCTCCCGCAGCGATATCATTGATGATGTCGGCAGCATCGGGCGGCAGGACGCGGGCCTCGCCCTCCAGCCTGCGCTTGACTTCATAGCCGCGTCCAAAGCTCTCGAAGCCCGCGAAAGGGTCACCATCAAGCGGCCAGTCCAGCCAGTCACCGAGACTGCGTTGCGCGGCCGGATCCAGCATCAGCTCTTCGAACCGACACACTCTGAGCCGGTCACCATGCATTCCGGCAAGCGATAACAGCGAGAGCGTTGCCGTCTGCAAATAGGCTTCGATCCAGGCGCGCCCATGGGTGGCTTCGGTATTCTGCCGGCTCTGTTTTTCAAGCAGGCTGCGGATGACATCTCGTATATCGCGCACGAGGACGATGATCTTCTCGGGTCGGATGGTTACAATGGTTGGCTCATGAAAATCGCCGCGCACCTCTTTCACGCCCCAGGCGTCGAGACCTGCCAGATGCGGCGCCAGAAAATCGGTATAGCGTCTCACAAACCCTTCATGGTTGCGCTGTGCGGGCGGTAAAAACCAGTCGGTGTCACGGTCCTCCCAAGCGAATTCTCTCCATCTCGCCCGGATGGTCTTCGACATTACCCCATGGATGAACCAGGGCTCACTCAGCAGCCAACGCTTCGGCGGCGTTGTCAGCATATTGGACAGCGCTGTGCTCCCCGAGCGCCCCATTGCAGCAATATAGAGCTTTGCGCTGAAAAGCGGAGGATCTTCACCGCTCAGAAATCCGGTCTCTGCCATCGGTAAACTTGGCCCCTCTTTCGCCCGGCTGTGTCAACGATATGGCAAAGCCCGTGATCAGCCCTGAAAGCCTCTGTCTTACATCATCCCCGGGACAACCTGATCCGGCGGGCGGTGGCCATCAGCGAAGGTCTTGATATTGATCAGAACCTTCTCGCCCATCTCGATCCGCCCCTCGATGGTCGCCGATCCCATATGCGGCAACAGAACCACATTCGGCTCTTCGCGCAGGCGCGGGTTGATCTCATTGCCGCGCTCATAGACGTCGAGGCCCGCGCCCGCGATCTCGCCGGCGCGCAGCGCTCGGGTCAGCGCATTCTCGTCGATCACTTCGCCGCGCGAGGCATTCACCACCACCGCCGTGGGCTTCATCAGCTTGAGGCGGCGCGCGTTCAGCAGATGAAAGGTCGAGGGCGTATGCGGGCAATTGATCGAGACAATATCCATCCGGGCGAGCATCTGGTCGAGGCTTTCCCACCAGGTCGCCTCCAGCTCGGCCTCGATCTCGGGGCGCACGCGGCGGCGGTTGTGGTAATGGACCTGACAGCCAAAGGCGCGGGCACGCCGCGCCACGGCCTGACCAATCCGCCCCATGCCCAAAATCCCCAGGCGCTTGCCCGCGAGCCGCGAGCCAAGGAAGGCCATCGGCGTCCAGCCCTCCCATTTGCCACTGGCCATCGAGGCGATGCCTTCCGGGATGCGCCGCGTCACCGCCATGATCAGCGCCATGACCATATCGGCGGTGTCCTCGGTCACCACACCGGGGGTATTCGAGACAAGAATGCCGCGCGAGCGCGCCGTGGCCACGTCGATATGATCGACCCCCGCGCCATAATTCGCGATCAGTTTCAGCCGGTCCCCCGCCTGGCCGATCAGCCCTGCATCAATCTGGTCGGTGATCGTCGGCACCAGAACGTCGCAGCTCTGCATCGCGGCCAGCAATTCATCGCGGGTCATTTTCACATCCGGATCCCGCAGCCGGACGTCGAACAACTCCTTCATCCGGGTCTCGACCGGCTCTGGCAAGCGTCGCGTCACGACAACAGTCAGGCGTGGCGATGGCATGGCGTCTCCCTCAACTCTTCCATCAGGCGCGTCTTGGGTGCACAGTGGGGTCAAGCGTGGCGGACCACAAGCCCCCGTCTCTGAGGTCATAAAAAATGCGGGGTGACAGCCCGCAAGAGCAGGCAACGGATATGAGCATCGCATCTTTTAAGAACGGCCAGAAGCCGGAGCAGATGAGCCGCCAGACCAGACACCCGATGCTGGCGGCGGTCCTGTTGTCTGCCTCCCTCGTCCTGACCGGCGCGCCGAAAAGCGCGAATGCCGATGAAGCCACCGAAACCGCGATCGAAACCGCAGTGGCCGCCACCTCGTCCGCAGCGGCTTCGGGCACCTCCGGCACCGCCCCTACCGCGCGCACGGTCAAGGAATGCAAGCCCGGTATCGGCTGCGTCACCAATCTGCCCTTGCCGCGCTATGTGTCGCTCAAGGGCGATCAGGGCAATGCGCGGCGCGGCCCCGGGCTCACGCATCGCATCGACTGGGTGTTCACCCGGCCCGGGATGCCGCTGCGGGTGACCGCTGAATATGAGAACTGGCGCCGCGTTGAAGACCAGGACGGCGCCGGCGGCTGGGTGCATTATGCACTGCTTTCAGGGGTACGCTCGGTGCTGATCACCACCGATATGGCCGAATTCCGCGACGCGCCGCGCGCGGATGCACGGGTCAGCGCCCAGGCCGAAATGGGCGTGGTCGCGCGTGTCCTGCAATGCGACGCCGAATGGTGCCGGATCTCGTCTGGCGGCGAGCGCGGCTGGGTGCAGAAGACTGCGATCTGGGGCGTCGACCCGGACGAAACCATCGAATAATCACGCTCGGACAGCGCCACCACCCTCTGGCCGGCCTGCGCCTCCGGCAGGCGTATTTTTGTCAGGTGGATGTCACATTCCACTTGATAAAAATACCCCGGAGGAGGCATCCGCCAGGATGACGGGGTCAGTGCCTCCCTTCAACGCCCCCACTTCAACGCCCCTCTGCGACGCCCTCCACAGGAGCCTGACATGCGAGAGAAAGACACCCGAACCGGGCTGAGCCTTTCCGCCGGCATCGCATCGGTGGTGGTCGCGTCGGTCCTCGTCGGGCTGAAGCTCTGGGCGGTGGTGGCGACTGGCGCGCTTTCGGTTGCCGCCTCGCTGGCCGATAGCGCGGTGGATCTGGTGATGTCGCTCGCGGCCGCCACTGCGATCCTTTACGCGGCGCGCCCGGCGGATGAGGATCACGCTTTCGGGCACAGCTCAGCCGAAGACCTGACCGCGCTGGCACAGGCGCTTCTGATCACCGGCTCGGCCGGCTACATCGCCTGGTCTGCCCTGGACCGGCTGCTCAATGGCGGCGTGGCGGGCCTCGGCGCCGAGGGAACCGGCACTCTGGTGATGGTCGTCTCGATCCTGCTCACGCTGGTGCTGGTCTGGTGGCAGGGGCGGGTCGCAAAGCTGACCGGCAACCGCGTCGTGGCGGCTGACCGGCTGCACTATCTTGGCGATCTGATGCCCGCGGTCGGCGCGGTGATCGCCTTGCAGGCCTCGCAGCACCTTGGCATCACGGGGCTCGATTCCTGGGTCGCGCTGCTGGCCGCCGGGGTCATGCTGATCGGCGGGGTGCGTATCGGCAAATCGGCCTGGGATGCGCTGA
The DNA here is from genome assembly GCF_058313095.1 of Pseudogemmobacter sp. TB195. NCBI lineage: Bacteria > Pseudomonadati > Pseudomonadota > Alphaproteobacteria > Rhodobacterales > Paracoccaceae > Pseudogemmobacter > Pseudogemmobacter sp. TB195. The sequence continues at coordinate 165,558 of NZ_JBZEGG010000013.1, forward strand.
TGGACCGCCGCGCCGATCCCGAGATCATCCGGGGCATCGCCGAACTGGCCGGGAGCTGGCCCGGTGTGCGCGGTTTTCACGACCTCAAGACCCGCACCAGCGGCAGCCGGATCTTCGTCAACCTCCATATCGAGCTCGACGGCGATCAGAGCCTGCGCGAGGCCCATGACATCGGTGCCGCACTGCGCCGTGAGATCCTGCGGCGCTGGCCCGGTTCAGATGTGATCATCCACAAGGATGTCGCGGCTGCGGATGGCCGGCCCGGCACCTGAGCCTTCGCGCTGAGCTTTCTCCGCCTCTGGCGGGCCGGACTGCGATCACAGCAATCCCGAAACCGGTCAAGCAACGATCTTGCCGCGCAATGCTGGCTGTGTAAAATAGGCAATTATCCGATCGTGTAATTCCCGGCGGATCCCGTTCCCTGCTGCCGTCACAGAAAGGCGCCGATGACCAGTTCCGACAGAGCGGATAAGAGAACCGCCCCGCCTGGTGACATGCGCCAGTCCGGCTCTGAACGCCGCCCCTATATTCGTGACACCGAAGAAAACCGCCGCGAAGCGCTTGTGGCAGCGGTGCAGGCTCTGGTGGCCGAGGGCGGGCGCCCGGCGGCAACGGTCAGGGCGATTGCGGCGCGGGCGGGGGTCACGCCGGGGTTGATCCGTCACTACTTCGGATCAAAAGAAGATCTGTTGCGCGCAGCCTATGTCGCGCTGATGGATGGTATGACCAACAAAGGCGAAGAGGCACTTGCCGGCGCGGGTGCCGCGCCGGCCGAACGGCTGGCGGCCTTTATTGCCGCGTCCTTACGCCCGCCGGTGCTGGATCCGAAGGCAGTCGGGCTCTGGGCCGGTTATCTGCACCAGGTTCAGTCTGATCCGGGGCTTCTGGCGCAGCATGAGAGTTCATATCTGCAATTTCGAGACCGCCTGCAGCAGCTGATCACCGATCTTGGCCGCCCTGTCACGGATGGGCAGCTGCGCCAGGAGGCCATTGCCTGCAATGCGGTGCTTGACGGGCTCTGGCTCGAAGGTTCGGTTTTGCCCGGTCACTTCGCTGAAAGCGAGGTGATCCAGATCGGGTTGCGCTCAGTCGGTGCCATTCTGGGCGTCACGCTCGCAGTCTTTACCCCCCCGCCGGCAGGCAGCTCAGACCAGGAGAGAAATGATGCGTTATTCCGCGGTATATGAACGGCTGTCCGGCCTTGGTTCGGCGAAATGGGCGGTGCATCGCCTCGCGCGCGAGATGGCGGAGGAAGGGATCCCGGTCATCGAGCTTACCATTGGCGAGCCGGATTCCCCCACGCCCCCCGAACTGATCGAGGCCGCGAAATCCGCGATGCGCCCCGGGCGCCTGGGCTATTCCGATGGCAGAGGCGAGCCCGGCCTGCGCGCGGCACTGGCGAAACGTTACTCGGAACGGCGCGGCCGCGAGATCGATCCCGATCAGGTGATCTGCCTTCCGGGAACCCAGACCTGTCTCTATGGCATCCTTCGCACCCTTGTCGAAAGCGGCGATGAGGTGCTGATCGGCGATCCGATGTATGCGACCTATGAAGGGCTGATCCGCCAGACCGGGGCCAGACCGGTGCCGGTGGCGCTGCGCCCCGAACATGGCTTCCGGATGCGGGCGGCGGATCTGGCGGCAAAGATCACGCCGGCGACCCGGGTGATCTTCCTTAACACGCCCCATAATCCGACCGGTGCCGTGCTGAGCCGCAAGGACATCGCGGAAATCGGCGCGCTTGCGGTTAAACATGATCTCTGGATCGTCTCGGATGAGGTCTATGAGGATCTGATTTTCCCGGGCGTCACCTTCACCTCGCCGCTTGACCTGCCCGAACTGGCAGAGCGTGTCATCTGCGCCGCCTCGATCTCGAAATCGCATGCTGCACCGGGCTTCCGGTCGGGCTGGGTGATCGGGCCGCAGGAATTCACCGCCAGGCTGCTGCCGCTTTCCGAAATCATGCTGTTCGGCAACCAGCCCTTTCTGGCTGACATGACCGAACTTGCCGTTTCGCGGCCTTCGCCGATCGCGGCCGGTATGGTCGAACGCTTCTCGCGCCGGGCGGATCTGGTGGCGAATGCACTGGAGGGTCAGGCGGGGCTGAAGGTTCACCGCCCCGAAGCCGGCATGTTCGCCCTTGTGGATATCCGCACCACCGGCCTCTCGGGCCAGGACTTCGCGCTTGGGCTCCTGCGCGAGCGCCATGTCGCGGTCATGCCCGGCGAAAGCTTTGGCGACGGGCTGGCGGGCTGGCTGCGGCTTTCGCTGACCCAGCCCGATGAAGCCATCGCCGAGGCCTGCACGCAGATCCTCGCCCATGCTCAGGCGCAGATGGCCGCTGCCTGAAGCAGCTGCCCGAACCAGCCATCTGAAAATCCTCAGCTGCGCGCCGCCCTCCGCATCAGCGGCGCCAGCACCAGGATGAACATGAGCATCACGGCGGCAAAGATAAAGGCCGCGCGCAGGCTGAACGTGCCCGCGATAATCCCAAGCGCCGGCGGCCCGACGAAATAGCCGAAATAGCCGTAAAGCGTGGCCCGCGCCACGGCCCGCGCCCGGGTGCCTGCCGCCGAATGCCGCCCGACCAGCGAAAAGGCGGTCGGCGCGATCACCGAAGACCCCACCCCCATGATGATAAACCCGGCATAGGCTGCATTGGGCGTCCCTGCCTGCGACGCGATCAATGCGCCGCAGGCGGCAATCAGCGCGCCGCCCATCAACAGGCGGAACGGGTCCAGCCGCGCGACCAGCCCCTGCCCCATCAGCCGCGCGACCCCCATGGTCAGCGCCAGCACCGCCGGGCCAAGCGCGCCCTCCTCCGGGCTGCCGCCCAGCGTTTTTTCAATATGCAAAGCCGACCAGCCCTCGGCGGCGTTCTCGGTCAGGAACGCAATCAGCACCATGCCGCCGCCGATCAGCGGCACAAGGCCCAGACCCGGCCCGCCGGCCTCGGGCCGTTTCAGCCCGTGAATGGCGCCATCGCGCTCAAAGGTCAGAAGCGCAAAGACCAGCGCCAGCAGCGCCATCGTCCCCAGAACCAGATCCGGCGTCCATCCAAGCCCGCGCAATTGCCCGGTGCAGATCGCCCCGCCGCCATAGCCAAAGGAATAGGCGGCATGGGCAAGGTTCATCAGATGCACCTTGCGCGTGGTTTCCAGCTCCGCCGTGCGGGCATTCATCAGAACATCGGTCAGCCCGGTGCCAAAGCCGCAGACCATCATCGCAAGCGGGAACATCCAGGGCACCACAACCGTTCCCGGCAAGGTGAAAGCCAGTGCCATCGCCCCCGCCGAAAGCGGCAGCGCCACTTTACCAAGACGGTGCCCGATCAGCGGCGCAAGCAGCATGGCCGTCACCGCCGCCAGCGGGGTGAACAGCAAAAGCCCGCCCAGCCGTGCCTCATCGACGCCAAGCTGCGCCTTGAGATCCGGCATCACCGCCGCAAACGAGCCCCAGAGGATCCCCATCGCCGCAAAAGCAAAGACCACCGCCCGCGCGGTGATTACGGTTTTCAGAAAAGACATAGGGGGCCTCCGATCCCCGCCCTTCTGCCAGGCCTGGCCACCCCCGTCCATCCTGTAAGCGACACAGTCCCTGGGGGATTTCGCCCGCGCCTTTCCTCTTGAGCGAAATACGCCCGCCGGAGGCATCCGCCGCCCGTCCCCGCAAACAGGTTTTCCCTTTTCTTCCCCCCGCTTTCCCGCTATAGGCGCGCATCCGCCACGCACCCTTGGAGGGTGGCGGTTTTATCAAATGGAGAATACCAATGGCACGCGAGATCCCTGATCTTCTGGCCGTGGTGCGGACGGGGACAGGCAAGGGGGCCGCCCGTCAAGCCCGTCGTGAGGGCAACGTACCCGGCATCATCTACGGCGACAGCAAAGAGCCGACGCCGATTTCGGTCAATTACAACTACCTGCTGAAGAACCTGCGCAAGGGTCGCTTCCTGCAGACGCTGTTCAACCTCAAGGTTGAAGGCCAGGCTGATCAGCACGTGATCTGCCGCGGCGTGCAGCGCGATGTGGTCAAAGACCTGCCGACCCATGTCGACTTCATGCGCATCCACGACAATTCGCGCATCAACCTCTTCATCCATGTTGATTTCATCAATGCGGATAAAGCACCTGGCATCAAGCGTGGCGGCACCCTGACCGTCGTGCGCGCCGAGGTTGAGCTGGAAGTTGTCGCATCCGACATCCCGGCCCAGATCACCGTGGATCTGGAAGGCAAGCAAATCGGCGATGTGATCCATATCGAAGATGTCACGCTGCCCAAAGGCGTGAAGCCGACCATCGGCCGCAACTTCGTGATCGCGAATATCGCGGCGCCGTCGGGCCTCGCAGCTTCCGCTGACGAAGAAGAGTGATCCTTTCGGATCGCAGAATATGAAACGGGGGGCTTTTTGCCCCCCGTTTTCGTTTTACGAGAATTGCGGCGCGGCTTTGCGGCTCAGGTGCCGATGAACTGTATGGATTCGAAGACTTCCAGTTTCGGGTGTTCCAGGATCACCCCCTTATGCCCGCCGGCCCCGCCATGGGCCGCCCGAAACGCCTCTGATTTCGTCCAGTCGCGAAACGCTGCCTCGCTCTCCCACATCGTATGTGAGGCATAGAGGCGGACACCGTCGGCCTCGGCCCCTTTCATCAGGTGAAAGCTGACAAAGCCCGGCACCTGCGGCAGCTGGCTTTCGCGGTTTTTCCAGATCGCCTCGAATGTGGCCTCCTCGCCCGCCTTCACTTTGAAACGGTTCATGGTGAGATACATGGCTCTTCTCCCTGTCTGTTCAGTTACGGCGCGCTGTCAGGCGCTGCCGATCCGGCGAAACACCACCGTTGCCCCGCGCGAGCCGTCCGGTTCATAGACGAAGCCCTGGCGCAACAGCGCGTCAAAGATCCGCCCGGTGCCCTCTGGCCCATAGCTGCCCGGATGGATTTCCGTCACGATCAGCCGCAGCGAGGCCGGCAGTTCGACCGCCAGCACCTCAAGCTCTGCCCCTTCGATATCACAGCTCAGCACCGTCGGCGCGAGATCGGCCAGAAGCGGCCCGGCGGCATGCGCCGGCACGGTCAGAACCTCGGTGCCGCGCAGCCAGGTCTCGCCCTTTTTCAGCCCTGAAGACCAGAAATTCCCCCTGAGGCCGAATTCGACCACATTGCCCGGCCGGGATGTGCCGACCACCGCGCCATGGATCAGCCGGGCGGCTGGAAAACCGTTCTGGTCCAGCGTGTTGCGCGCCAGCGCAATCGTCGTTTCGCCGGCCTCGACGCCGGTGACATGTTCCGCCCCGACCACCCCGGCAGCAAGCGCGCAAAGAAACCCGATCCCGGCGCCGAAATCCACGAACCGGTCCCCGGGGCGCAAATGTTTCAACAGCGCGGCGGCTTCGGTATTCTCATAGCGGCCAGCCTCCAGCGCGTCCGCAAGGCGCCCCGAGAAAGTCCCCTCGGGCAGGGAAAGCCTGATCCCACGAATGGTGAAATGGGCGAGACCGGCCATATTGCCTCGTAGAGGATGGATCGTGTCAGGTTGAGCGAGGCCCGTTCGGGCGCTATAGGCGAGGCTAAGCGCAATGACGGCCAAGGTCCAGCGCCTCCCGGGCGGGTCCGGGCGATGCGGCGGACAGCTATGGAGACGCGAATGAAACTCTTTGTCGGCCTTGGAAATCCGGGCGCGAAATACGCCGGCAACCGCCATAATATTGGTTTCATGGCGCTGGAACGGATCGCCGCGGATCACGGCTTTACGCCCTGGCGCAAGGCGTTTCAGGGCGAGGTGTCAGAGGGCCGTCTGGGGCGCGAGAAGGTCATCTTGCTGAAACCCGCGACCTTCATGAACCTCTCGGGCCAGTCGGTGCGGGCGGCGGTGGATTTCTACAGGATCGACCTCGCCGATATCACGGTTTTCCATGACGAGCTGGATCTGGCGCCGGGGAAGCTGCGGGTCAAACTGGGCGGCGGCCATGCCGGACATAACGGGCTCAGGTCGATCCATGCGCATCTGGGTGAGACCTATGGCCGGGTGCGGCTTGGGATCGGGCATCCCGGTCATAAGGATGCGGTCGCGCATTATGTGCTGAGTGACTTCAGCAAGGCGGACCAGGGCTGGCTGGATGATCTCTTGCGTGGCATTTCAGATGGCGCGGTGGCGCTGGCAGAGGGCGACGGACAAAAGTTCATGAATGCGGTCAGCCTGCGTACCGCGCCGCCGCGCTCATCTGGCGGAACGGCTTCCGCTGGCCCGGCGGCGGGACCCCCGGGCCGCAAGCTGCCACCTGAGCCGAAACCTGCGCCAAAGCCCGAACCGGAGCCAGATGCGCGCAGCGCCATGCAAAAGCTGATGGATCGCTTTCGCTGAACCCTATGAAATCATAGACCAACGGCCTGCTTTGCCTTATCCCGGAGCAAGGGAAAAGGGAAAGATATCATGACATTCAGCCAGATCATCGTCTCGCAATTCGTGGATCCGTTCCGCATCATCCTGCTGATCGGCCTCGTCTGGACCATGATGCGGACCCGCGCAGCCAGCGGCACGCTGATCCCGCTCGGCGCCGGGATCGTCTTTGTCGCGGTGCTGATCCCGATGACCCTGACGGCTGCAAGCGAGATCCCGGTCCGGGATCAGATCCTCGCGGGCCTCGTGACGAATACGGTGATCACCGGCATCGTCCTTGGGGTCTGGGAAGCGGTGAACCGGGCGCGGCGGCGCTGAGCCTCTCCGGACAGCAAAAGGAAAACGGGCCGGGGAAATCCCCGGCCCGTTTCTTTTGTCGCCTGCGTCAGATTACTGGTTCTGATCCGCGAAGATGTCTTTCTTATGCGTGCCGCCCGGAACAAACAGCGCCCCGATCACCACCGTCATCAGCGCGATGACGATTGCGTACCACAGACCCGCATAGATGTTGCCGGACTGCGCCGAGATCGCGAAAGCGGTCGCCGGCAGCAGGCCCCCGAACCAGCCATTGCCGATATGGTAGGGCAAGGACAGGCCGGAGTAACGGATCCGGGTCGGGTAAAGCTCGACCAGCATCGCCGCAATCGGACCATACACCATCGTCACAAGGATGATCAGATAGGTCAGGGTCAAGACGATGGTGATCTTCTGGCCGGTGAAGATGTCGAAGAAGTTTTGCGCCACAGCCACCGATTCATTCGCCTGGCCTGCAACCGGATAGCCGGCGGCGCTCATGGCGTCGTTCAGCTCTTTGTCGAAACGGGCCTTCTGTTCCGCCGCATCCGCTGCCGAGCCAGAATAGCCCTGGATCTCGGTCTCGCCGATTTTCACCGATGCGATGGTGCCCGCAGGCGCATCGACCGTCTCCGAATTCGCCGAACGCGCGGTCAGACCGGCTTTCAGGATGTCGCAGCTGTTGGTGAATTTCGCGGTGCCGACCGGGTTGAACTGGAACGAGCAGTCAGCCGGGTCTGCGGTCACGGTGATCTGGGTAAGATGCGCATTATAGAGCATCGGGTTCGCGGTCTTGGTCAGGAAGCCAAAGACCGGGAAATAGGTGATCGCCGCGATCAGGCAGCCGCCAAGGATGATCGGCTTACGGCCGATGCGGTCCGAGAGGCGACCGAAGAAGATGAAGCCATAGGTGCCGAGGATCAGCGACCAGGCCACAAAGACGTTGGCCGAGAAGCTGTCGACCTTGATGACGTTCTGCACATAGAACAGCGCGTAGAACTGACCCGAATACCAGACCACAGCCTGGCCTGCGGTCAGACCGAACAGCGCGATCAGGGCGATCTTGCCGTTTCTCCAGTTGCCGAAGGCTTCGCGCAGCGGTGCTTTCGAGGCGGCTCCCTCTTCCTTCATCTTCTTGAAGGCAGGGGATTCGTTCATCGTCAGACGGATATAGAGCGACACCAGCAGAAGCGCGAGCGAGCCGATGAACGGGATCCGCCAGCCCCAGGCGTTGAAGGCCTTCATCATCTGCGGTGTGCCGTCAGCCAGCAGAACCGGCTGGCTTGCCGCGTCCAGCACCGGCTGGTCGGGGAAGTTGCCGTTCACATAGCCCTGCACCATCAGAATGACGATCAGCGAGAGCAGCAGACCCAGCGTCGCCGTGGTCTGGATGAAGGCGGTGAAATAGCCGCGCTGGTTTTGCGGCGCATGTTCTGCCACATAGACCGCCGCACCGCCATATTCACCCCCGAGCGCCAGGCCCTGAAGCATACGCAGGATGATCAGGATGATCGGCGCCGCCACACCCCAGGAGTGGTAGCTGGGCAGGATACCGACGATGAAGGTCGAGAAGCCCATGATCAGGATGGTCATCAGGAAGGTGTATTTCCGGCCGACAATATCGCCGAGCATCCCGAAGACCAGCGCGCCGAACGGGCGCACGATGAAGCCCGCCGCAAAAGCCAGCAGCGCAAAGACGTTGCGGGTGGCTTCGGGGAATGGCGTGAAAAATTGCGCACCGATGATCGCGGCCAGCGATCCGTAGAGGTAGAAATCATACCATTCAAAGATCGTGCCCGCAGAAGAGGCGAGAATGACCTTCTTCTCTTCCCGGGTCATGGGGCGTGAGCGGTCGCGCACGTCCGGTGTTGATGCTGCCATCTGGCTTCCTCCATGTCTGCCGCCCGTTCCGGGTCGGCCTCTCCCTGTTTCCCCCGCCCCCGCGCCGGAAAAGGCGCAAAGACAGACCGGCGCCCGAAAGCGTCATGCGCCCGGACGGTCACCGGCAGATCACCCCGTTACCCGGGGCCCCTGCCAGCCGGCCCCTGGCGGGTCCGGCGGTTTTTGCTTGTGAGCGGCAGCCTGGCTTTCGCGCCCTGATCCTCTGCCGACCACTCCCTTATCCGGTCACCGGGGGCCCTCCTCCGCCCGGAAACCGGTATGTCAGACCGCAACCCGGCCGGTGATCCGGCCCAGCGAAGCGGTCACCTCGGCGATGGGTTGCATCGCGTCGATCTTTTCCAGCACGCCCTTCGCCTCGTAAAAGGCGATCAGCGGGGCGGTCTGTGCGTGATAGGCCTTCAGCCTTTCGCGCACGGTGCTGGCAGTGTCATCGGCGCGGCGCTTCATCTCTGTGCCGCCGCATTTGTCGCAGCTCCCGGCATGCGCGGGCTTGCGAAACCTGTCATGATAGCCCTCGCCGCAGGATCCGCAGGTGTAGCGGCCCGAAACCCGTTCCACCATCGCCTCGTCATCGACCTCAAGACTCACCGCCGCCGTGATCCGCCGGCCCTGCGCCGCGAGCAGCTGGTCCAGTGCCGCCGCCTGGGCCTGGGTGCGCGGAAAGCCGTCCAGGATGATCCCCTTGCCGCAATCGGGCTGCGCCATACGGTCCTGCAGGATCGCCAGCACGATCTCATCCGACACCAGCGCGCCGGCCTCCATCACCGCTTTCGCGGCAAGACCTGCGGGCGTGCCGGCGCTTACCGCGGCGCGCAGCATATCGCCGGTCGAGAGCTGGACGAGGCCATGCTCTTCCTCCAGCATCCTGGCCTGGGTGCCTTTGCCTGCACCGGGCGGGCCGAGGAGGATCAGAACCGGGGTCTCGCGGGTCATCCCTTGTTCATCCTGTTCTCGATGAGGTCCTCGACGACGGTCGGGTCTGCGAGGGTTGAGGTATCGCCCAGGGCGGCAAAATCGTTTTCGGCGATTTTGCGCAGGAT
>NZ_JBZEGG010000014.1:0-162701 GCF_058313095.1 Pseudogemmobacter sp. TB195
AGCCCTCGGCTGGAAATCACCCGTGGCCTTCGAACAATGGGCCGCCTAACATGAGCATCTCACCGGAACAGAACCGGAGCAGGTCCAGAAGATCTCCGACGATCTGGCGGGGTTCATGCTGGCGGCGCACAGCCACCGCCATGAGTTCATCATAAGCGGCGCGCATCCCGTAGAGCTTCAGCTCGCCCATTGCGGCCATGATGTCAGCACGATCCATCAGCTGGCCCTCCGCGAGCCGGGTCATAACGGACGCAATCCGCCACCGGTTCATGGGTCAGGCGCAAGGCCGGAGAGGTCAGCAGGAGAGGCGGCGGTTCCGGATCGCGCCTGCGAGACAGGAGATTGAGGATCGAAGCCATCGCGGCGCCATTGGTTCGAGCCCGATGGCTGAGGTGCCTCGCGTCTCGCGCGGATAGGACCGCACAAAGAACATCCCGCTGTGACACAGGCGAACATGGGCCACTTTGATCGTGGTCGTCGTCCCATCGATAACGACAACCTCGTGGCTCCGGTCGAACTGACAGGCTTCGCCGGGCGCAAAGCTCAGGGGCACGAAAGCAGAAGAGGCACCTGAGCTCTGATTGCGCGCCCAGTTCGAGGCGTAGCGGCTGCACCGCGTCATACCCGCCTTCATAACCAAGACCGCTCCGTCGGGGCTGCCCTCGAACCGGTGGCGGGCTGCCCCTCCACTTCGTAGATCTGTGTCAGAGACTGTCGTTCCCGGTTAGACCGCGCGGCGTTGACCCCCAGCAACCGGTTGAGCTCCCCCAGCCAGGCACCCAGCTTCGGGCGCGGCTGCACCCTCCGGGTATAGGTGAACTCGGCAATCCCGGTGCGGATCACCTTCCGCACCCCTCAGCGGATCGCTCGAGCCAATGGCGCAAGGCGCTTCGATCATCGACAGCTTCAGGTCACGGCAGATCGTCTTGATCCCCTTGCCCTCGGTAAAATGTAGCCGCCTGATTTTTGCGATTGTCTCCACGATCAGCATCCCGTGCCCGGCCTCCGATCGTCATCGAAGGCACAATGGACCCAACCCCAGGTCGGTGGGGTCCCTTTGGGACGCCGACCACCCCAGAAGCAGGGTCCTTATTGCAAGCCGGTCAACAGGACAGAGCATGAACCAAGTGGATTAGCGGTCGGCGTGCCACGTGCCGGGAGCTTCCGCAGCAACGCGCGTCGGGGGTTTTCTGTTCGGGGAGGCCGGCTGCACGCAACGGGCAGTTCCGGTTTCTCCTGGCACCCGAATCCGCTTTGGGTGGGACCGGTTTCAAAGCCTGCTCAGGCCTGCCAGGACCTGGCGGCGTTTGAAGAGGTAAGTTTGCACGGATGGCCTGTAAGCCGGATTCTGTCCAGGCAGTTGCCTGCCCTGGATGACCATTCCTCTGCCCCCGCCCTTACGGACGGGATCCAGCTGCCAACCCGGGCCTCTCGGGCTGAAGCATCCCTGCGGCGGTATCGGGCGGACCCGACCTGCCCCGCGCGAGGCCCCTATTCGGCATTGCTCCGGGCGGGGCTTGCCATGCCATTCCTGTTGCCAGGACCGCGGTGGGCTCTTACCCCACCGTTTCACCATCACCGCACCGGTCTCCGACCGAGGCCGGCGGCGCGGCTGTCTCTTCTCTGTTGCGCTTTCCCTCGGGTTACCCCGGCCGGGAGTTACCCGGCGCCCTTGCTTCATGGAGTCCGGACTTTCCTCGGCACGACGCTTGCGCGCCCCCCGCGGTCATCCGGCCATCCGTGCGAGGCGGGGCTTAGGCCCCTGCCAGGCTGTCGTCAAGCGCCATCGGCGGAAATCGCGGCCAGAACCCCTTGGGCAAGGCGGATATCCTGCGTCCCGACCGGCCCGCGGCCCCAGGGGCGGAACCGCAGGCGGAAGGCGCGCAAAAGCAGCTCCGGCTCCTGTGCCGGATCATAGCCGATCGCAGCCAGCAGTTGGCTGAAATCAGTGTCGCAATCAGCCCCTGCCCCTGCCCCTGCCCCTGCCTGAGGCCGCAGCGCGAGACCCTGACGCGCAAGGCGCTGCCAGTCGAAATGGGGGCCGGGGTCGATTTTGCGATCCGGCGCGATGTCGGAATGGGCCAGTACTCCCGCCGGGGTAATGTTCCAGCGCGCCATGATCCCGCGCAAAAGATCCTCCAGCGCCGCCATCTGCGGCTCGGGGAAAGGATGCGTGCCACGATTGGCGAGCTCGATACCGATGGAATGGCTGTTCACATCGTCAATGCCGCGCCAGGAGCTGCGCCCGGCATGCCAGGCCCGCTCGGCCTCGGAGACCAGGGCCTCGCTGCGGCCATCCTCACCGATCAGCCAATGGGCCGAGACCTCGTACTCCGGGTCACAAAGCCGCGCGCGGGCGGCCTGAGCGCTCTCCATCGCGGTGTAATGCAGGATGATCAGCGAGGGCTTCACCCCCCCCCGCCGCGCGCCGAAATTCGGCGACGGGAAGGCGGTCACTGCAATGCGGTGCGGAACGGGCGCGGATCCCAGCCACAGGCGAAGCCGTCGCCATCGGGATCAAGGCCCAGCCGATCCTTGTCCGGGCCGCCGCGGGCCAGGAAATCCTGCTGCGCCAGATCCGGCGACGGGTATTTCGCACAGGCAATCATCGGATCTTTCGAGCTGCGACCGCGACTATACATCTGCACACCCGGCGCATGGGTGGTCGCAAGCGCGAATTCAACGATATTCGGCCCGCTTTCGCCAGGGCGCACCGGCAGCGCGCCGGGCTGAACCACGACATATTCGGCGCGGTTTCGGGCGATCCGCTCGGCATCCGACGCGATGGATTCGCGGGCGGCCACGGCGGTGAAGTCATTCTCGTCCGAGATGGTCGGATTGGAATGGACCAGCTCGCCCGATTCCTCTTTGATCCCGGCCGGCGCATTGCCCCGCGGACGCGCGGCACCTGTGCTGGCGGGAGCCACGTAATTCGTATTCGGAATGATTGCGCTGACCGGCGCGGTCGGGGTGCTGCCATCAGCGCGGTCAATCGCCGCTGCCGCCGCGGTCGGATCGAAACCGGTTCTGGCCGGAGCCGCCGCAGCAGGCGCCGCAGTTTGCCCCGTGCCGCTATTGGAGCTGCGGATATAGGAGTTGTAATCCTGAAAGCCGACGCCACTGCCGGAATCGGGAACCGAAGGCGTGCAGGCCGCCAGCACCAGAACGCCCAGAACGGCAGCGCTTTTACCTGAAAACCCCGAAATGATCTGCCGGCGGGTGGTCATGGCGTCCTCATGTAAAACGGCAAAAAGTCACGCCACAGATGTGTTATCCGACCGAAAAACCGGACGGCGCGGGCGCATATCCGGCGGCAATTACCACCATTTTTGCGGCTTGGCTACAAATCCTGCTGCACGTTCCAGCACATAGGCGTGATTGAGAAGCCCGGCCTCATCCCAGGGACGCCCGATCAGTTGCAGCCCAAGCGGCAGACCTTTGGCATCCAGCCCGACCGGAACCGAGATCCCCGGCAGGCCGGCAAGGTTCACCGTCACGGTGAAGACATCGTTGAGATACATCTCGACCGGATCGGCCGAGGCCATCTCGCCCAGACCAAAGGCCGAAGAGGGTGTCGCGGGCGTCAGGATTGCATCGACGCCATCCGCGAAGACGGTCTCGAAATCCTGTTTGATCAGGGCGCGGACGCGGCGGGCGCGGTTGTAATAGGCGTCATAAAAGCCCGCCGACAGCACATAGGTGCCAATCATGATCCGGCGCTGCACCTCGGAGCCGAAGCCCTCGGCGCGGGTCTTTTCATACATCTCGGTGATGCCATCACCCGGGCCCAGTTTGGCGCGATGCCCGTACCGCACCCCGTCATAACGGGCGAGGTTCGACGAGGCCTCGGCGGGCGCGATCACATAATAGGCCGGCAGCGCATATTTCGCATGCGGCAAGGTGACCTCGCGCACTTCGGCGCCGGCATCTCTGAGCATGGCAATGCCCTGCTCCCACAGCGCGTCGATCTCGGCCGGAATGCCGTCAAGACGGTATTCCTTCGGGATGCCGATGACTTTGCCGCGAATATCACCGGTCAGGGCGGCCTCGAAATCGGGGACAGCAATCTCGGAACTGGTCGAATCCTTCGGATCATAGCCCGACATGGATTGCAGAAAGATCGCCGCGTCCCGCACCGATTTCGTCATAGGTCCGGCCTGGTCAAGGCTGGACGCGAAAGCGATCACCCCCCAGCGGGAGACGCGGCCATAGGTCGGCTTGATGCCCACAATACCGGTAAAAGCCGCCGGCTGGCGGATCGAGCCGCCGGTATCGGTGCCGGTCGCCGCCAGACAGAGATCTGCCGCGACAGCCGAGGCCGAACCGCCCGAAGATCCGCCCGGCGTCAGTTTGCGGTCATCGATCTTCCAGGGGTTCACGGCGGGGCCGTAAACCGAGGTCTCATTCGACGAGCCCATGGCGAATTCGTCCATGTTCAGCTTGCCAAGCATCACCGCGCCGTCAGCAAAAAGCTTCGTGGTGACGGTCGATTCGTATTCCGGCTTAAACCCTTCGAGGATCCCCGAAGCGGCCTGAGAATTCACGCCTTTGGTGCAGAAAAGATCCTTGATCCCCAGCGGGATGCCGCACAAAGACGGCGCGTCCCCGGCTTTGAGCCGCGCATCCGCTGCCCGCGCCTGTTCCAGCGCGATCTCGGGGGTTTTATGCACGAAAGCGCCAAGCGCATCGCCCGCGTCAATCGCGGTCAGGCAGGCCATGGTCAGATCGACGGCGGAAATCTCGCCTTTACGCAGCGCATCGCGCGCCTTTTCGATCGTCCAGCTGTTCGACTCGGAGGTCATGCTCATTCCACCACCTTCGGCACGGCAAAGAAGCCTTCACGGGCTTCGGGGGCATTTTTCAGAACCTGGGCCTGGATATTGCCATCGGTCACGACATCCTCGCGCCGGCGCAGCCGCATCGGCGTGACCGAGACCATCGGCTCGATGCCGGTCACATCGACCTCGTTCAGCTGTTCCATGAAAGTGAGAATGCCGGAGAGATCGCGTGCAAGATCGGGAAGCGCTGCTTCCTCAACCCGGATGCGGGCAAGTTTCGCCACTTTCCGTGCGGTATCAATGTCGATGGACATGGATCAGACCCTTTTAAGCTCCGGCCCCGTTTAGCGAGCGCTTGGCGGCTGCGCAAGGCACAGGCTGGGTTGGACAAAGGCCGGGCAAGGCAAAGGCAGCATCCTGTCTCCCTGGCGGGCCTGCGCCTCCGGCGGGACTATATTTGTCAGGGGAAATGACGGCAGCCTCGTCATTTCGAACCGCCCGGTTCGAAAAAGACTGGAAACCTGTCACAATGGGCGGGTAAAGTCTCTTCCGCACAATCATAACAGGAGGTGCTGCTGTGAAAATCACCTGGCTCGGACATTCGGGTTTCCGTATCGAGATCGAACAGGCGGTTCTGCTGGTGGATCCCTGGCTGACCGGCAACCCTGTCTTTCCGGCTGAGGCGCGTGCCGATGCGGTGGCGGGTGCCACGCATATTCTTTTGACCCATGCCCATGGCGATCATGCCGCCGATGCCGCCAGCCTGTCGAAGGAATTGCAGATTCCGGTGGCCTGTATCCATGAGGTCTCGGTCTGGCTGAACGGCCAGGGTGCCTCGACCATCGGCTTTGGCAAGGGCGGCACCATCGACTGCGGCGGCGCCAAAGTGACGATGGTGAATGCCACCCATTCGGCCTCGGTCGATTTCGGCGGCGGCGCGCTTTTGCCGGCCGGATCTGCGGCGGGCTTCATGATCAAAGGCGAAGGCCGCACCATCTATGTGTCGGGAGACACCGATATCATGGCCGATATGGCCTGGATGGGCGAGCTGCATCAGCCCGAGATCGGCATTCTCTCCTGCGGCGGGCATTACACGATGGATATGGCGCGCGCGGCCTGGGCTGCGCGGAAATATTTCAACTTCCGCTGTGTGATTCCCTGCCATTACAAGACCTTCCCGCTGCTGGCGCAGAATGCAGATCCGTTGCGCGCCGGCCTGCCGCCCGGCGTCGAAGTGATTGAGCCCGTGGTGCTGGAGCCGATTTCGTTCTGACCCGACTGGCGGAAGAAAGGCCGCCATGCAGAGCCGCCATCAGGGGCGATGCTCTGCGACAACTCAGCCCTGCGGCCACGATCATCGCGGCGGCCGCAAGGCGTTGTCCCGGCCCCTCTGACCGGGCGTGACGTGCTGCGCAAAGTGGTGCGTCTGGCATTTGCGGCGGGTATCGTCACGGCTGCCAGCGCCCTGCCCCGCGCTGCCCCACAAATTCCAGCTTTAAATTTGCCCAGAGTTCAGCCCTGGCTTTCGCGCCGGGCGGTAAAGAAATCGCGCAGCAGCCGCCCGGCCTCGACCTCGCCGATTCCATCCAGAACTTCGGGCACGTGATGGCATTGCGCATGACTGAAGACACGCGCGCCCACCGTCACGCCGCCGGATTTGGGATCCGCCGCGCCGTAAACCAGCCGCGCGATCCGCGCCGCCGAAATCGCGGCTGCGCACATCGGACAGGGCTCCAGCGTCACATAGAGAAGACAGCCTTCCAGCCGCTCCTGCCCAAGGCGCCGGCACGCCTCGCGGATCACCAGCATCTCTGCATGTGCGGTCGGGTCTTTCAGCTCGCGCGTCCGGTTCCCGGCCCGGGCCACAACCTCGCCCGCGCCAGAGACCAGTACCGCCCCCACCGGCACCTCGCCGCGCAAGGCCGCCGCCCGCGCCTCTTCCAGCGCGAGGCCCATATGGGATCGAAAGACCACGCCGCATTGTTCTTTCATCTGTCCTGAAATATCCTTGGGGGCCACGAGTCAAAAATCCTGGGGCGCCAGCCCCGGCTTCTGCTCTCCCTCAAAAGGTCGCCTCCCATGCCGGAAAACACAAGTCCTCCCGCCCGGGAACCGAATGGGACGCCCGAAGGCGAGCGCATTGCCAAGTTGCTGTCGCGCCGCGGCGTCGCCTCGCGGCGCGAGGCCGAGCGGCTCATCGAGGCAGGCGAAGTCACCGTTAATGGAAAGATCATCAGCAGCCCGGCGCTGAATGTGACCGGAACCGAGCGCATCACCATTTCCGGCAGGCTGCTGCCCGAAGAGGAAGAGGCGCGGCTCTGGCTTTATTATAAACCCGAAGGGCTTGTGACGAGCGCCTCCGATGAAAAGGGCCGCGACACTGTTTTCGATCACCTTCCTGAAGATATGCCGCGGGTGATGTCGGTCGGGCGGCTCGACCTCAATTCCGAGGGTCTTTTGCTGCTGACGAATGATGGCGGGCTCAAACGGCGGCTGGAACTGCCCTCGACCGGCTGGCTGCGGAAATACCGGGTGCGCGTCAATGGTCAGGCCGATGACCTGAAACTGCAGATCCTGCGCGATGGAATCACCATCGAGGGCGAGCGGTTCAAGCCGATGCAGGTCACCATCGACCGTCAGCAGGGTGCCAATGCCTGGCTGACCGTGGGCCTGCGCGAGGGCAAAAACCGCGAGATCCGCCGCGCTATGAACGCCATCGACCTTTACGTGAACCGGCTGATCCGGGTCTCTTACGGTCCCTTCCGGCTGGGAAGTCTGGAACCGGGCCAGGTCGAAGAGGTCAAGGCCCGCGTGCTGCGCGACCAGCTGGGCGAGATCGCGGCGGACGAGGCGGCAGCAGAAGCCCCACGCAAGCGCCCTGCGATGACGCGGGTGCGGGCCGGAAAACCAGTACCGGCAAGACCAGCAGCGGGCAAAACCGACCGCGCCGGGGCCGAACGCGCCTCCCCCACGGCCCGTCCCGTCAGATCCGCCAGTGCGACCAGAACCGCCAGTGCGACCAGGACCGCCAGCGCTGACAGACCGGCCAATGCGACCAGATCGGCCTTCCCGGCCACGGAAAGGGGCGCGCGCACGGCCGCCTCGGCGTCGCGTGCAACAACGGGCGCCACATCCAACGACGCGGCCGGAAAACCAGCCACCGCCAAAAAGAAGTCCGGCCTTACCGCACGCGAATATTTTACCCACCGGGCGGAAGCTGCCGGGCGCAAAGACAGCGAGGGCTCTGGCGGCAGCTCCTATCAGCCAAAACCTCCCGCACGCAGCACGGGCGACGCTGCGCGTCCCGTCCGGGCTCCTGGCATGACAAATCGCCGCCCGGCATCTGCCGGTGCCGACCCGGTCTCTGACCGGTCAGCGCCGCGCAAACCACGCGCCCCGAAACTCGTCAGCACCCGCAATGCGCCGGCGACCACCGGCGCGCGCACCTCGCGCGGTCCCGCCAAAACCGGCGGTCCCACCAGGCCCGGCGGTCCTTCCGGCCGGGGCGGCCCGGGTCGCAAGGGATAGGATCCAAAGGACGCGCGCGTCTTTCGCGCGCGCAGGTTCCCCCTGCTCTGAGCCTCGCCGCACCCCGCGCCTCGCGGGGGCACTGCCGAGGCCCGGCTTACCTGCCCTCTGGCAGGGCAAGCTCGATGCGGCCAGGCATAACAGTTGTTTGCAGGCCTGGGCATGTGGCGCGGTGATGCGAGACCGGCCCAATAAGCGCAAGACATCAAGGGATTGCGCCAATGGGGCGGCCTGATTTCCCGGCCCGGGATGCCGAAATCCCTGCCCTCCATGCCGCATCGCGGCATCAGACATCCGCTTGACCGCGCTCAAAAGAGCGCGGATCAGACAGAACCGGGAATTCGGGCGGAAGATTCCCGCGCATGCGCCCTGTCTCAGACTGGCAAGCTACAGATCCATTCGCTAGGATTGCGGCAACCGACCGTTATTTCCGGAACCCAGAATGTCCGAATCCGGCCTGCGCAACCTCTCGCTGGCGATTCTGATCGCCCTTGTTTTCTATGTCGCCGGTTCGGGAGGAATGTGATGGCCGCTCAGCGCTTTGGCGGGAAGTTCAGCCCTGACGGGGCCCGACCGTCGGGATCGGGCTCCGACCCACAACCGCCAATTACGCGTGCGGCCCCGGGGACGGAAAAGCCGGCCGGTGGCTGGCGCGCCACGTTCCTGTTCCTCTCGGCCTTTGTTTTCCTCTTCCCCGCCTTTGGCGAGGAACCCGGTGCGATGCTTTTAAGCCTGATCGCCGGCGGCGGCCTGATCCTGAGCGCCAGGCTCACCCGTGAAGGTATGCGCGCCCGCGCCGCGTTTAACGCCCGCCGGGTCGCGCGCCGCCCTGCGATCCCGCGTATCCTCTTCGGCGCCCTCGCCACCGGGGCCGCATTGTTCACCGGCGGGCTGATCGGGCATGGCGTCTCGCTTTACCCGATCCTCTTCGGCCTCGCCGGTGCGGCGCTGCATATCGGCACCTTCGGCTTTGATCCCTGGACCGATAAGGGGATGGAGGGCGTCGACCGTTTTCAGACCGACCGCGTGGCCCGTGCCCTGGCCGGGGCCGAGAAGACGCTCGCGCAGATGAAAGACGCGATCCTGCGCGCCCGCGACCGCCAGCTTGAGGCCCGGGTCGATCGTTTCATCGCCCAGACAAGAAGCCTGATGCAAAGGGTCGAGGAAGATCCCGGTGATCTGACCGCAGCGCGCCGCTATCTGACCGTCTACCTGGAAGGCGCCCGCGACGCGACGGTGAAATTCGCCGATCTCTGGGCGATCCGCCCCGACCCGCAGGCCCGCACAGATTATGAACAATTGCTGACTGATCTGGAAACCACCTTTGCCAGCCGCTCGGAACGCCTGCTTGGAAATGACCGCGACAATCTCGATATCGAGATTTCCGTGCTGCGGGACCGGCTGAAATTCGAGACGCCTTCCGGCTCCAACCCTTCCTAAGTGTGAGATTTTGCCATGACCGAGAACACCACCCGCGCCGCCGCCGAGGCCACCCTGGCCGAGGTCGAGAAGGTCACCGCTGTCATCCTGCCGGAACCGGCCGGCGAAATCGTGCCGCTGGAAGCCGCTTCGCCCGACAAGGCTGCGGCGATTGAAAAGCGCATGGGCGAGCTGGATCTGACCAATACGCAGTCGATCATCTCGTTCGGCTCTTCGGCCCAGGCCGAATTGCAGGTGATCTCTCAGGAAATGCTCCAGGATGTGAAGAACAAGGATGTCGGACCGGCCGGCGACAGCCTGCGCAAAATCGTCACCACCATTCGCGGTTTCTCGACCTCAGAGCTGGACCTGCGCCGCGAAAGCTCGTGGTGGGAGCGTCTGCTGGGCCGCGCCGCGCCTTTCGCGGATTTCGTCGCGAAATATGAGGATGTCCAAAGCCAGATCGACAAGGTCACGGGCGAATTGCTCGGCCATGAGACGAAGCTTCTGAAAGACATCAAATCGCTGGATCTTCTTTATGCAAAAACCCTGAATTTCTATGATGAGCTGGGGCTTTACATCGCGGCAGGCGAGGCCAAGCTGAATGAGACCGACAGCGCATCGATCCCCGCGAAAGAGGCCGAGGTCGCGGCCGCGCCCGAGAATGACAAGATGATCAAATCGCAGGAGCTGCGCGATCTGCGCGCCGCCCGCGACGATCTGGAACGCCGGGTGCATGATCTGAAACTGACCCGCCAGGTCACCATGCAGTCGCTGCCCTCGATCCGGCTGGTGCAGGAGAACGACAAGTCTCTGGTGACGAAGATCAACTCGACGCTGGTCAACACCGTACCGCTTTGGGAGACGCAGCTCGCCCAGGCCGTCACCATCCAGCGATCGAAAGAGGCCGCAGAGTCGATCCGCGACGCCAATGATCTGACCAACGAATTGCTGAAATCGAATGCCGAGAACCTTCAGCAGGCCAACCGCACCGTGCGCGAGGAAATGGAGCGCGGCGTCTTCGACATTGAAACGGTGAAACACGCGAATGAGACCCTGATCGCCACCATCAATGAAAGCCTGCAGATCGCCGATGAGGGCAAGGCGCGGCGCGCGGCTGCCGAGGTCGAGCTGCAGAAGATGGAAACCGATCTGCGCAAAACGCTGGCTTCGGCCCGGGCACGGAGCACCGCGCCCGCCGCACAGCCGCAATCATGACGCCAGCCCGGCGCAAGCGACTGCCCCTCTGGCCTGCCACCTTGCTGGTGGCGGGCCTTTCCGCCTGTGTGTCCTCGGGTGGCCAGGCGCCGCAACGGATCGGCCCGCCGCCACCCCGCCCCCCTGTTCCTGTCGTGGTGACGCCCGAGACACCGAAAAGTGCTGCGGCCCGTGCCTATTACGCCCAGGTGCAGAACTCGCTGCTCTCGCAGGGATTGCTGCGTACCGATGGCGGCGGTGTGGATACGCCTTTCGACGCCCGCATTCTCGCTGAAAATTTCATCCGCATTGCGCTTTACGATGAATACAGTCGCGCCGGCGGGGCGTTTGCGCGCGGTGAAACTGCGTCGATCCTGCGCCGCTGGGATGTGCCGATCCGGTTTCAGATCCAGTTCGGCGCCTCTGTGCCCCAGGAGCGCCGCGCCACCGACCGCGCGCGGATCGCCTCTTATATCAAACGCCTTGCCAGCCTGACCGGCCACCCGATCACACTTGTCGATCAGGGCGGCAATTTCACCCTGCATGTCGTCTCGGAAGACGAGCGCGAACAGCTTGGCCCCATCCTGCGCCGCGAGCTTCCCGGCCTCAGCCCCCAGGATGTGGCCGATGTGACCGGCATGGCCCAGACCACCTATTGCCTCGTCTATGCGCTCTCGGACGGGGACAGCGGCAATTACCGCCGCGCGGTGGCCGTGGTCCGGGCCGAACACCCCGATCTTCTGCGGCAATCCTGCTATCATGAGGAAATCGCGCAGGGCCTCGGGCTCGCCAATGACAGCCCACGCGCGCGGCCCTCGATCTTCAATGATGACGAGGAATTCGCGCTCCTGACCAAACAGGACGAGCTGATGCTGAAGATCCTTTATGATCCGGAGATGTGGCCGGGCATGACCGAGTCAGAAGCGGCCCCGGTGGTGAGGCGCATCGCACAACGACTGCTCGGGAGTGGCGCTTGATCCGGTTTTCCTGCCTTCTGACCGTGACCGCGCTGCTGGCCGGCGCGGGCGAAGCGCAGGAAGCAGTGCCAGACGCGCTCCTGGCCGAACAACACCCGCCAGGCGCTGAAATGTCACCGGCAGAGGTGGCGCAGACTGGCAGCCTTGGCTGGTTGCAGGCGCAATCGGATTTCGCACTTGAGTTCCGTGATGCGGGCCGGATCACCCTCGCCCCGGGCGGGGTGATTGCGGTCGATCCGCTGACCTGGTCGGACGCCTGGGATCTGCCCTGGATCGAGGTGCCCGCCGGCGAGGCACGGTTTTTACTGGCGCTTGACCAGGACGAAGGGCGCGTCTCGAAGGCGCTGCTGGTCTTTTCCGATGCCGCCCCGTCCTGTGGCGATGATGTTGCCACAATCCCTGTCGATACCGGGCTTGCGGGCTTTTTCGACAGATCCATGGCGGCGGCCGTGACCCGCTCGGCCGGGATCCTCGGCCCGGAAAAAGATCTCTATAATGGCTGGTTCGACACGATGATCGGTGAAGTCTGGGTGGTCGGCCATATCCTGCCTCTGCCCGACAAAACCTTAATTCCCATCGCATCCTCCGGCTGGGGCGATGGCGGCTATCCGGTCGCGCGATTGCGATCGGCCACTGGTGAGACTGTCGCCCTTTTTGCCGATTTCATGGGCAAAAACGCAGAGGGCGACTGGCTCCTGCCTCCGGATTGCGGCACGTCATGACCGGCGCGCGGGAAGATGCAGACCGGATCGGCGATGAACAAAGCGACATCAGGCCCCGCCGGGCGAAATTTCCCCTTCAATCCGGGCGCATGCGCGCTATTTTGACAAAGGCAGATGCGGCGCCGCCGGCCCGCGCGTGACAGAAAGGCTGAACCCATGGTCTTCGACTTCCTCAGGGGCGAGTTTATCGATGTCATCTCCTGGCTCGATGACACCCGCGACACCATGGTCTGGCGCTTTGAGCGCCGCGGCCAGGCGATCAAATACGGCGCGAAGCTCACGGTGCGCGAGGGCCAGGCGGCGGTCTTCATCCATGAGGGTCAGCTGGCGGATGTCTTCGGCCCCGGTCTCTATCAGCTTGAGACCAACAATATGCCGATCCTGACGACGCTTCAGCATTGGGATCACGGCTTCCAGTCGCCGTTCAAATCCGAGATCTATTTCGTCTCGACCACGCGGTTCAACGACCAGAAATGGGGCACGAAAAACCCGATCATGGCGCGCGATCCGGAATTCGGCCCGGTCCGGCTGCGGGCCTTCGGGACCTATTCGATGCGGGTCGCGGATCCCGGTAAATTCATGACGGAAATCGTCGGCACCGATGGCGAATTCACCGCCGACGAGATCTCGGTACAGATCCGCAATATCATCGTCCAGGCGGCGAGCCAGGTGCTGGCGGGATCGCAGATCCCGGTGCTGGATATGGCCGCGAATACCGAAGACCTTGGCAAGCTGATTGCCGGTGCCATCACCCCCAAAGTCGCGGAATACGGGTTGAGCATTCCGGAATTCTATATCGAAAATATCAGCCTGCCGGAAGAAGTCGAGAAAGCGCTCGACAAGCGCACCTCGATGGGTGTCGTGGGCGATCTGAACAAATATATGCAGTTCAACGCAGCCGAAGCGATGGGCAACCCCAGCTCGGGGGCCGGCTCTGCGATGGCGACCGGGGCAGGCATGGCGATGGGGATGGGCATGGCCCAGAATATGGGCCCCTGGGGGGCGCAGCCCGCCGCTGCCTCGCATGCACCGCCGCCCCCGCCGCCGGTTGGCAAGGAGTGGCATCTTGCCGAGAACGGCGCCACCAAAGGCCCGTTTACCGAAGCGCAGCTTTCCGGGCTTGCCGCCTCGGGCCAGCTTGCACGCGGCACAATGGTCTGGGCGCAGGGGATGGAGGGCTGGAAACCCGCCGCCGAGACCGAACTCGCCCGCCTCTTTTCGCATCTGCCGCCGCCGCCCCCGCCCGCAGGCTGACCCATGCCCGCCAACGGAGAACACCGCTGGCCCTGCAGCCAGTGCGGCGCGCAGCTGCGCTATGCCCCGGGCCAGCGCGATCTGGTCTGCGAACATTGCGGCAATCACCAGCGCCTGCCCGATATCGCCCTTGCCGATCAGGACCGGGCGCTGGTCGAACATGACCTCGCCAAAGGGCTCGCCGACGATCTGTCCTCTTCGGCGATGGAAGTGGTGCGGACCACGCGCTGCACCTCCTGCGGGGCGCTGATCGAGATGATCGGTGCCAGCCACGCCACCGAATGCCCTTTCTGTGCGACGCCTGTGGTAACCTCGACCGGCGAGACGAGGCAGATCAAACCCCAGGCGCTGATCCCCTTCGTGCTTTCCGAACGCGAGGCACGTGAAGCCCTGGTGAAATGGCTCGGCTCGCTCTGGTTCGCGCCGAACCGGTTGCTGGAATATACGAGGCGCGGGCGGGCGATGAACGGCGTCTATGTGCCCTGGTGGACTTTTGATGCCGAAACCCGCTCGCGGTATTCCGGCAGCCGGGGTGATGCCTATTACGTCTCGCGCACGGTCACGGTGAACGGCAAACGCGAGACCCGCCAGGAGCGCAAAATCCGCTGGACCCCGGTCTCTGGCCGCGTCGCCCGCGACTTCGATGATGTCGGAGTGCTGGCGTCGCTGAGCGTGCCGGCGCGCTATGCGAATGAGCTTGATCCCTGGGATCTGAGCAAGCTTGTCCCCTATGCGCCGGATTATCTCGCCGGATTTTCGGCCGAGGGCTATACAGTGCCGCTGGAACCCGCGAGCCTCCAATCAAAGCAGAAAATGGCCCGCGTGATCGAAACCGATGTGCGCCGCGACATCGGCGGCGATGAACAGCGGATCTCCGGCATTGACACCGATTACAGTGGCGAAACCTTCAAACATATAATGCTGCCGATCTGGATGGCGGCTTATAAATACAACGGCAAAAGCTATCAGTTCCTCGTCAATGGCCAGACCGGCGAAGTCCAGGGCCAGCGCCCGTGGTCGGTCTGGAAAATCGCACTCGCAGCTGTGGCGGCGGCCCTGGTTGCGGGCGCCGTGCTCTATCTGATGAAGGACGGCGATATCAGCATTGGCGGCAATGCGCTCGACTGGCTGGACTGAGTCCTGGACTGAGCCCTGGACTGAGCCGGGCTTTGCCAGCCTTCGCCTCCGGCGGGAGTATTTAAGTCAAGAGGAAGCCGGCTTTTTCCTCTTGATCAAAATACTCCGGGGGAGGCCCTGCAAGGGCCCGGGGGCTGTGCCCCTTTCCGGGCGTTGACATGGGCGCGCCCCGCGCTCATAGCAGCCGCGTCACCAGAGGAAGGCAGGCGCATATGTCGATTGATCTCTCCCGCGTGCTGAGCGAGGCGCGCATTCCTGAACTGCCCTCGCCCTATTTCGGGAAGGTGCGCGATTGCTACGATCTGGCTCCGGATGCGGATTTCCCGAACGGCAGGCGGATCCTGATTTCCTCGGACCGGATTTCGGCCTTTGACCGCATTCTGGCCGCGATCCCGTGGAAGGGCCAGGTCCTGACCCAGACCGCGCGCTGGTGGTTCGACCGCACAGCCGATATCTGTCCCAATCATGTCGTGGCCTATCCCGATCCGAATGTCGTGATCGGGCGCCATGTCAGCATTCTGCCCGTCGAAGTGGTCGTGCGCGGCTATCTCGCCGGTACCACCTCCACCTCGGTTCTGACCCAGTATAAGGCTGGCGCGCGAGAGATGTATGGCCACCGCCTTCCGGATGGATTGCGCGATAATGAGGCCCTGCCCGTGGCCATCATCACCCCCACCTCGAAAGCCTTTGACGGCGGCCATGACGAGCCGCTGACAGCAGCCGAGATCGTCGCCCAGGGGCTCCTCACCCAGGCACAATGGGACGAGGTTTCGGACAAGGCGCTGCGCCTCTTCGCCTTTGGCCAGAAAGTCGCGGCAGAGCGCGGGCTGATCCTTGTTGATACGAAATATGAATTCGGCCTGGATGATCAGGGCCGCATCCTGCTTGCCGATGAGATCCATACCCCCGATTCCAGCCGCTACTGGATCGCCGAAGGGTATCAGGAGGCGCTGACCACCGGCGCCCGCCCACCGTCTTTCGACAAGGATGTGATCCGGTCCTGGGTCGCGGCGCGCTGTGATCCCTATAAGGATCCGGTGCCGGATATCCCCTCGGAAATGATCGCTCAGACCGCTGAGGTCTATATCGCCGCCTTTGAGCGGATCACCGGTGAGACCTTCCGCCCCGACAGCTCGGGTGAAACGCCACTGGCGCGCGTGCGTGCCAATCTGGCACCGTATTTCACCGCCTGACAGCGCCGCCATGTTTGCGCTAACAAAGCACAGGGAAACCGGGAGGCTTCGATGATTCTCTGCTGTGGTGAGGCGTTGATCGATATGTTGCCGCGGGTCTCGACCGCGGGGGAGGCCTGTTTCGCGCCCTATGCCGGGGGGGCGGTGTTCAATACTGCCATCGCGCTTGGCCGGCTTGGCACGCCGGTGGGGTTCTTTTCCGGGGTCTCGACCGATATGCTCGGCGAGATCCTGGCGGATACGCTGACGGCATCAAAGGTCGATACCAGCCTGCTTGCGCGTTCAGACCGGCCGACCACCGTGGCTTTTGTCAAACTGACCAATGGCCAGGCGAGCTATGCTTTTTACGACGAGGCCACCGCCGGGCGGATGCTCACGCCCCCGGATCTTCCGGCCCTGCCCGACCGGGTCCAGGCGCTGTTTTTCGGTGGCATATCACTGGTAAATGACCCGGCGGCGACAAGCTACGAGACGCTGCTGGCGCGCGAGGCCGGGCACCGTCTGATCATGATCGACCCGAATATCCGTCCTGGGTTCATCTCAGGTCAGGAAGAGACCTATCGCGCCCGTATCAGCCGGATGATCGCGCAAAGCGATATCGTCAAGCTTTCGGATGAAGACCTCCGCTGGCTGGAAGGTGCGGGCGCCACCGAAGCGCTTGCTGCCCGCTTGCTCGCGCAGGGGCCGGCGCTGGTGCTGATCACCGAAGGCGCCGACGGTGCGCGGGCCTTTTCGGCAGGCGGCAGCCGTCATCGCCCGGCGGGTAAGGTCACGGTGATCGATACGGTCGGCGCGGGCGATACATTCAATGCAGGCTTCCTCGCAGGCCTTGCCCGTGAAGGCGCGCTGAGCCGCACGCGGCTGGCAGGGCTGACGGACGCGCAGATCGATGCCTGTCTCGACCTCGGGATCGGGGCCGCAGGCGTCACCGTCTCGCGCGCGGGTGCCAATCCGCCCTGGGCGCATGAGATCGGGATCGGCGGATGAGAGCCGTTTTGCAACGCATCACCCGCGCCGAAGTGGCGGTGGCGGGCGAGGTGGTCGGGCGCTCCGGTCCCGGGCTGATGATCCTGATCTGCGCCATGCAGGGCGATGACGAGGCGGTGGCGGCAAAACTGGCGGCGAAGATCGCGAAGATGCGGATCTTCAAAGACGACCAGGACAAGATGAACCTCTCGGTCAGGGATATCGGCGGCTCGGCGCTGGTTGTCAGCCAGTTCACCCTGGCCGCCGATCTGCGCGGCAACCGGCCGGGCTTTTCGACCGCCTCGCCGCCCGAAGAGGGCAAACGGCTCTATGAGCATTTCGCGACCAGTCTCGCCCGCGAAGGTGTGCCGAATGAGACCGGCATATTCGGCGCGGATATGGCGGTGAGCCTGACAAATGACGGGCCGGTCACAATCTGGATCGACAGCGCGGCGGGCTGAGCCCTGCCGGCCCTGCATCGAGTGCCCTGCGCTGCATAAGACGCATGACTTTCAGATTTTCGCCTGGTCAGATGGCGCCGGAGTATCGCAGTTCTACCTGCGGCGTGGTGATTTCTGTCCTGCGGGAAAACCGGCGCCGCCACGCGTGCCAGCCTCACGATGCCTTTGCGCCGGCCTGCTCTGACGCCCTCCCCCTCAGCCTTATCCCCCGAGACGCCCCTCCCTTTTCCGGTACGACGACGCGGATGATCAACAGCGGCGCGATCACCGGCGATCTGGTCAAAACGCGGCGTGGCATTTTGAGCGGCCCCCTCACCGGCAGCAACGGGAATGCAGCAACGGGAATAACGTGCGGACCGGCAGCACGGGCCCAGCGACCACAGGCCCGGCGACAGTGACATTCCGCGGAGCGGTCCGGGTGCCGATACGATCGCGGCCGGTGTCGGGACTGAAATGCTCCCTTTCTCGGTGGCGTTTTTTTGGCAGCGGGGTGGTGGCAGGCACCCTGTCTGCTTCGGCCTTCGAGGCTGGCACCACCAGTCTCACGACCATTGCCAATGTGCGGCTCATCCATCGCGGCTCCGACAACACCATCTGGTGTGATGCCGAGGGCAATGGCCTGGCCGCCGCCGTGCTGATCGCCACCATTGCGGTGCCGGTCGCGGGCCGCGCGATTTCCGCCACTGGCTTCCCTATCTTCTGAACCTGCGCCCTAGGCTTTGCGCCGCTGACCGGGGGCCAAGCCCCTGCCAGTCGCCGCCGCGAGGGTTTTCAACCCGTACAAAATGGTCTAAGCTCCGCCCATAACCAACGCCAGATCCAGGGGGATACATGCTTCCCTCAGACAGGATCTGCGATCGGGCAGGAGAAACGCCATGACCAAAATCAGCAAAGCCTTCGGGCTCGGCCTTGCGCTGAGCACCCTTATCGCCGGCGTCGCTCCCGGCACCTCCACCCCCGCGCAAGCCGGTGATGCCGGGCTTGGCATTGGCCTGAGCTGGGTGTTTGGCAGCGGCGGAAACAGTGGCCTCGCCGCTGGCGCAAAAATCTTCACCGACCGCGACAAAGACCACTCGGCCGGTTCGCTTGGGCTGGATTACCATTTCGCTTCCGAGTCTTTGCGCCCCAATCTCGGCATCTCCTATGTCGGCGATGGCGGCTATGTCGATGCGAATTTCGGCTACAATATCGGCACCCGCAATATCGACTTCGGCCTCGGCGGCGGCTTCGTGAATTCCAGAGACTGATCTGACACCAAAGCCGGGTGCGGGGGCAGTTGCTCCCCCCCGGCAGATGCGCGATAAGCGTCTCATGTTCCCCGGGGCCGATACCCGTCCGGACAGGAGACCGCAGCCCAAACCTGGGCCCACGGGCGCCTCCCGGCCGCATCCCGCCGATCCCCGCGATGGAACCGCCAGGGCCTGGAGGGTGAAGACATATGCTGCTCTTGATCGACAATTACGACAGTTTCACCTGGAATCTGGTGCATTATTTCGGCGAGCTTGGCGCCGATGTGGTGGTGAAGCGCAATGATGCGCTTGAGGTGCAGGAAGCGCTGGCGCTGCGCCCCGAGGCCATCGTGCTTTCGCCCGGACCCTGTGATCCGGCCCAGGCCGGGATCTGCCTGCCCCTGACCCGCGCCGCTTATGAGGCCGATGTGCCGCTTCTGGGAGTTTGCCTTGGCCATCAGACCATTGGCGAGGCCTTTGGCGGCAAGGTCGTGCGCTGCCATGAGATCGTGCATGGCAAGATGGGCTCCATGTATCATGCAGGCCAGGGCATGTTCCGGAACCTGCCCTCTCCGTTCGAGGCCACCCGCTACCATTCCCTGATCGTCGAGCGCGAAAGCCTGCCCGACTGCCTTGAGGTCACCGCATGGCTGGAAGACGGCACCATCATGGGGCTCCGGCATCGCGAAAAACTGATCGAGGGCGTGCAGTTCCACCCGGAATCCATCGCCTCGGAACACGGCCACCGGCTGCTCGCGAATTTCCTTGAAGAAGCAGGCGTTAAGGTCACCGCATGAGCGATATTCTCAAACCGCTGATCGGCCTTGCCGCCAGTCGCCCGCTGACCCGCACTGAGGCCGAAGCCGCCTTCAACGCGCTGTTCGAGGGCGCCGCGACACCGGCCCAGATGGGCGGCTTCCTGATGGCGCTCCGCACCCGTGGCGAGACGGTCGATGAATATGCCGCCGCCAGTGCCGTGATGCGCGCCAAAAGCCACCGCGTCCGCGCGCCCGAAGGCGCGATGGATATCGTCGGCACCGGCGGCGATGGCAAAGGGACGCTGAATATCTCGACCGCGACCGCTTTCGTCGTCGCAGGCGCGGGCGTCGCCATCGCCAAACACGGCAACCGCAATCTCAGTTCGAAATCGGGCGCGGCGGATGCGCTGACAGAGCTTGGCCTCAATGTGATGCTCTCACCGGAGCAGGTCGAGACCTGCCTGAGGGAAACTGGCATCGGCTTTATGATGGCCCCGATGCATCACCCGGCGATGCGCCATGTCGGGCCAGTGCGCACCGAGCTTGGTACCCGCACGATCTTCAACATCCTCGGGCCGCTGACCAACCCGGCAGGGGTGACCCGCCAGCTGACCGGCGCTTTTTCCGAAGCGCTGATCCGCCCGATGGCTGAAACGCTCCGCGCCCTTGGCAGCGTCAAGGCCTGGCTGGTGCATGGCGGCGACGGCACCGATGAGATATCGATTGCCGCGCCGACGAAAGTGGCGGCGCTGGAGGGGGGCGAGATCCGCGAATTCACCCTTCATCCGGAAGATGCCGGCCTGCCCTACCACCCGTTTGAGAAGATCATGGGCGGCAATCCTGCGGAAAACGCTGCAGCCTTGCGGGCCTTGCTCGAAGGCGAGGCGGGGGCCTATCGTGACGCGGTCCTCCTGAACGCTGCGGCGGCCCTTGTGGTGGCCGACAAGGCCGCGACCCTGAAAGAGGGCGCAGAGCTTGCCCGCACCGCCATCGACAGCGGCGCGGCAAAGGCAAAACTGGAGGCTCTGGTCAGGGTATCGAATGCCTGAGGGCGCTCCGGCGTGCCTCTGACCGCAGACCACAGGAAGGAGGCGGAGTGCCTCCAGCCCCCTCTTGCACGCACGTCCGGCAAAAGCAGTTGGCCGGACCAGCGCTTTTTGCGGCAGTCCGACGCAGATCATGACCGGGCCCGGCATTCTAGCCATGCGGCAGCCTTTGCGGAAACCGGATCGGGCCGCGGCCTGCCCCCTGTTCCCACGCTGACTTTTCGCGCATTGGACCTGCCCCCGCCCGAAGGACTGCGCGGCGCTTTCCCCGAACGGAGCCCCAACCCCGGGGAAGACCACTCCTGCGGCCCGGCCCGCCCCCCTGCGACTGGTGAGGATCTCCCGACTGTTCCCACCATCGTCTCCTTGCGGGAGGGGCTTCGCACCATTCCTGGCAGCGCCCCCCGCAACGGCAATCCGACAGATTCGGTGCCCGGGGAAAGCCCGCTTCTGAACCATCGGGTGCCAGGTGAGACCGGCCGACCCGGTCTGCATCTGACGTCTTTCAAAAGTGGCCCGGGCTGGCGGCGCCTGCCCGGTGAGTTCCTGATAAAGCTGCCGCCGCGAAAAATGCCGCAGGCAGCGCCTGCCCCTGCCCCCGGGCCTGCCGGGGAGGATGCGAAAGCTCACCTCCGCATCATGGCCGCCCGAAATGCATCACGCCTGACCGGAGTTTCTGACCTGGGTACATCCACCTTTCCGCCAGATAAGCCGGCCCATTCAGGTTCCCCGGCGCCCACCACTTCAGCACATTCAACGCAAGTCCTGGAAAAGAGTCAGCCCGCGCCGACCGACCGGCCGGGCGCCGCCCAGGCATCGAGGTAACCCACCATGATCCCGGCCGAAATCCCCGCCTCCCCCGAAATCCCGGAATCCTGGGCCTCGCTTCCCTTCTTCCGGACCGACTGGCCCGCGCTCTGGACCCGTCTCGCGGCCTCTCCCGGCTGGCAGCCCGAAGCACAGAACATCTTCCGCGCGCTCGCCCTGACCCCGCGCGAGAAGGTCCGTGTCATCATCCTCGGCCAGGACCCCTATCACACGCCAGGCCGCGCCCGGGGTCTCGCCTTCTCCTTCCCCCCCGGCGCGCCCCCGCGCGACTCGCTGAAAAACATCCTGACCGAACTCGCCTCTGACACGGGCCAGATCAAAGCTGACGGAGACCTCAGCGCCTGGGCCGAACAGGGCGTTCTCCTCCTCAACACCACCCTCACCGTGCCGGTGGGCCAGGCTTTTGGCCATAAGACCTGGGGCTGGAGCACCCTCACGGCCCAGATCCTCAGTGCCACCGCACAGGACGGCCCCCGCGCCTTCCTCCTCTGGGGCGGTCCCGCGCAAAAACTCTGCGCCCGCCTCCCCCGGGAAAATCACCTCTTCCTCGAATCCGCACATCCCTCCCCCCTCTCGGCCTATCGCGGCTTCTTTGGCTCACGCCCCTTCAGCCAGACCAATGCCTGGCTGGCCGCCCGGGGTGACCCCATCATCGACTGGTCCGCCTGAAGCCTTTCCTTCAGCCGGTCAGCCGGTTAGAACAGGAAACGAGCGCCTCTTCCTCTTGATGGAAATACTCCACGGGGGTCCGGGGGTGTGAAACCCCGGCGCTGCCGCCGGGGCAAACCGCACTGCCAAGACGGAGGCTGCCCCATGTCCAAGACCGTTCTCGATCGCATCAGGGCCTATAAGCTCGAAGAGATCGCGGCCCGCAAAGCGCTGCGCTCGCAGAGCGAGGTCGAGGACAGCGCCCGCCAGGCTCCGGCCCCGCGTGGCTTTGCGGCGGCGCTGCAATCGGCGGCCAGTGGCGGCTACGGGCTGATTGCCGAAATCAAGAAGGCCAGCCCGTCAAAGGGCCTGATCCGCGCCGATTTCGACCCGCCCGCCCTTGCCCGCGCCTATGAAGAGGGTGGCGCCACCTGCCTTTCCGTGCTGACCGACACGCCGTCTTTCCAGGGCGATGACGACTTCCTCACGCAGGCGCATGATGCAGTGAAACTGCCCTGCCTGCGCAAGGAGTTCATCTATGACCCCTGGCAGATTGCTGAATCCCGTGCACTCAAGGCCGATTGCATCCTGCTGATCATGGCGTCTTTGTCGAATGACCAGGCGATGGAGCTGGAAGCGGCCGCTTTTGAGTGGAAGATGGATGTGCTGATCGAGGTGCATGACGAGGAAGAGCTTGAACGCGCCCAGCATCTGAAATCACCGCTGATCGGCATCAATAACCGCAATCTCCACACGTTCGAGGTCACTCTCGACACCACCCGCCGCCTTGCGCGCCGGGTGCCCGAGGATCGGCTGATCGTTGCGGAATCCGGGCTCCACACGCCCGAAGATCTCGCCGATCTCGCCCGTTACGGTGCGCGCTGCTTCCTGATCGGCGAGAGCCTGATGCGCCAGGACGATGTTGCCGCCGCCACCCGCGAAATTCTTTCCCGCCCGCTGACCGCCCAGGGCGGAATGCCGCTCTGAGAGGCGCCATGACCCCGCGAACGCCCGCTGAAACGCCCACCGCCGCCCCCTCGCCGCTCAGTCATTTCGACGATCAGGGTCATGCCCATATGGTCGATGTCTCCGACAAGCCCGTGACCTCGCGCCTTGCTCTGGCCGAGGGCTGGGTGATGATGGAACCCGCGACGCTGGCCCTGGTGACCGAAGGCCGCGCGGCCAAGGGGGATGTGCTGGGAACGGCGCGGCTTGCCGGGATCATGGGGGCGAAACGCACCGCCGATCTGATCCCGCTCTGCCACCCGCTGCCGGTGACCAAAGTCGCGCTGGAGCTGACCCCGGATAGAGGCCAGGGCGGCGTCCATATCACCGCGACCGTCCGCACCACCGGCCAGACCGGCGTCGAGATGGAGGCACTGACCGCCGTTTCTGTCGCGGCGCTGACGGTCTATGACATGCTCAAGGCGGCGGAAAAGGGAATGCGGATCGAAGGCATCCGGCTTTTGCGCAAAGAAGGCGGCAAATCCGGCAGTTTCGAGGCCGGGTTATGAGCAGCCCCACCAATACTGGCCCCACGGATACTGGCCCCACGGATACCGGGCCCACGGATACTGGCCCCGGCCCGAAAAACCCCGGCCCCCTGATGCCGGTTGATGAGGCTATGGCGCGGCTCTTTGCCCTTGCGCCAGAACTGGAGACTGAAGAGGTGCCGCTCCGCGACGCCGCCGGCCGCTGGCTTGCCGCCCCGGTGATCGCAAGTCGCGACCAGCCACCCTTTGATGCTTCGGCAATGGATGGTTATGCGCTGGCCGGAACTCCCGCCCCCGGCGAGAGCTTTCGCGTGATCGGTGAAGCAGGCGCAGGTCATGCCTTTACCGACGTGATCGGCGAGGGCCAGGCGGTGCGGATCTTCACCGGTGCCCCGGTTCCGGATGGCGCCTCGCGCGTGGTGATCCAGGAGAATACACGCCGCGAGGGCGACCGCATCACCATCACCGATCGCGATTCCGGCGCCAATATCCGCCCGCGCGGCCAGGATTTCCGCATCGGATCCGAGATCGGCCCGCGCCGGCTGCGCGCCGCCGACCTGGCACTGATCGCTTCGATGAATGTCGCCAGCGTCTCGCTGCGCCGCCGCCCGCTCGTCGCGGTGATCTCGACCGGAGACGAGCTGGTCATGCCCGGAGACACCCCCCGCCCCGATCAGATCATCGCCTCAAATTCATTTGCGATCAAAGCGATAGCCGAAGAGGAAGGCGCAGTTGCCCGTTTCCTTCCCATCGCACGCGACACCGAAGCCGATCTGAGCGCGGTCTTCACCCTCGCGCAGGATGCAGATGTGATCGTGACTTCGGGCGGTGCGTCAGTGGGTGATCACGACCTGGTGGCCCCGGTGGCCAAAAGCCTCGGGATGGAGGCGGGGTTCTGGAAGATCGCGCTGCGTCCCGGCAAACCGCTGATGGCGGGGCGGCTGTTCGGCGCGGCGATGCTGGGGCTGCCGGGCAACCCGGTCTCGGCGCTGATCTGCGCCGAACTGTTCCTCCGCCCACTTTTGCGCCATATGCAGGGCGACCCCGCGCCGGGACCGCATTTCCTGACGGCCGAACTCGCTCAGGATCTTCCCGCCAATGGCCCGCGCGCGCATTACATGCGCGCCCGTGTCGAGGACGGCAGGATCACCGCTTTTGACCGTCAGGACAGCGCTCTGCTGACTGTGCTGAGCGCCTCGAACGCGCTTCTACTGCGCCCTGTCGGCGACGGCGCGCGTCATGCAGGCGACCCCGTCCGCTATATCCCGATCTGAGCGGCTGCGATAAAGCCGTCACAATCCACGATTGCAGTGCCGGCTCAAACCGGCACGGGGCTTGACACAAACAGAGAACATCGTCAGAACATTACATCAACGCCTCGTGATATGTGTCGTGACATACGTCGCAGTCATTCAGGGCAACCCGGATCTCTGGCGGAGAAAGATATGCTGACGCGCAAACAGCTCGAGCTTCTGAATTTCATCCGGGACCGGTTGGACCGCGATGGCGTCCCGCCCTCCTTTGACGAGATGAAGGAGGCGCTGGATCTGCGCTCGAAATCGGGGATCCACCGGCTGATCACGGCGCTTGAGGAACGCGGCTTCATCCGCCGGCTCGCGCATCGCGCACGTGCACTGGAGATCATCCGCCTCCCCGAAGCGCTGGAAAAACGTTCTGCCGCATCCGCGCCTGCAGGGGATGTCACCGCCACAGCGCCTGGCTTCTCGCCCCGCGTGATCGACGGCGACCGCGTCGCCCAGCCCGCAAATGCGCTGCCGGTTTCAGCGGTTCATGCGCTGGAACTGCCGGTCATGGGCCGGATCGCTGCCGGTGTGCCGATCGAGGCTATTGCCGAGGTCTCGCATCACATCGCGGTTCCGGGGTCGATGCTTTCGGGGCGCGGCAATCACTATGCGCTTGAAGTCAAAGGCGATTCCATGGTCGAGGCCGGGATCAACGATGGCGATATCGTGGTGATCCGCGAACAGGGAACCGCCGATAATGGCGATATCGTGGTGGCATTGGTCGAGGATCAGGAGGCGACCCTGAAACGCTATCGCCGCCGCGGCAATATGATCGCGCTGGAGGCTGCCAATCCAGCCTATGAAACCCGGGTTATCCCGGATCACCTGGTCCGGGTTCAGGGGCGGCTGGTCGGGCTGATCCGCAGCTACTGAGATCCACTCCCGCGATGCGATTCCTGTTCCCGAATTGGATGTCTTGAGCATCGGAGTAAGGCGCAGAATTTCATGTTGAGCCAGGCATCGGGTTAAATGCGCCGGGGTACGCTCGGCTGCAGTGATCCCGGCCGGAAGCCGGACAATCATGAAAGTTCCGGCCTGGCGTTTTCGTTGAGATCCGGCGGACGAGCGGATCAGTCTGCGAAACGGCAAGTCTCACATGGTGAGTTCGCAGATCTCTGTCGCGCAGAAAACCACCCGCGCTGTCTTAGGCTGTGTTAACAAAAAGGATTTCCCTGCGCGGTCGGCTGTGTTTCAAGATCATCTCTACGAGGGAGATGAGCCTGGCACGTAACCTGATGTGCGATGACGAATGGGCGTTCTTTGAGGGCTTCACCCGAGCCGTCCGGCATCCGAACGGGCGCAGGCCTGCGGACCATCGATTTGTTCTGGATGGCATTTTCTGGGTCGCGCGGACCGGTGCGCCCTGGCGGGACCTGCCAGAGGAGTTTGGCAAGTGGTCATCTGTCTGCCGGCAGTTCCGGCGCTGGACGCTCGCCGGGCTGTAGGAGGACATCCTGGATGCGCTGAACCACGCCAAGCTCGCGCCCGACAAGCTCCAGATGATCGACAGCACCGTGATCAGGGCCCACCACCATGCGGCCGGCGTAAAAGGGGGACTGCTGACAAAAGGTGGGTTCTCGACCAGGATCCATCGTCCTTCGTCAACGGTGCTGGCCTCCCGATGCGGACCGAGATCACGCCCGGGCAGGATTCAGACTACACGGGCTATGATCTGGTGATGGCCGCCAACCTGCCGCAGCCAGCCGTCCTGGTCGCAGACAGGGGCTACAACTGTGATAAAATTCGGGAAGATATCGAGAGCCGCAACGCCCTGCCAATGATCCCGATGCGAAAGAACCGAAAAGTGCGCAAGGCCGTCGAAATGACCATCTACACACTGCGCAATATGGTCGAACGGTGCTTCAATAAACTCAAGAACAGTCGCCGCCTGGCACCCCGCTACGACAAAACCGCAGACAGTTTCCTCGGCTTCATCGACATCGCCTGCATCAGGCGATGGCTTCGCCATTTGTCAACATGACCTGGTCCAGGCGCTTTGCCAACTCCTCCGCCGTTTCGTTGTAATACACTTGGAGCATGCGGAGGTCTTTGTGCCCAACCATTCGGGCCAGCGCCAGGACATCAAGCTTTTTCGAAAGCGCGGTAATTGCGGCATGCCGACTGTCGTGAAAGTTCAGCCCCACAGCCTGCGCCTTGTCGCGGACTTTTCGCCATAAAGCATCAATCTGCGCACTGGTCAGATTGAATGCCTGATCTGTCTTTGGCAACGCCTGCAACAGCCGCACCGCCTCAGAAAAGAGCGGCACCTCACGCGATCGACCGTTTTTCGTCCGATCAAGCCTTGCGACGCGCCGTTGCAGATCAACCCTATCCCAGGTCAAGCCCACAATCTCGCCCGCGCGCATCGCAGTCTGGATCGCGAACCTGAATGCATGAAAAGCTCGGGCGGTCGCAGTGGAGAGATCATCACCGGCCGCATAAGCCATCCGTTCCATCTCGTCCGGTAATGGCAAGCGGTTCCGAGGCTCAGGCTTCTTGGGCTTGCGGACATCCGAGAGCGGGTTGACAGTTAACATACTCCATTCTTTTCGCGCACAATTCAGGACGGCAGACATCAGCTGCATCTCGCGGTTGACCGTGGCTGGCTGCACCTCGGACAGTCTCTTGTCCCGCCATTTAGCAAAGACCTCTGGGGTGAGGTCTGCCATGTTATATGTCGAGATCGGATCGCTCCGAAAATTTCTGATCTTAAGAATCTCCCAACGCTCGCCGCGCCTGGATGGCGACACTTCATTCGCATAGCGCTTGAGAACCTCACCGAAGGTCCCATGATCGACCGGCGCCTCTGAGGACTCGGTGATCCTGAACTCTTGCCGAGCAGCCCATTATTTCGCAGCCTGCTTCGTCGGAAATGACTTAGATGATCGCCTGCCTTTGCAGGAGACCTCTGCCCTGATGGCGCCTGACGGAAGCGTTCGGAATGTTGCCATGAGCACCTTCTACGCACGTGCGTAATTTGTGCATATCATGAAGGAAAAATCTTGCTGGAATGGCAGCCCAAGGGAAGAAATTCACACCTTATCGGTACGAATTTCCCTTATTTCACTAAGTTCCCGGAAGCGCCGGGAAATTAGTGGTACGGATGGTCGGACTCGAACCGACACTCCTTGCGGAAACAGAGTTTGAGTCTGTCGCGTCTACCATTCCGCCACACCCGCAACGCACGGCACCCGCATGGCAGCGGCAGGATCAGGATCCGGCCGGAGGGAACCGTTTCGCGGTCTGTGCTCCGGGCCGTTACACCCGGGGCGCTTCGCCCGCTGCCGCGCTTATGGCGTCAATGCGGGGCGGGCGTCAAGGGTCCTGGAGGCGCAACCCTGGGATCCGGGCTATGTTCGTCCCTCAGGCATGGATGAAAAGCGACGGGGCGGCGTTCGGCGGGCCGCAGCTTTACCGGAGCGGCCGGACCAAAGGGGGCATCACGCGCAGTAATCAGCCGCGAGAGCCGGGGGCAGGTTCCGGCAGTCGGCCCCTGCCCCGCGCGCGCGCTGACTGTCACCTGCCCTCACGGACGCAGCAGTTCCCTACCGGTTTCTGGTCCTCGCTCTTGCACGCCGACCGGACGGGTCATTCCCCGTCAGGGCTCGCCTCGCGGTTCCGTCCGCGAAAGCCCATGGCGATCACGAATTTTTCCGAGGAATCCTTGCGGCTTGAAGGCGGTTTCACATTGGCGACTTTGGTGAAGTTGCGCTTCAGCTCGGCCTGCATCTGATTCTCGGCGCCGCCGGCCAGCACTTTGGCAACGAATGTGCCGCCATCATCCAGCACGTCATAGGCGAAGGCCAGCGCCGCCTCGATCAGCGCGATGATCCGCAGGTGGTCGGTGCCCTTATGACCCGAGGCCGCCGCCGCCATATCCGACATCACCACATCGGCGCGCCCGCCCAGCCAGGCTTTGACCTTGTCATCGGCGCCGTCTTCGAGGAAATCGAGCTGGTGGATCTCGGCCCCCGGGATCGGCTCCACCTCCTGAAGATCGACCCCCAGCACATAGCCCTGCGGTTTTTTCAGGTTCTCGCCCAGCGAATTGACGCGCGGCACTGCGATCTGGCACCAGCCGCCCGGTGCACAGCCAAGGTCAACCACCCGCGCCCCCGGCTTCAGAAACCCGTAGCGGTCATCAAGCTCCATGATCTTATAGGCCGCCCGCCCCCGAAAGCCGTCGCGTTTGGCGCGGACGACATAGGGGTCGTTCAGCTGCCGCTCCAGCCAGAGCGTTGACGAAAGCTTGCGCCCCTTGGCGGTCTTGACCTTGACGCGCAGATCGCGCGCACCACGGCCCGACGTGTTCTTGCCCTCTGGCGGTTTCGACATCCTGCGGCCCTTCTTTTACGGCGCTTCATCCAGTACGCCATCGGCGCTCATCTGGGCATATAGCAGGCCCTCGCGCAGACCGCGATCCGCAACCGACAGCCGTTCAGTGGGCCAGATCCGCATCAGGGCCTGCAAAATCGCCGCCCCCGACATGATCAGCGTATGGCGGTCACGCCCGATCCGCGGGTCAGAGCGCCGCCCCTCGGGGCCAAGCGCCAGATAGTCGCGGATCACGCCATCGATCTGGGTCGAGGTCATCTCGAGCCCGTCAACCTTGGCGCGGTCATAGCGTTTAAGCCCCAGCCAGGAGGCCGCAACCGTGGTCACCGTGCCCGAGGTGCCGATAATCTGAAAACCGTCGCGTTTCGACTGCGCGTGATAGGGGCTGAAGGAGGCGAGGTTTTCCTCGAAAAACCAGGACATCAGCGCGAAACGCGCGGCGTCATCCTCGACATCCTGGAATTGTTCTTTCAGCGTCGCCACACCAAGTTTGACCGAAATCCAGTCCACCACCCGCGCCTGGGGCAGATCGGAGGTCTGGTTGAACCCGGTCCTGAGCCGCATGATCGATTTGGCGCGGTCCTCGGGCGGAACGGCAGAGAGGTCGATCCAGACGAGTTCCGTCGATCCGCCGCCGATATCGACCACCAGCAGCTGTTCGGTCTTTGCACTGACCAAGGGCGCGCAGGAGACGACGGCCAGCCGCGCCTCTTCCTCGGCCGAGATGATCTCGAGGCTCATGCCGGTTTCGCGCCGCACCTGGCGGATGAACTCGCGGGCATTCCTCGCCCGCCTGCAGGCTTCGGTCGCGACCAGACGCATTCTGGTCACGCCATGCTTTTCGATCTTTTTCTGACAGATGCGCAGCGCCTGGATGGTGCGCGCCATCGAGGTCCGGCTGAGCCGTCCCGATGCTTCCAGCCCCGCGCCAAGCTGCACGGTCTTGGAAAAACTGTCCGTCACCGCGAACTGCGCACCCGATGGCTGGGCGATCAGCATGCGGCACGAATTCGTGCCAAGATCCAGCGCAGCGTAAAGCGCTGATCCCCGGCCTTCGCGGGGTGACGAAACACCGGGGAGGGAACCGGATTGCTCTGGCTCGACCCTGACTGGTGCCGCGTCCGCCCCTTGGGGACGCTCGGGCGTCATACCGCCCTCCATATGTGGTTGAGACGAATGTAATAGCGTGGCCCTGGTATGACAAGGTTTCATCACGGGGCACGTCATGGCAGGGTGGCGGCAGCGAGGGTGTGGCGCTGGCGGCGCGCAGAGATCGGCGCGCCGGACAGGCCTGTGCCCGCTGTCGCTGCAAGGCGTCGCCATGTCGAAAACCGACCATGGCGGCTGGTTTGCGACGTCTACACAAAGACGGAGAGGCTTGAGGGGGGAATCGCAGCAATGCCGGAAATCACCATCGTTCGCTGGCGAGACATTCCCGCCCAGGTCATCGTCGGCAAGGGCAGGCGCGGATCAAAAGTGCAGCTGCCCGAGCGGTTTGAACAGGCAATCGACCGCTGCGCGATGAAGATCGGCGCGCGGGACTCTGACGCCTATCTCGCAGAGTGGCGCAAGGCCGTCGAAGGCGAGGCCGAAGGCGATCCCGATGACATCGCCCGCGATGCCGCCGCCCGCCTTGAGGCCGAATACGACACCGACCGGATCAAAGCGCTGATTGCCAATGATGGCTGGGCCACGCCCCCCACCGCGGGCTGAGCTCTGAATGCAACTGACGTTAAAGGAGCGACTGATGGCCCTGTTTTCCTTCCGCAAACCCGCCGCTCCCGCGACATCCGGCGGCGCTCTGGAAAGCTTTCTGAAAGGCTATTCCATCGAGGTCATGCCGCGCACCGCCGAGAAGATCCCGGATTTCCGCGCGCTGCTCCCCGAGGGCACCCGGGTCTATATCGCCCATATCGAGGGCACGCCGATCGAAGAAATGGTCGCCACCGCAAAACGGATCGGCGAGGAAGGCTATACGGTGATGCCGCATTTCCCGGCCCGCATCATCAAGGATAAGGCGGTGCTGGTCGACTGGATCTCGCGCTACAAAGATGTCGGCGTGCGCCAGGGGCTGATGCTCGCGGGCGGGGTCGCAAAACCCTATGGCGATTTCCACTCCTCGATGCAGTTGCTGGAATCAGGCGCCTTTGACGGGTTCGAGCGTCTCCACGTCGCGGGCCATCCGGAGGGCAATAAGGATATCGACGCCGATGGCTCGGATCGTGCGGTGATGGAGGCGGCGCGCTGTAAATCGGCCTTTGCCGAGCGGACGGATGCGAAAATGGCGATGGCGACACAGTTCTGTTTCGACGCGGAACCGGTGATTGCCTGGGTCAACCGGCTGCAGCAGGAGGGCGTGTCCCTGCCCGTCCATATCGGCATCGCAGGGCCGGCAAAGCTGCAGACCCTGATCAAATTCGCCATTGCCTGTGGCGTTGGCCCGTCTTTGAAAGTGCTGCAAAAACGCGCGCTGGATGTGACCAAGCTGCTGCTGCCCTATGAGCCGACCGATGTGCTTGCCGCGCTTGCCGCCCATAAGGCCGCCAATCCCGGTTTCGCAATCGAGCAGGTGCATTTCTTCCCGCTCGGCGGCATCAAGACCAATGCGGAATGGGTCACCGCCAATGGCGGCCTCGCCGGAAAACCCGCACGCGCTGCCTGAACATACTTAATCAACAGGATCAGGAATGACCCGTACCATCATTGAATCTAAAACGAAAACCGTGATCATCGGTTTCGACGAGCCCTTTTGTGTCATCGGCGAGCGGATCAACCCGACGGGGCGTAAAAAGCTCGCAGCCGAGCTTGAGGCGGGGAATTTCGACACCGTCATCCGGGATGCTCTGGAACAGGTCGCCTGTGGTGCAACCGTGCTCGATATCAATTCGGGCGCCGTCTTCACCAATATGATGGCGAAAGACCCGCGCTACGCCGACAATAACTTTGTCGAGCCGCCCCTGATGAAACAGCTGATCGAGATCGTACAGCAAACCGTCGACGTGCCTTTGTGCATCGACAGCTCGGTCCCGGGCGCGCTTGAGGCCGGGCTTATGGCCTGCGAGGGCCGCCCGCTCCTGAACTCGGTCACCGGGGAAGAGGAACGGCTGGAACTCGTGCTGCCGCTGGTCAAGAAATACAATGTGCCGGTGGTGGCGATTTCGAATGACGATACCGGCATCTCGCCCGATCCCGATGTGCGTTTTGCCGTCGCGAAGAAGATCGTGGAACGTGCCGCCGATTTCGGCATTCCGGCGCATGATATCGTGGTTGACCCGCTGGTGATGCCGGTTGGCGCCATGGGTTCGGCCGGGCAGCAGGTGTTCACGCTGGTGCGCCGGTTGCGCGACGAGCTGGGCGTCAACACCACCTGCGGCGCCTCGAATATCTCCTTCGGCCTGCCGCATCGCCATGGAATCAACGGCGCCTTCCTGCCGATGGCGATCTGCGCCGGCATGACCAGCGCGATCATGAACCCGGTCCGCCAGCAGGAGATGGAGGCAATCCGCGCTGCCAATTTCCTGATGAACCATGATGCGAATGGCGGCGAATGGATCCGCTTCTCGAAGGTGATCGAGGCGGTTGAGGGCGGCCAGACCTTTTCGGAAGCCTCGGCTGCGGCTGCGACAAGTGCGGCCGGTGGCCGTCGTGGCGGGCGCCGCGCACGCGGCTGATCAGGTCAAACTTCGTTAATCCATCGCAAGGGCGCGCAGAGACTCTCTGCGCGCCTTTGGTATTCTGTCGGTCTCGACGCAGGTAAAGACATGCAGCGTGTCGAGCTGGCGGTCCACCACCGCATGATCCGACACATGGCCGCCAAGCGAGAGATAAAAGCGCAGCAGGGGCGGCATCCCCGCCAGCGCAGCCTTCTGATCGCTGACCACACCGGCCAGGGCCGGATAGGCCACCCGCTCTGGCGCGCGCGGCCCCGGGCGCAGGGCGCCGGGCGAAACAGGCTGCGCGGCCAGCAGCGCCAGCGCCTCGCGGTGATGCTGCCAGTCTGCGCCCGGAAACGAGGCGCAGCCGAAGAGCCCCCGCACCCCCGCCTCCAGCGCGATCCGCGCCAGTGCCGCCCAGCACAGCCGCAGCGCCTCCCAGCCGGCACCTGGGGCTGCGGCAAAGCGGCCCGGCTCCAGCCAGAGCCCCCCTTCCGCTGCCAGTGGCGCAAGATCATAGAACCGCGCCGAATAGCTGGCCGCCAGCGCCAGGGCCGGTACCAGCCCCACCCGCAATGTCGCAAGAAGCCGCCCGTCCCTGCCCTCGATCATCAGCTGCCCCGCGACCGCATCCAGTGGATCGGCGCCATCCGAAGGCCAGGCCTGGTGCCGCAGCGCCATCACCGCGTCGGTATCACCGGCACCGTCTGCCAGCCGCGCCCGCATCCCGCCGCGCGTGATGCCGGCCATTTGTGGCGCAATGATCGTAGCCCCGCCCCTCGACATTCCCATCCCACGCCCTAGATTCGTCCTCAGACACCCATCATCTCAGGGAGAGCGATATGAGCAAGATCGTCAAATCAGATCAGGACTGGCGCGCACAGCTCTCGGATCTCGCATATGAGGTCACCCGCCGCCATGCAACAGAGCGCGCCTTTACCCATGACGAGACACCGGAAGGCGACGGCGTCTATACTTGCATCTGTTGCGGCGCGCCGCTGTTCACCTCAGAGGAGCGCTACGAGTCGGGCTGCGGCTGGCCCGCCTTTACCGCACCGGTTGCCGATGAAAGCATCGAGGGCTCGCGCGACACCACACATGGCATGGTCCGTACCGAGGTCCATTGCGCGCGCTGCGATGCGCATCTGGGGCATGTTTTCCCCGATGGCCCGCCAGACAGGGGGGGATTGCGCTATTGCATCAATGGT
Organism: Pseudogemmobacter sp. TB195; assembly: GCF_058313095.1. Lineage (NCBI taxonomy): Bacteria > Pseudomonadati > Pseudomonadota > Alphaproteobacteria > Rhodobacterales > Paracoccaceae > Pseudogemmobacter > Pseudogemmobacter sp. TB195. The sequence goes on from NZ_JBZEGG010000014.1 coordinate 34,135, forward strand.
GTGGCGCTGGAATTCGACCGCCAGGACGACTGACCGGACAGCTGTCTGGGCGGCGGTCTGGACGACCGACAGGCAAAAGAAAAACGGCGCCGGGAAGACCGGCGCCGTTTTTCTTTAATGCATCAGATCAGTTCCGGACGAGGTCGCCGGCCTGAATACGGCCCACATTGCCCAGAAGCTGGCCGATCAGGCTTACGCCCTTGATATTCGTTTCCGTCACACGGCGCGACAGCTCGATAACGCGGCCATCTTCAAGCCCGTAGCGGCCGATATTCTGCACCGTTCCGTTTTCCGAGAAATTGATCGCGACGACCTGGCGTTCGATCTCTGTCGGCTCTTTCGGGCCGTAATGTTCAAACCGGCTCTGGACATAGAACCAGCCCAGGTCATTCAGCAGACCCTGGGCCGAGGGGCGGCCGATTTTTGTTGCCACCGTGTCGCGGGTATCGACGCCGACCTCGACCTTTGCCAGTTCGGTATCATCGGGAACATAGCCGTGATTGCGATAGACTTTCGCACAGGCCGCGACCATGAGCAGAAGCCCCAGGGCCGCCATACGCAGCGCCATTCCAGTCCTGCCTGCCATTCCTGCCCCGTTGCTCTGCCCGAATTCTCTGCGATAAGGTCGATAACCGCCCGTCCCGGCCGGCAATACCCTCTTGCGCCCTGAGATAGCAGAAGGATCGCCCTTTGTTCAAGGCAGCACTCTCCGACCTCAGCAGGACCGGGCCCGGGACTGCCGGTTCGGGGTATCGGCCCGCGATCTGTTCCGCGACGAGGCACGGGAAGATCTGATCCGAAGACCGCGCCCTGAGGAAGGGCATAAGACCGCAGCAAATTCAGGCAAAGTGACACTCATGGCAGCCAAGACCCCCAATCCGCCCGCCCCCGCAGCCGCCGAAGGCCGCGACAGCGCCGCGCCGATTCTGCGCGCGGCCACGCTTTCGCATCGCAAGCCCACGCGCTTTCGCTGGCGCCCGGATGCGGCGGGGCGGGCCGAACTCGCCCGGAGCCTCGATCTGCCGCGAATCGACCGCTTTACCTTTGTCGGCGAGATTCTGCCGGAAGGCCGCGCTGATTTCCGTCTGGTCGCCAGGATGGAGGCCGATGTGACCCAGTCCTGTGTCGTCACCCTTGCCCCCGTCCCCGCCCGGATCGACGAAGAGGTCAGGCGCAGCTTCCTGTCGGACTGGACGCCGCCTGAGGCCGAGGAATTCGAGATCCCCGAAGGCGACAGCGAAGAGCCGCTTCCCGAAATGCTCGACATTGCCGATGTCGCCCGCGAGGCGCTGGCGCTGGCGCTGCCGCCCTGGCCGCGCGCCGAAGGCGCAGAGCTCGGCGAGACGGTCATTGCGCCCCCTGGAGAGACGCCGCTGACGCAGGAGGCGCTGAAACCTTTTGCCGGGCTTGCGGGTCTCCTGAAAAAAGGCGACAAGCCCGATGGTGCACCGGAATCGTGATCGCAGGTCGATACAGACCATCGTGACCGGCTCCAGGGCGCACATATCGGGCTAAGGTCAGGATCGCAGCGGAATAGGGGTTGAACCTCCGCCGAAAGCGAGTATTTTCCGCGCCTCATTCAAGCTGTGAAACAGCAATGGTTTTCTATTGTCCAAATGGTCCTTGTGACCCTGAGGGCATGGTCCGGCCAGCGTTGTATCACAAGGAAAAGCAGGCCCGCTGGCAACAGAAGGCCCTATAGAAATCAGGGGCTTGTCCCCGCTAGCCAAGCCCCGAGGTTGTGACATGGCCGTCCCTCAGAACCGAGTTACCAAATCCCGCCGCAACATGCGCCGCGCTCATGACGCGCTGGTTGCCGCGAATCCGAACGAATGCAACAACTGCGGCGAACTGAAGCGCCCGCACCATGTCTGCCCGTCCTGCGGCCATTACGATTCGAAAGAAGTCGTGGCTGTGGCGCGCGAAGTCGATATCGACGAAGACGCAGCATAAGCCTGCCCAGGGCAGCGGCACCCCAGCATGAAGAGCGTGAAAGACACCTCGCCTGCCGGCACTGCTGCCCGCGTCATCATATCTGCGGATGCTATGGGCGGTGACCAGGGCCCGGCGGTTTTTGTCGCCGGCCTTGCTGATTCCATCGCCCGGCATCCCGATCTCTTCGTCATCCTTCATGGCGACGAGGCGCAGCTGTCTGCCCTGGTTGCAAAGACCCCGGTCCTCACAGGCCGGGTTGAACTGCGTCACGCGACCGAAGTCGTGACGATGGAGGACAAGCCCGCCCAGGTGATGCGCCATGGCCAGAACACCTCGATGTGGGCGGCGATTGACTGTGTCAGAAATGGCGAGGCGGGCGCTGCGGTCTCCTGCGGCAATACCGGCGCGCTGATGGCGGTGTCGATGATCCGGCTGCGCAAGCTGCCGGGGATCAACCGCCCTGCGATTGCCTGCCTCTGGCCCTCGCGCAATCCCGGCGGCTTTAATGTGATGCTGGATGTCGGCGCCGATGTGAAGGCAGAGCCCTCGGATCTTTTGCAATATGCGGTGATGGGGTCGGCCTATGCCTCGCTTGGTCTCTCGATCCAGCGCCCGCGTGTCGGTCTGCTGAATGTCGGCACCGAGGACCACAAGGGCCGGGCCGAGCTGAAAGAAGCCAATGAGATCCTTGCCGCCCATGCGGCTTCGGGCGGCTTTACCCATGTCGGCTTTGTCGAAGGCAATGAGATCCCCGGCGCCCGCGCTGACGTGATCGTGACCGATGGCTTTACCGGTAATGTCGCACTGAAAACCGGCGAAGGCACCGCGAAACTGGTGGTCGAGCGCCTGCGCGAAGCCTTTACCGCCGGGTTCTTTGCCAAAATCGCGGCACTGCTGGCGATGCGCTCGCTGAAGAGGTTCCAGAAGAATATTGACCCGCGCCGCGTCAATGGCGGGGTTTTCCTCGGGCTGAAAGGCACCGTGGTCAAATCGCATGGCGGATCCGATGCGACCGGCATTTCGGCGGCCATCGGGCTGGCGCGGCGTCTCGCGCTCAGCGGGCTGACCGAACGGATCGCGGCCCGGCTTGCATCTATCGAAACGGCGCGTCAGGATGGCGCGTCTGAGGAAACGGGGCCAGAGGGGTCCATGGAGGGACCTGCCGGTACAACCGGAACCGGTCCCGCGAAAGAGGGCGGTTCATCCGTATGACTTTGCGTGCAGTCGTCAGGGGCGTAGGGCATTACCTGCCCGAGCGGGTAGTTCCGAATTCCGAATTCGAAAAACTGGTCGAGACCTCTGACGAATGGATTCGCTCGCGCTCGGGGATCGAGCGCCGCCATTTCGCAGCCGAAGGTCAGATGACCTCGGATCTGGCCTGCAAAGCGGCCGAGGCCGCTTTGGCCCAGGCCGGAATGACCGCCGATGATATTGACGCGATTATCGTCGCCACCTCGACCCCTGACCTGACCTTCCCCTCGGTTGCGACCATGGTGCAGGGCCGGCTCGGCATGACAAAGGGATTCGCCTTTGACGTGCAGGCGGTCTGCGCCGGTTTTGTTTTCGCGCTCTCGAATGCCAATGCGCTGATCGTGTCGGGCCAGGCGAAACGCGCGCTGGTGATCGGGGCCGAGACCTTCTCGCGATTGATGGACTGGACCGATCGCGGCACCTGTGTGCTGTTCGGCGACGGTGCCGGCGCGCTGGTGCTGGAGGCGGTTGAAGGCCAGGGTGACAACGCGGATCGCGGCATTCTCGCCACCGATCTGAATTCCGACGGGCGCTTCCGCGATCTGCTTTACGTCGATGGCGGCACCTCGACCGGCACCACCGGGCATCTGCGGATGGAAGGCAAGGAAGTCTTCCGCCATGCTGTCGAGAAACTGGCCGAGACCGCGCATGCCTCGCTCGAAAAGCTGGGGCTGACGGGCGACGATGTCGACTGGATCGTGCCGCATCAGGCCAATATCCGCATCATCGAATCGACCGCGAAACGGATGAAGGTTCCGATGGAGCGGGTGGTCGTCACCGTGCAGGATCACGGCAATACCTCGGCCGCATCGATTCCCCTCGCCATGTCGGTCGGCCATGCACTTGGCCAGATCAAACAGGGTGACCTGCTGGTCGCCGAGGCAATCGGTGGCGGTCTCGCCTGGGGTTCGGTCGTTCTGCGCTGGTAATTCCAGCCGGTTTTCGCCGGAAACGCGGCCTGAAGCCTGCCGCACAAGTCTTTGATATTGACAAAGCAATTCCGGACTCGCCATCCTTGCGAGGTCAATCCCGGGGGGGACCTTGAGACATGAGTGAGAAAACGCTTACACGGATGGATCTGACCGAAGCGGTGTTCCGCGAAGTCGGGCTGAGCCGCAACGAATCTGCCGACCTGGTTGAAACCGTGCTGCAGCATGTCTCTGACGCGCTGGTTGCCGGCGAGACCGTCAAGATTTCGTCTTTCGGCACCTTCTCGGTGCGGGCGAAAACGGCGCGGGTCGGGCGTAACCCGAAGACCGGCGACGAGGTTCCGATCTCGCCCCGCCGGGTGCTGACCTTCCGTCCCTCGCATCTGATGAAAGACCGCGTGGCGGCTGGATCCGGCAGCTGAAGGCCCGCTGGCCGGTGCTGCACTGTGACGCGCAGCCCGGCTGACGCCTGCCGCAGTCCCGGCCGGCAAACGCACAGAATATGCAAAGCGGCCGGAGCGGTTCAGACGCTGCGGCCATGATGAGGCAGGAGCGTCCGATGGACAAATCTCCCGACGCCTTCCGGACCATCTCGGAAGTCGCCGAGGTGCTGGAGACCCCGGCCCATGTGCTGCGCTTCTGGGAAACGCGGTTCCCGCAGATTCGCCCGGTGAAACGGGCGGGCGGGCGGCGTTATTACCGCCCTTCGGATCTGGCGCTTCTGGCCGGGATCCGGCGGCTTTTGCATGAAGAGGGAATGACGATCCGCGGCGTGCAGAAGATCCTGCGCGAACAGGGAGTACGCCATGTCGCCGGCCTGACCGATGACACCAGCGCCGAGGAAGAGGCGCTGATCTCGGCGATGTCGGTCAAAACCACGCGGCGCGGCGCCGAGGTGACCAGACTGACACCGCGCGAGGCCAATGAGGCCAGTATCGAAGCGCTTGAGAGCGAAGTGCATGACGCACAGGCGCGCAATGACAGGCCTGATTCTGACGCAGGTGATTTCTCCGCAGGCGAGACCACCGGAACCGTCATTGCCTTCCCCGGCGAGCCGTCCCGGGAATCCGCCCCGGAAACCATACCGCAAGCCACAGAACCGCCCGAGAAAGAGCCTCCCTTGTCTGCCTTCGATCCGCGTCAGTCGATGTTCCCGGGCTTTGAACCGGCCCATGATCCGGGCGAAAACCTGGTGATGACCGCTGCGGAAGAGGCAGAAGAGGAAGAGGCGCAGGATCACAATTCCGATCGTCTGTCTGCGCAGCCCGGAGATCATTTTCCTGTCGTGGCCGGGGCGGATGCGGATCTGGCCGATCATGAAGAGGCGCCTTTCGCCTTTGATATCGGCCCCGAAGATGACCTCGCCGCAGAAACGGCAAGCATCACTGCCTTCCCGCTTCCCGAGACGGACCGCGTGACCGTTGCCGAGACGGATCATGTGGCAGAACAGAGCGCGGATGCAGCGTATGACACGGATGCCCCCGGCGCAGCCGAGCCAGAGCCTGCGGCAGCCAGCGAAGCCCCCTTCCGTCCGCAGACACTCGCCGCAAGGCTTCGGGCGCTGCCACCGGGCAGCCTGTCTGCGCGCAATGATTCCCTGCGCGCCCTTTCACGGCGGATCGCCGCGCTCCGCCAGAGGCTTTCCGAAGCGCAAAAGCACGGCGGCTGAGCCCTGCCCTCTGCGGCGCCCGCGCTCGCGAAAGGGCCCGGAAGAAAATGACGAGGACGGCGCTGCTTTGTGCTTGAACCTGCGTGGGAAATCGTTATTCAGGCGCCAGTGTCGGGCCGTAGCGCAGCCTGGTTTAGCGCGTCCGTCTGGGGGGCGGGAGGTCGTGAGTTCGAATCTCACCGGCCCGACCATCGAAAAACCGCCCGCCTGCTTTCGCAGCGCGGGCGGTTTTCATTTGCGGCATCCCGGAGCGAGAGTTTCGGATAAAAACCGGACGGCAACGGATCGGACGAAAGGAAGCACAGCATGGCAAAGAGCGGCGTCCTGCCCGATCACGCAATTCGCAGCCTGATAGAATCGCGCGCCATCCTGGCAACCAGCCCGATCCTTGATGCCCAGGTGCAACCCGCGAGCCTTGACCTGCGCCTCGGGCGGTATGCCTGGCGGGTGCGGGCCTCGTTCCTCGCCGGCCGCGACCGCCGCGTCAGTGCGCGGCTTGAAGAATTTGCAATGCATCGCATCGACCTCAGCGAAGGCGCGGTGCTGGAGAAGGGCTGCGTCTATCTGATCGAACTGGCCGAGAGCCTCGCTTTGCCCAAAGGCATCACCGCGGTCGCCAATGCCAAAAGCTCGACCGGGCGGCTGGATCTGCTGACCCGCACCATCACCGATGGCGGCACCGAATTTGACCGGATCCCCGAAGCTTACCGCGGCCCGCTTTATGCCGAGGTCTGCCCGCGCTCTTTCTCGGTCCTTGTGCGCGAGGGCCAGCGCCTGAACCAGATCCGGTTTCGTGCGGGCGAAGCCCGCCTCTCGGATGCCGATCTTGTGAAGCTACACCAGGAGGTGCCGCTGGTCGATGGCACCCCGGTGATTTCCGAAGGCCTCGGCTTTTCCGTCGATCTGCGCCCGACCGAAGGCACCCTGGCCGGCTACCGTGCCAAACCCCATACCGGGGTGATCGACCTTGACCGCATCGCCCATTACCCGGCACGCGATTTCTGGGAAGAGGTCCATAGCGAAGACGGCAGTATCATCCTCGACCCTGACGCGTTTTATATCCTCGTCTCGCGCGAGGCCGTGACGATCCCGCCCGATCATGCCGCCGAAATGGCGCCCTACCTGGCGATGGTGGGCGAGTTCCGCGTGCATTATGCGGGCTTTTTCGACCCTGGCTTCGGTCATGATGCGGGGGGGGGCCATGGCTCGCGTGGCGTGCTGGAAGTGCGCTGCCACGAGGCCCCCTTTGTTCTGGAACATGGCCAGGTGGTGGGGCGTCTGGTCTATGAACGGATGTCGTCGCCGCCCGGCCGGATCTACGGCGCCGATCTGAAATCAAACTACCAGGGTCAGGGCCTGAAACTGGCGAAACAGTTCCGGTAGCAAGACCACCCTGCCCCCATTCCCCGCTTGCGATTCTCCAGCCCCGGACCTATGGCAAAACCATGACCCAGCCCCAACGCCTCCTCATCATTGATTTCGGTTCGCAAGTCACCCAGTTGATCGCGCGGCGCCTGCGCGAGCTGAATGTCTATTGCGAAATCCACCCCTATCAGCGCGTCTCAGACGCTTTTCTGGCAGAATTCGCGCCCCAGGCCGTGATCCTGTCGGGCGGGCCGGATTCGGTCACCCGTGAGGGCAGCCCCCGCGCGCCGGAAAGCCTGTGGACCGCCGGCGTGCCGGTTCTTGGCATCTGCTACGGCCAGCAAACCATGATGCAGCAGCTGGGCGGGCTGGTGGAATCGGGTCATGGCACCGCCGAATTCGGCCGTGCCTTTGTGACCCGCAAAGGCGCCGATCTCGAGATCCTCGACGGCTGGTTCCAGGCCGGTGACGAGCAGGTCTGGATGAGCCATGGCGACCATGTGTCACAGATCGCGCCGGGCTTTGAGGTCTATGGCACCTCGCCCAATGCGCCTTTTGCGATCACCGCCGACCCCTCGCGCCGTTTCTTTGCCGTGCAGTTCCACCCCGAGGTGCATCACACCCCCAAGGGCGCCAAGCTTTACGAGAATTTCGTGCGGCTTGCGGGCTTTACCGGCGACTGGACCATGGCCGGCTACCGCGAGGAAGCCATCGCGAAGATCCGCGAACAGGTCGGCGACAAACAGGTCATCTGCGGGTTGTCGGGCGGCGTTGACAGCTCTGTCGCAGCGATCCTGATCCATGAGGCGATCGGCGACCAGCTGACCTGCGTCTTTGTCGATCACGGGCTCCTGCGGAAAAACGAGGCGGCAGAAGTCGTCAAAATGTTCCGCGACAATTACAAGATCAAGCTGATCGCGGCGGATGAATCCGACCTTTTCCTCGGCGAGCTTGAAGGCGTTTCCGACCCGGAGACCAAGCGCAAGATTATCGGCAAGCTCTTCATCGACGTGTTCCAGAAATACGCGAACCAGATCGAAGGCGCCGAATTCCTCGCACAGGGCACGCTTTACCCCGATGTGATTGAATCTGTCTCCTTCAGCGGCGGGCCTTCGGTCACGATCAAATCGCACCATAATGTCGGTGGCCTGCCGGAAAAGATGGGCCTGAAACTGGTGGAGCCGCTGCGCGAGCTCTTCAAGGACGAGGTCCGTGCCCTTGGCCGCGAGCTTGGCCTGCCAGCGTCGTTCATCGGGCGTCACCCCTTCCCCGGGCCGGGCCTTGCGATCCGCTGCCCCGGCGAGATCACCCGTGAGAAACTCGCCATCCTGCGCGAGGCAGATGCGGTCTATATCGACCAGATCCGCAAACACGGCCTCTATGACGAGATCTGGCAGGCTTTCGCGGCGATCCTGCCGATGAAAACCGTCGGCGTGATGGGCGACGGGCGCACCTATGATTTCGCGGTCTCGATCCGCGCCGTGACCTCGGTCGACGGCATGACCGCCGACACGTACCCCTTCACCCATGAATTCCTCGGCGAAACCATGACGCGGATCATCAATGAGGTGAAAGGCGTGAACCGGGTGTTCTACGACCTGACCTCGAAACCGCCGGGCACCATCGAGCTGGAATGATTCGGGCCTGTCCAAACACCGCCGATGACCGCCGATACCCCATATTAAGACGCTGAAAAAAAACGTTCCGGCACCTTTCGCCGTCAATCGCTGGGCAAGCCTCGCGATTGACGGCGGAGATGACAGTATGGGGCGCCTTCTGACATCGCAGAATTGCATATACCGTCATGGCTCAGAGAGCTCGTGACGGGTACCTGCAGCTCCAGTCCGAGCGTCAATCTTGCGCGAGATCAGGACGACAGGCTCCGCCGAAGGTATCAGGCACAGAAAGCTCAGGACAGCTCTGACGAGGCAGAGCGCGCCGCAAGGGAAATGGGAGAGGTCGTCGCCCCATCCTGGCAGGAGACAGGGCACAAGCCTGTCTCAGAGGTCTGAAATGACGATGTTCTCGCAGAAGATCCCTTTAGACCTTTCTGAATTTCTGAAAGTGCCGGCATCTCAGCAAACACGGCAACATATAAAGCTGGTTAAGAGCCGGCACGAGGCCACGGCGCGGCTCCCTGACGACGGTGCTGTGATCTCAGGCAGGAAGCCGGCCCTGCGAAAACGATGATTGCGCCTGAGGCATTTCCGGATGTCGTTTGATTGTGACGCCCCGGATCAACCAGGGGATGCGGTTTTATCAGCGAGACCAGGCCCGGCATCGCCCTGGCGCTGTCCCGCATGATCGAACCACCAGCACATCATGTCGGACGGGGCGCGGTGCGGGCCGTCACCGGGCCCGGCAGACATACGTTCCGCCCGCTCACAGGTCAGCCCGGCGATCAGCATGGCACCGGTCGCACCATGCCCAAGATGCGCCGAGATGACCCGGTCGATCAGCCAGGAGGTCAGCTCGCTTTCATCCGCGCAATCCGGATTGGCGATGATCTCGGCCAGCCGATCGCGTTTTGCATCCTCACTGGCGATGATCCGTGCAACTTCGCTGCGAAAGGCGGCCTCGGTCGCAATATAGGCGTCCAGCGCCGGAAGCGATTTCTGCGCAGGTTTCTTCAGCCTGAGATGGCCACCGGTATAAAGCGCCTTCAGGACTTTTGCCCCGACGGGCGAAGTCATCGCAACATGGGCATCAAGAAAGGCCAGCTCTTTGTCATCCGCAGAGAGACGCGTTGACAGGGGCCGCCCGTCTAGCACCGCCCGGCGCAGCATCGCCAGTGCCGGTGTGCGATGGATATTCGGGATCAGGTCGATCACCGAAAGGGCAGGTTTCATAAGTGCCCGGATATCCCAAAGCATGATCTGTACCCCCATGTCATCGCGAGACGCCTGTGTAGCTCGTTCAGGCGGTCCGCGTCCACCCGGACCGGGGTTTGCCGGCATGTGGGCGCGTTTGATCAGGCGATGTGCTGCAAATACATGGCAGAGCCGGGTCGGGTGGAAAAAACATGCCGGCGCTGCAACGCCAGGCTTGCATTGGTCCCGGGTGACAGACATGCAGGCAAGTGTGAAACATGTCTCCGATCAGATCCCGCCCGCCCAAATCGGCTCAGCCCAAATCGGCCCAGCCCTGAGCGGCCCTGCCCTCAGCGATCCGGCACTGGCCGCTCTTGGCTGGTCTGCCTTCTTTGCTGATCAGCTCGGCGAGGAAGAGGCAGGGCTGGTGCCGATGCGGGTTGCGAGCGTCCACCGCGCCAGGATGACGGCGCAATCTGTCGCAGGCCCGGTTCGGCTTACTCTGCCGCCGCGCGCCAATACCGCAGATTATGCGGTGGGCGACTGGATCCTGACAGAGGCCGCAACCACGATGCTGGTGCGCAGGCTTGACCGGCAGACCCTGCTGCAACGGCGCAGCGATGGCGGCGGGGCGCCACAGCTGATCGCCGCGAATGTCGATACCCTGTTCATCGTCACCTCCTGCAATGATGATTTCAGCCCGGCGCGTCTGGAACGCTATCTTGCCGTCGCGAATGAGGCCGGAACCACGCCGGTTATCGTGCTGTCCAAGGCCGATCAGATCGCGGATCCGGGCGCCTTTCGCGATCAGGCTGTCGCATTGCAGCGCGGATTGCAGGCGGTCTGGCTGGATGCCACATCGCCTGATGCGGCCCAGGTGCTGGCGCCATGGCTGGGTGCCGGTCAGACGGTGGCCCTGGTCGGTTCGTCAGGGGTGGGAAAGTCGTCCTTGCTGAACACGCTTGCGGAAAAGACCGGCGAGGATGCGCAGCTGACCGGCAGCATCCGCGAGGATGACGCAAAGGGGCGCCACACCACGACCTCGCGCTCGCTGCATGCGATTGCCGGCGGGGCGATGGTGATCGATACTCCCGGCATCCGATCGCTCTATGTCAGCGATCTGTCCATCGGGCTGGATCAGCTGTTTGCCGAAATCGCAGAACTCACCCCCGAATGCCGCTTTCGCGACTGCACCCACGGCCATGAGCCGGGCTGTGCGGTGCTGGCCGCCGTCAAGGCCGGAACGCTCGACCCTGCCCGCCTCGATCGCTGGCGCAAGCTGCATGAAGAGAACCTCTCGAACACCCCGGTTCTGACCGGCCCGCGCGGCAACAAAACCGCGCGTCCAGGTGGTAAGCGCCGCTGAAACCCCCGCCGGCCAGCGCAGATCCCCTTCGCCTTCATTGCAGCCCCAATGTGAAACAGTCTTCTTAATCGGGAGCCTTGCCGGGGGTATCAGCACGTCCAAAGCTTTTGCAGGCCAAGGGCTTTGGACGGGCCACCGGGAGCATCGCGGCTTTGTTGCTCGGACCTCCAGACAGAAGTCATACCGGGAATTCAGGCTAGCAGCCGGGACCTGGCTCTGGAGGAAGGCATTGCCCGGCATCGCCTCAGACCTGCCACGGGGCTTTCATCCAGCTGCGACCGGAGCCGGTTTTTGATTTATGCCGTTTGGCGTGGATTGAGCAATCGCCCGTCGCGCGGAACTCTCATCGCGTGCAGCGGGACGGGCGATTGCGGTGGTCAGGTGCAGGTCGAAGCCTGCAGGGGTCTGGTAGCCGAGGGCCGAATGGGGCCGCGCGGTGTTGTAGTCGGTGACCCAGGCTGCGATCAGATCACGGGCATGGGCGAGGTTGCGTAACAGCGTCTCGTTCAAGAACTTGTCCCGCATCCTGCCGTTGAAGCTTTCGACGAAACCGTTTTGCATCGGCTTGCCAGGCGCGATGTAGTGCCATTTGATCTTGTGCTCGGCGCACCACTTCAGGATCGCGTTCGAGGTCAGTTCGGTCCCCCTCCTCAGGAAAACGATCCCCCGGATCGTTTTCTGATCTTCGTCGATCCGACACGATCATGCCGGGCTTGCCGCGGCGTTCGATCAGCGCCGTCAGTTCCCGCGCCACACGGCGGCCTGAGATGGAAGTGTCAGGGATCGCAGCCAAGCATTCGCGCGTGACGTCATCGACCACGTTCAGCACCCGGAAGCGCCGTCCGCAAGCGAACTGGTCATGGACGAACCGAAGGTCCGCGAAGCGAAATCCAGCGACCAGCGCGCATTGGCCCGCGCCTCGATCAGGATCGGGGCCCTTGTGCCGATGGCCTTGCGGCGCGCTTTGCGTTTACGCACCGTTAACCCTTCTTCTCGGTAAAGCCGGTAGATGCGACTGATCCCCGACGCCTCGCCCTCCCGCCTGAGCAGGACGAAGAGCCGCCGGTAGCCAAACCTGCGTCGCTCATTGGCCAGATCCCGCAGCCGACCGCGCAGGGCCGTGTCAGGCGCACGCTGAGACTGGTAGCGAACCATCTTGCGATCCGCCCCAGCAATCTCGCACGCCCGCCGTTCCGACAGCCCGACATGGGCCTTCAGATGCGCGACAGCCTCGCGCTTCACGGCGGGCGTCACCATTTTTTTGCCAGCAGTTCCTTCATCGCCGCCATGTCGAGCATTTGCTCGGCCAGCAGCCTCTTGAGCTTGGCGTTCTCGTCCTCCAGCACCTTCAGCCGCTTGGCCTCAGACACCGTCATCCCGGAATACTTCGCCTTCCATGCATAGAACGTGCCTTCCGACATCCCGTGCTTGCGACACAGGTCAGCGCACTTCGCCCCAGCCTCGTGTTCCTGCAGGAGGCCGATAATCTGCTCTTCCGTCAGTCGTGCCTTCTTCATCGTCCGTCCTTTCAATGGGCCGGACTCTAGTCGCAGATGGAGGAAAAATCCCGTGGCAGGTCAGTCCTTTCCCTGTCGCGCGAGAGCTCCGGTCTCGAGCCGTTTCCGCCCGGTCGCCTCGCCAAGCTGCGTTTCCCGGGATTGAATTCATGATCTGGTCAGATCGTTTCATAGGCATTCCCTTCGAGGATCTCGGCCGTAGGCGCGCCGGCTGCGATTGCTGGGGGCTTGCCTTGCATGTCTAGCGCGAGGAACCCGGCGTCTCGCTGCCGGATTATCTGGGTGACTATGCCTCGGCCGAGGAACAGGGCGAGATCGCGGCGCTGATCGGCGGCGCGGGGGTTTCGCCCCTCTGGGCGCCGGTTTCCGGCCCGGAGCAGGCCTTCGATATCGCGGTGATCCGGCGCCGGCGGCTGTCCTCGCATCTCGGGTTGCGTCTTAGGGATGGCCTCAAGATCCACATGGAAGGCGAGGACTGCGCCAGGCTGGAGGATTACAGGTCCGGGCGCTGGTCGCACCTTCTGACCGGGATCTTCCGGCATGTTTCAAAGGCCATTGAACGGCCCATAAAATGCGTTACCGATTTACCGGTATGAGACCTGTGACCCCGACCGTAACTCCTTACTTGCAGCGCCTGCCATTGACCCCGGCGCCGCCCGGATCGCGCTGACACTGCCGGTCAGGATGACGGTCGGGGATATTGTCGCGGCGGCTTTTCCGGGGCGGGAACCTGCCATGAGGGCGCGCCCGGGTGGTTTTGGGCAGCGCGCAAAGATCCGCATTGCGCATCCAGAACGCTGGCATAGCGTCAAGCCACGCGAGGGGGGCCGGATGCTGATCCGGCTGGTCCCCGGAAAGAACGCCCTTCGCGCAGCCCTGTCGATTATGCTGGCGGTCGCGGCCGCCATTGGTTCCCGGGCGGCGGGTGCTATGTTTTTGTAGCTGGCGAGGTTGGTTGCGCGGTGACATCAGCCCTGGTGGGGATGGGCATCAGTCTGCTTTGGTCGTTGCTAATCAATGCGCTGATCCCGCCGGTCGAGCCCGAGGAAACAAAGCCTAACTATGCCCTGTCAGGCTGGCGCGACCGGCTGGATTCTGACGATTCTGTGCCGGTCGTGCTGCGGCAGACCCGCTATGCGCCGCCCTTTGCGGCCAGATCTTACACCGAGATCGTCGGGTATCGTCAGTATGTCCGTGCGCTTTTCGTCTTCGGTGGCGGACCGCTGTGGTTGTCAGATTTCCCCATCGGTGCGGCCAGCATCGCCGTTTACGACGAGGCCGAGATCGAGATGCACGAGGCGCTGCCTGATGAAGAGCCGGCAACGCTCGATCCGTGCCAGGTGCTGGAAGCGCATATGGGCGTTGATCTGATCAAGTCCTTACAGCGAGATGATCAGGGAAATGTATCCGGGGAAAGGTCGGTCAGCGGACCAACAAGGAACGTCTTAGCCGGGATGAATGGGAATGGGTTACCGTTGATATCATAGGTGAGCCGCCGCCCCCCCCGGGGAGCACCGATGCCGATTTTGATATTCCACCCTTCCGAACCTCTCAAAGGTCACCGAACCCGTCAGAACCATTACGGGACGGGCTGTCCTGCCGGGTCTTCTCCCAATACTGGCGCCGGAAATGGTGGTAGTAGAAAAGGGGAACCCAGAGGTGGGCGAAGCCATTGGCATGGCCCGTCCGCAAGGCCGCAAGCTGGGAGGGCGCGGTATGGCACCGGCCTGTCGGTCAGGTACCCGCAAATGCAGAGAGGTAAGCGCCTTTGCGTAAGGCGGGACCTGCCAAGATCCGGAACGCTTACCTTCGGTTCGGGGTTTTACACCACGCCTTGGAAAGGGATTGTGAAATGGTGCCCCCAGAGAGATTTGAACTCCCGACCTTCGGTTTACAAAACCGCTGCACTACCGCTGTGCTATAGGGGCCACGGAGAGATGATGTAGCAACTCCCGCCCGCAGGTGCAAGCCGGAGCGCTGTCTGCGAACCGGTGGTTTAAGCCGGATCTGGCTGGCGTTTTGTGGTTTTAGGCAGGCGCGGCAACCCCGATTGGGTGCAATGACCGGCACGAGAAAGGCGGGGATGTGGCATGGGTCAGAATCAGTCCGGGCAGGCAGCTTTGCGGCGACGTCCTGGCAGCGCAAATACCGGCTGGAAGCTGTTCAGCTCCCCTGTTCCGGCCGACCCTGTTGCGGCCCCCTGTAGTGCTGCCCCCGGTTCCGGCCGCCCGGGCCGGGTTGCGGGCTTTGGATGGCGGTGCATGTGGTGATGGATCGGCAGGCCCGCCCCGGACCTCATTCGTGCAACTTCTCACAAACGCCTTAAGACAAACGCATTTGCCACAGGCTATCGTGCTCTATATGGGAAGAAAGCAGGCTGTCCGACTGGCGCGGGCGGCGAGGATGGCAGCGGGAGCCCCGATCCGAATCATGCGCATTGTCTACCACCTGGGTGCCCATTGCACCGATGAGGAGCGGCTTATCCGTTGCCTGCTGAAGAATCGTTCGGTTCTGGCAGAACAGGGGATCCATGTGCCGGCTCCGACCCGCTACCGGCGGCTCCTGCGCGATACGGCGGTCCAGCTGCGCGGCGCGCCGGCCAGTGTCGATACCCAGGCGCTGGTGATCGAACAGATCATGGATGATGACACGGCCGGGCGGCTGATCCTCAGCTGGGACAGTTTCCTTGCCTTTCCGCAATGGGCGCTGCGGGGCCGGCTTTACGGTTTTGCCGGGGAACGCATTCGGGCCTTTACCCAGATCTTCCCTCATATCGAGGCCGAGTTCTTTCTCGCGATCCGCAATCCCGCCACCTGGCTTCCGGCGCTTTACGAGAAGCAAAGGAACAGCCGCAGCTATGAGGAATTCATCGAGGGCACCGATATCAGCCAGCTGCGCTGGTCGGATGTGGTCAGCCAGATTATTGCCGAAAACCCCGGGGCGCCTCTGACGATCTGGTGCGACGAAGACACGCCGCTGATCTGGCCGGAGGCGTTGCAGGCGGTGGGCGGCTACAGCGATGACACCCGGCTGGAGGAGACTGACGAGCTTTTGTCGCTGATCATGGCAGGGGACGGTCTGACGCGGCTGCGCAATTACCTTGCAAGCCACCCGCCGGCTTCGGTCAGCCAGCGCCGCCGGGTGGTTTCGGCTTTTCTCGACAAATTCGCGGTGGCGGAACGGATCACCATGGACTTCGCCCTGCCCGGCTGGACGCAGGAAACGGTCGACCGGCTGACCCGGACCTATCTCGAAGATATCGAAGTGATCCGCAACATGCCCGGCGTCACACTGATCAGCCCCTGAGCTCAGCCTCTGAGCGGACCCGCCCGGCCAGGCCAGGCAATCTCTTGCCCGGTCAAAGCGAGCGATCGGCAATCGGGTGCCGTTTACATGGTGCGAGCCTGCCGCAGGCTTGACCGGGGCGGCACCTGCAGCGCCAGATCTGAGACAATGCTCTCCCTTTACTCCGGGGGAGCGCCTGACATACATTTGCAACCCCTGACAGAGGGAAAGTGGAGCGCGATGAGGCAAGTGGGGCAATCCAGGGTCAGATCCGGGGGCCGGGCGGCGAGCCGCCTCCAGGGCTTCAGCTCTGGTATTCCAGATCCGGGCTTCGATGGTGCATCTCACTACCGCAATCCTTCCGCCCACCGCTCTGGCGTCCCGGGCCGTTCAGTCGGGGCGGCCCTCTTCTGGGTACTCGCAGTGATCGCGGCCGGACCATCGGTTGCCGCCGCGCCCTGGCCTTTCGAAGGGGTCTGGGATTGCGAGGTCGGGACTTTCACCTTTACCGGCAGCGATTATGACAGCGGTGAAGCGCCGATGCCCATCGTCGATATCGCCCCCGAAGGCGATACATTCACCCTGACTTTCGAGGATAATTACCAGCTCTCGCTGGCGATGAACCCCGATGGCACCATGACCTGGTTTTCCCCGGTCAGCGGCGACAGCTTTCTGTGCCGCCGCACGCCTTAGCCGCCCCTCCCGGATCGGGCGGCACAAAGGCGCCGCGCCGCATTCGCCTGAGGAGCGCTTTTCTTCCCCGCGCGGCACCGCTATTCCTTGCAGGGAACCGACCAAAGCAGGGAGTGCAAGATGAGTTCGGAAATCAAACGCTATGGCGTGGGCGCGCGTATGTCCGAGGGCGTGTCTTACAATGGCATCATCTGGCTCGCGGGTCAGGTCGGGAACCCCGGCGACTCGGTTGCCGATCAGACCCGCACCTGCCTTGCCGAAGTGGACCGGATCCTCGCGGCAGCCGGCACCGACAAGACCCGCATCCTGTCGACCCAGATCTGGCTCGCCGATATGGCGGATTTCGCCGAGATGAATGCGGTCTGGGATGCCTGGGTGCCGCAGGGCAATACCCCGGCGCGTGCCACCGGCGAGGCCAAGCTCGCGACGCCGGATTACCGCGTCGAGGTCATCGTGACCGCTGCGCTGAAGTGAGTGAAAGAAGAAGGGGGGCTGTCTGCCCCCCTTCACCCCCCGAGGATATTTGGGGACAGATGAATTGGCTCAGGTTTTCAGGAAGGCCACGAGGCTGGCGGTGGAGCCGTCCTTGCCGTCTGTGCCTTCTTTGCCTTCGAGCACCGGTTGCAGCGCGAGGGCGAGTTCCTTGCCAAGCTCGACCCCCCATTGATCATAGGAATTGATCCCGAGGATCACGCCTTCGACAAAGACGCGATGTTCATAGAGCGCGATGATCTGGCCCAGGACGAAAGGCGTGAGCCTGTCATAGGCGAGCGTTGTCGTCGGGCGGTTGCCGGGGAAGACACGGTGGCGGGCCTGGCGTTCCAGCTCCTCTCCGCTCAGGCCTTTCTTTGCCATGATGGTGCGGGCCTCATCGAGGGAGCGGCCGCGCAGCAGCGCCTCGGATTGCGCGAGGCAATTGGCGACGAGCAGCAGGTGCTGATGCGCGAGGTCCGGCTCATGGCCGTGGCGACCGACGAGGAATTCGCAGGGTATGACCCGGGTGCCCTGGTGGATCAGCTGGTAAAAGGCGTGCTGGCCATTGGTGCCGGGCTCGCCCCAGACCACCGGGCCGGAGTTGATGCTCAGCGAAGAACCATCCAGCGCCACCGATTTTCCATTTGATTCCATCTCGAGTTGCTGGAGATAGGCGGGCAGCCGCGAGAGGCGTTGTTCATAGGGCAGCACGGCGCGGGTGGCATAGTCGCAGAGCTGGTTGTGCCAGATGCCCACCAGCGCCAGCAGCACCGGAATGTTGTCGGCGAAGGGGGTTTCGAGGAAGTGAGCGTCCATCGCGCGGCCGCCGGCGAGGAACTGATCGAAATCCTCGGGCCCGATTGCCAGCATCAATGCGAGGCCAATCGGCCCCCACATCGAATAGCGCCCGCCGACCCAGTCCTCGAAACCGAACACGCGTTCAGCTGCGATGCCATAAGCGGCGGTTTTGTCACCAGCGGTCGAGACGGCGGCAAATTGCGCGGCCGGGTCTTTGACCGATTTCGCCATCCAGGCCCTTGCGGTATCCGCATTGGTCATGGTCTCAATGGTGGTAAAGGTCTTCGAGGCGACGATCACCAGAGTCGTTTCCGGGTTCAGCCCGGACAGGGTGTCATGGATATGGGCGCCGTCCACATTCGAGACGAAATGCGCGCGAGGCCCGTCGGCATAAGGCACCAGCGCCAGCGCGGCCATGGCCGGCCCAAGATCCGAGCCGCCAATACCGATATTGACCACATCGGTGATCTTGCCGCCCTGGCCCTGATACGCGCCCGAACGCACCTGATCGGCAAACGCCGCCATGCGCCTGCGGGTCGCGGTGATGTCAGGGATTACATCCTGGCCATCGACCAGAATGCGGTGCTCTTCGCCCGCGCGCAAAGCGATATGCAGCACCGCCCTGCCTTCGGTCTCATTGATCTTCTTGCCGGAAAACATCGCGGCGCGCTTGTCGGCGACGCCCGACGCCGTGGCCAACGCCAGCAGAAGATCGCGACCCTCAATGTCGATATTGGTTTTTGACCAGTCGAACAAAAGCCCGTCGGCTTCTGCAGAAAAGCCCGCCGCCCGTGCCGGATCCGCATTGAACAACGAGAGGATCCGGCGCTCTGCCACTTTCGCGTGATGCGCTTTCAGCGCCTGCCACTTATCCATTTTCTGCCCTTCCGGTCTTTTGCGTCATTCGGCCCAATGCACTTCGGCGTGATCCAGGACGGCGCGGATCGGCGCCTCGGTTGCGGGCAGTCCTGCCGCCTTTTCAATCGCGTCCCGCTTTGCCGCGCCGGTGATCAGCACATGGATATGCATGGCTGCGCGCAGGACCGGCGCGGTCAGGGTCACGCGGGGTTCTACCGCCGCATCCGAGCGCATCGGCATCAGCAAGGGCGCATCCGGGGCCAGAGCCTCTGCCAGACGGTCGGCACCGGGGAAGAGAGATGCGGTATGCATATCGCCCCCCATGCCCAGAAGCAGCACCGAGATCGGCAATGCCGGCGCGAGGCCGGCCTCCAGCGCGGGGATACCCTCTTCCGGCGTGTCGGTCGCGGTGTAAAGCGGGATCAGTTTCGCCCTGGCGGCGCGGCCCTGCAGCAGGCGCTCGCGCAGGAGCCTTGTATTCGAGCGGTCGGAATGCTCCGGCACCCAGCGTTCGTCATTCAGCACGACCGAGATCAGCCCCCAGTCGAGATCGACGCCCGAGAGGATGTCAAAGACCGGCCCCGGTGTGGTGCCGCCCGGCACCGAAAAGGTCGCGCGGCCGTCGCGCCGGATGAATTCCCCCAGCTGCGAGGCAATGCGGTCCGCGAGTTGCAGATGCAGGAAATCGCGGTCGGGGTAGGTGTTGAAATTCATGCCCCCATCCCCCGCCAGCGCCGCCCGTCCCGATGCATCAGCATCAGCGCATCCTCCGGACCAGAGGTGCCGGGATCATAGGTCTGGGGCCGGTCACCGCGCGCCTCCCAGTCCTGGATGATCGGGTCGGTCCAGGCCCAGGCTGCCTCGACCTCATCGCCGCGCATGAAGAGGGTCTGATTGCCGCGGATCACATCCATGATCAGCCGTTCATAGGCGTCAGGCACGTCTTCCAGGCTGTCTTTCAGCGCCTCGGCGAAAGACATGTCTAACGGCACCTGGGTCAGGCGCATACCACCCGGCCCCGGCTCTTTGATCATCACCTTGAGGTTCATTCCCTCATCGGGCTGCAGCCGGATCACCAGCACATTGTCGCGCCAGCCGGCGTGATCGTCGAAGATCGAATGCGGCGGCTCTTTGAAGGTGATGGCAATCTCACTTTCGCGCGCCCGCAGGCGCTTGCCGGTGCGCAGGTAAAAGGGCGTGCCCTTCCAGCGCCAGTTCGAGATATTCACCTTAAGCGCGATATAGCTTTCGGTGCGGCTTGCCGGGTTTTCCGCATGTTCCAGATAGCCCGCCTCGCCGCCACCGGCGAGATACTGGCCGCGCACGATATCTTCGGGCAGCACGGGATCAAGCGCCCGGATCACCTTGAGCTTTTCATCGCGGACAGCATCGGGGTCGAAATGATAAGGCGGCTCCATCGCGATCAGGCACAGAAGCTGCATGATATGGTTTTGCACCATATCGCGCATCGCGCCGGATGTGTCGTAATAGGCGCCGCGCCCGTCCACGCTGACGGTTTCCGCCACCGTGATCTGCACATGGTCGACATATTCCGACTTCCACAGGGGTTCGAACAGGATATTGGCAAAGCGCACCGCCATCAGATTCTGCACGGTTTCCTTGCCGAGGTAATGATCGATCCGGTAGATCTGGCGTTCCTCGAAATGCCGGGCCAGCGCGGCGTTCAGCGCTTTGGCCGAGGCGAGATCACGGCCAAAGGGTTTTTCCACCACGATCCGCGCATCGGGGCCGGCAATATCGTTGCTGGTCAGACGTTCGGCAATCGCGCCAAAGAGCGAGGGCGCCACCGAGAAATAGAAGGCCTGAACCACATCGGGGCGGATCAGCGCCTTGAGATCCTTCCAGCCGCGTTCGCCCGTCGCATCGATCGCGACATAGCCAAGCCGGTCCAGAAACCCCCTGATCGCCGCCTCGTCGCGTTTCGCCTCTGGGACGAATTCGGCAATGGCACCTGCTACGAAATCTCGAAACTCTGCCTCGGTCAGATCGGCGCGCGCGGCACCGATCACGCGGGCCTCGGGCAGGATCTGCCCCGCCAGCCAGCGCAGGTAAAGGCCAGGAAGGATCTTCCTGCGGGCAAGGTCACCCGTACCACCGAAGATCACAAGATCGAAAATCTCGACCGGAATGACGCGCGAAGCCATGGAATCCCTGTCTTTATTGATCACGGTCCGGTGCGGTTGCCATCACGGCTTCGCAGGACCGTTAGCGCTAACGTTACGATGCCAGCCTTCTATCGGCCCGACAATGCCATGTCTAGCACCGGATTGGGCTCTGGCAAATGCCGGCTTTGCCGCCCGCTCATTCCAGCCGGTCCGGAAAACCTTCGGCGCGCAAATCCGTGGCAAGCAGTTCCTCGAGCAGTTTCACGATCTGGGTCGATTGCGCCTGCCCGCCAAAGGCCGCGCGCCCGCGCAGGAAGGTCTGGTTGACCTGCGAGGCCAGGTCCAGCGGCACCCCGAATTCGCGGCCAAATCCGATGGCGAAACCCAGATCCTTCAGCGCCAGATCCATCGAGAAACCGACATCGTAACTGCCATTCAGGATCAGCTGGCCCTCGGTCTCATGCACGAAAGAGCTGCCCGATGAGGCCGCAATCGCCTCCCAGGCGGTTTTCAGGTCAAGCCCGCCGCGTTTCGCGAGCATCAATGCCTCGCCATCGGCGACGAGATGGATGAAGGCCAGCATATTGGTGATCACCTTGATCACCGCCGCAGTGCCAAGCGGCCCCATATGGAAAATCTTGCCGCCGATCACCTCAAGCGCCGGGAAATGCAGATCGTAAAGATCACGGTCCCCCCCGGCGAGGACGGTGATCTCGCCTTTCGCCGCCAGATGGACACCACCGGTCACCGGCGCCTCCATCATCCGAACGCCCGCACTGCGCGCAAGCCCCGCAAGCCGCAGCACATCATCGCGCCCGAGCGTCGAATTCTCGATCCAGCTCGATCCG
Organism: Pseudogemmobacter sp. TB195; assembly: GCF_058313095.1. Lineage (NCBI taxonomy): Bacteria > Pseudomonadati > Pseudomonadota > Alphaproteobacteria > Rhodobacterales > Paracoccaceae > Pseudogemmobacter > Pseudogemmobacter sp. TB195. Next base: position 56,059 of record NZ_JBZEGG010000014.1, read on the forward strand.
GGTTTCATGAAAGGCAGCATCTGCGCCAGCACGGTTTCCGAAGCCTGGGGCGAGGGCAGACAGGTGAAAACATGGTCAACCTGTTGTGCGAGGTCCTCCAGCGAGCCGACACGGTCGCCGCCTTTGCCGCAAAGCCGGTCAACGGCTGCCGGATCGCGGTCCCAGACCGTGACATCGAACCCAGCCCTGAGCAGGCTTGCCGCCAGGTGACCGCCGAGATTGCCCAGACCAACATAGCCATAGCGCATGGCCGCTCCTCCGGATGTTGAAAAGGCGGGGGAAACGCCCCCCGCCAGTCCACAGTCAACGCCTCTGCCCCGGGACATTCAAGGGCTCTCCGCTGCACATCTGCTATGCGCCCCCGGAAGAGTTGCGTCCGGGGGCAGGCGCGACGCCTCGTTCAGGCGCCCCAGCCGACCACGCCCTTGATTTCACAGAAATCATGGATGCCCCAATCGGCATATTCGCGCCCGTTGCCGGATTGCTTATAGCCCCCAAAGGGCGCGAAGGTGTCCCAGTCCGGGTAGTTGAGGTTCACCGTCCCGGCCCGCAACCGCCGGGCAATCGGTTTGGCCTCTTCAACGGGGCCGGCGATATAGGCGGCAAGGCCATAGGGCGTGTCATTCGCCATCCGGACCGCATCGTCGATGCTGTCATAGGGCAGGATCGCCAGCACCGGCCCGAAGATTTCCTCGCGCGAGATGGTCATCTCATTGGTGACATCGCCGAAGATGGTCGGCTGTACATACCAGCCGCGATTGACGCCCTGGGGCCGGCCGGTGCCTCCGCTGATCAGCGTCGCGCCCTCGTCAATGCCGGCCTGGATCATGCCCTGAACCTTGTCAAATTGCAGTTTCGAGATCAGCGGCCCCATCGTGGTCGCGGCATCGGTCGTCGCCCCGATCACCACTTCATCAGCGGCCTCTTTCGCGGCGGCATAGGCAGCTGCTGTCGCGGCGCGCGGCACGAACATCCGCGTCGGTGCATCGCAGCTTTGCCCGGTATTGGCGAAACAGCCCGCCACACCCGCCTTCACCGCCTCATGAATATCGGCCGAAGGCAGGATGATATTCGGACTTTTGCCGCCCAGTTCCTGTGCGACACGTTTGACCGTCGGCGCGGCAGCGGCGGCAATCGCGGTGCCCGCCCGGGTCGATCCGGTGAAGCTCACCATATCCACCTCGGGATGCGACGACATCCGCGCGCCCACGACCGGCCCCACGCCATTCACCAGGTTGAAGACCCCCGCCGGTACCCCGGCCTCATGGCAGACCTCCGCGAACAAAAGCCCCGAAAGCGGCGCGATTTCCGAGGGTTTCAGCACCATGGTGCAGCCTGCGATCAGCGCCGGTGCCACCTTGCAGGCAATCTGGTTCATCGGCCAGTTCCAGGGCGTGATCAGGGCGCAGACGCCGATCCCCTCCATCACGATGCGGGTATCGCCGCGCATATATTCCCAGACCATCTCTTCGGCGGCTTTGATGGTCGATTCGATATGAACCTGCCCCGCCCAGGCCTGCGCGCCGCGCGCCCATTCGATCGGCGCGCCCATCTCGGTCGACATCGCCTGGGCAAAGTCCTCATAGCGGGAATTATAGACCTCGAGGATTTTCTTCACGAGCGCGATGCGCTCTTCCACCGGCACCACAGTCCAGTCGTCAAAAGCCGCCCGCGCCGCCAGAATCGCCCGATCCGCATCCGCCTCGGTGCCAAGCGCGATATCCCCGACGATTTCCTCGGTCGCCGGGTTTTCGACCCCGGCTTTCGTGCCCCCGGGCAGCGGATCGACCCAGCCGCCACTGATGTAGAATTGCCCCAGATGCTTTGAGATCGCCATATCATCCTCCTGTCATTGCAACGGCGGTGCCCTGGCAGCGCCGCCTTTTGGCGCAGATTGCGGTGGATTACCCCAACGCGCAAGCTCAGCGGCACACCAATTTGACCCGCGCCCCCAGGGGGTGTCGCTCTGCGGATCTATCCGGCAACCGGCTTTGGCAAGAATGTCGTTCGTGCTCGCCATCCCCCGGTCGAGCAGCACCGGCCTGCCAAGCTCGGTCCATTCCTTCACGCATATCCGGTTGCCGGTTTTCGGACAGACATTTTCGGCCTGTATCAGCCGCAATGTCTGAGCGGGGCCCAGATAATGCCATGGCCCGCCCATCCAGACCTCTTTCATCACCTTAATCGAGTTGCTGTCCGGAGTCATATCAATGCTGTTCTCAAGCCGCATGACCCGCTCCGGAGTGTCATCGCCCGACACCAGGTTTAGGAGACAAATGCCCAGAGGGAAGGCCTGCATCCCCACCGTTTCATCATACATGTTCAGCCCGGAAAGCTCGGCCAGGATATTGTCGATGTTCCCCTTCGGCCGCGCCGCATCAGAAAGGTAGGTGTGCGGTGGAATCGGGGTAATCCGGCGTCACAGAAGCGACGACATCCACCGCAGCAGCAGCCGTACCGAAGTACACATTGCTCCCCGAGAGCAGCAGGTCATGTTTCGCATCGCGTGCCAGAAGAGTGAAGTTGCGCGCCGCCCCTGCCAGCGTAGCGCCGAACAGCGCGCGCGAGAAACGGATGCGCCAGTCACTACCCGGGATCACCCCGGCCCCGGTCAGGATTTCGGCGCGCGACTCCGGCGCATCTGACAGGCCGATAACCTCAGGCGCGGACTGGTGGACCATCTCCAGCCCGGCATCCGTCAGAGGCCTGTTTTGCCCCCGGTTCATCCCAGGCCTGATCGGGCGCATATCCTCTGCCACATGCGCTGCCCGTGCCGACACGCGTTCCGCCGGTATACCCGCCTGCCTCAGACGGCGACCGGCATCCGAGCCAATCGCCCCCCCCCTTCATGATCCATGCTTCTGAGCCCACTGCGTGAACTGATATAGGTGCAGCAACAGGCCTGCCCCGAGCCATCGGTCGGCGCGGCTCCAATCTCACGCCTGCGCAGCTCCCTGCAACAACAGGCCATCGATCTCATCCGCCGAGGCGGTAGCGCTGAGCGGCGCAAAGCTTCCCTCACCCAGCATCGCGGCCATTGCGTCGCGGATCGCGGCATGGGTCAGCCGCGCGATCTGGCTGCCGGTCGAGATCCGCCGAACCCCCATGGCGGCAAGCTCTGCCACTGTCATCGCCTTCAACGGTCCCGCCGCCAGCGCATTGACCGGCGCAGTCACCGCAGCCAGAACCTGCGCAAGTTCTGCCCGCCCCGGTGGCACCGGCAGATATAAAAGATCCGCGCCGGCCATCTCAAAGGCCTGCAAACGGCGGATCCCCTCTGCCAGATCATAGGCCCCGTTCATCACCCCGTCGGCGCGCGCGCAGAACACGAAAGGCCGGCCAAGGGCGCGGGTTGCGGCAACCCCTGCCCTCACCCGCTCCACTGCAAGCCCGAACTCATAAGCCGGGCTGCCCGCAACCATCCGGGTATCCTCAACCGAAATCCCCGAAAGCCCGACCTCTGCGGCCAGCCGCACGGTCCTGGCCACCTCCTCCGGCGCATCGCCGAAACCGTTCTCGAAATCGCCCGAAACCGGCAGATCGGTGGCAGAGATCAGATCCGCCGCATGGGCCAGCGCCTCATCCCGGCTGACGCCCCCCATATCCGGCCGCCCGAGCGTGAAGGCATGCGCCGCCGACGACGTCGCCAGCGCCTGTGCGCCCAAAGCCGCCATCATCCGCGCCGATCCCCGGTCCCAGGGATTGGGAATCACAAAACAGCCCGAATGGTGAAGATCCGCAAAAACCTGATGCCGCGCCGCCAGCTTCATTCATCTGTCCTTAAATATCCTCGGGGGGTTCGGGGGGCAGAAAGCCCCCCGTCCCGGCCCGTCACATACGAATACGCTCCGATTTCGGGTCATACATCGGCGCAAGGCTCGCGACGGCCTTATGCCGCACCCCCGCCACCTCGATCTCATAGGCCGAGCCCAGCACATCCGCCTCGCTCTGCCCCTTGCAGGGCACATAGCCCATGCCGATCGCACCGCCCAAAGCATGACCGTAATTTGCCGATGTCACCGGGCCGACAATCTCGCCGTCGCGCACGATCGCCTCATTATGGAACAGGGACACCATCGGATCCTCCAGCCTGAACTGCACCATCCGCCGCGCCACGCCTTCGGCTTCGACCCGCAGCACCGCGTCACGCCCGATGAACTCCGGCTTTTTGGTGCGCACGGCAAAGCCAAGCCCGGCCTCCAGCACGTGATCCTCATCGGTGATGTCATGGCCCCAGTGGCGGTAGCCCTTTTCGATCCGACAGGAATCCAGCGCATGCAGCCCGCAAAGCTTAAGCCCCAGATCCGCCCCCGCGGCCTCAAGCGCCTCAAAGACATGCGCGGTCTGGTCGCTTGACACATAAAGCTCCCAGCCGAGCTCGCCGACATAGGTCACCCGATGCGCCCGGGCGAGCCCGTAGCCGACCTCGATCTCGCGCATGGTCGCGAAAGGATGCGCCGCGTTCGAGAAATCATTCGGACTGATTTTTTGCATCAGGTCACGCGATTTTGGCCCCATCAAGCAGAGCACCGATTCCGCTGCGGTCACATCGGTGATCACCACGAATTCATCGCCGAGATGGCGGCGCAGCCAGGCCAGATCCCGCTGCAAAGTGGCCCCCGGCACCACCAGCATGAATGCGCGCTCCGACAGCCGCGTCACGGTCAGATCGCTCTCGATGCCGCCCTTCTGGTTCAGCATCTGGGTATAGACGATACGACCCGCCGCCACATCCATCTGCCCCGCACAAACGCGGTTCAGGAAGGTCACCGCATCGCGCCCCTCGACCCGGATCTTGCCGAAAGACGACATATCGAACAGGCCGACATTCTCGCGCACCGCCATATGCTCGGCCTTCTGGTTCTCAAACCAGTTCTGCCGCCCCCAGGCGTAGCGGTATTCCCGTTCCTGACCCTCCTTCGCGAACCAGTTCGCCCGCTCCCAGCCCGCAACTTCGCCAAAGACCGCACCGCGCGCCTTCAGATGCTCATGCAAAGGCGTGCGCCGCACGCCCCGCGCGGTGACCACCTGGCGGTAGGGATAGTGATCGGCATAAAGCAGCCCCAGGGTCTCGGTCACCCGATCCTTCAGATAGCGGCGGTTCTTCTGGAACGGCTGTGCCCGGCGAATATCCACATCCCAGAGATCGAACGGAGCCTCTCCGGTCGTGATCCATTCCGCCAGCGCCATGCCTGCGCCGCCCGAAGACACGATCCCCACCGAATTATAGCCTGCCGCCACCCAATAGCCGCCCAGCTCCGGCGCAGGGCCAAGGTAATAGCGATCATCGGGGGTAAAGCTTTCAGGACCATTAAAGAAAGTGTGGATGCCGGCGGTCTGGAACATCGGCATCCGGTTCGCCGCATCCTCCAGAATGGGCGCGAAATGATCCCAGTCTTCGGGGAGCGTATCAAACTCGAAGTCTTCGCGGATCCCCGCCATTCCCCAGGGTTTCGCCACCGGCTCGAAGGCGCCGACCATCATCTTGCCGGCATCGGTCTTGTAATAGGCGCATTCATCCGGCACCCGCAGAACCGGCATATCGGTGAGGCCCGCCACCGGCTCGGTCAGCAGATAGAAATGCTCGCAGGCATGCAGCGGCAGCGTGACCCCCGACTGCGCCGCAAGGTCACGCCCCCACATGCCGCCGCAATTGATCACCACATCTGCCGCGATATGGCCCGGGCCCTCCGGCCCCTCATAATCGACGCCCGTGACCTGGCGCTTGCCGCCCGCAGCCGGCCCCTCTGTCACACCAGTGACCTTGACGCCCTCGACAATCTTCGCGCCGCGCATCCGCGCGCCTTTGGCCAGTGCCATCGCGATATTGGCCGGATCACATTGGCCATCGCCCGGCAGATGCACGCCGCCGATCACGCCACCGGTATTAAGATGCGGATACATCGCCTTGATTTCAGATGGAGAAATCTCGGTCACATCCACACCGAAGATCCGCGCCACCGTCGCCTGGCGCAAGATCTCCTGCAGCCGGTCTTCGGTCAGCGCTACGGTCATCGAGCCGACCCGTTTCAGGCCCGTCGCAACGCCGGTCTCTTCTTCGAGCCTGGCGTAAAGATCCGCCGAATATTTCGCGAGGCGCGTCATATTCTGATTGGCGCGCAGTTGCCCGATCAGGCCCGCCGCGTGCCAGGTGGTGCCCGAGGTCAGCTTGCGACGCTCCAGCAACACCACATCCGTCCAGCCCGCTTTCGCGAGGTGATAGGCCACCGAACAGCCAGAAATGCCGCCCCCGATCACCACTGCCCGCGCCGTTTTCGGAACATCGACCACGATGTTACCCTTTCATCTGTCTGTAAATATCCCGGGCATGCCCCGGATCAGCGCCACCGGTTCAAGCGATCCGGTGGCATGGGGCAGCGCCCCGGTCCCGCATTCAGGTCAGGCGCGGATCCGCGCGTTCTTCGCATCCCAGAGCGGCTCATCCGCCTGCACCACCGCAGCAAAGCGCTCGCCGAAGATCTCAACCTCCAGCGCCTCACCCGGCACATTCAGATCAGCCCGCAACATCCCGAGACCAATGCATTTTCCAACCCGATGCCCGAAATAGCCCGAGGTCAGCTCGCCCACGACCTGATCGCCTTTCCAGATCGTTGACATATAGGGCGGATCGAAGGCACCTGCCTCGATCACCAGGGTCGCAAAGCGCTTCGCAACACCGGCCTGCTTTTCGGCCTCCAGGGCTGCGCGACCGCGGAAATCGGTTTTGCCCCAATCGACAAATCGCTCAAGACCGCCCTGCAAGACACTGTAATCAGTCGAAAGATCGCCCTTCCAGCCACGATAGCCTTTCTCGATCCGCAGCGAATTCAGCGCAAACATCCCGAAGGGTTTCAGCCCCAAAGGCGCGCCTGCCGCCAGGATCGCATCCCAGATCACGGGCGTATCGGCCAGGCGGGAATGGATCTCCCAGCCAAGCTCACCGGCAAAACTCACCCGCGCCAGCCAGACCTCGCGCCCGGCAATCCGCCCGGTCTGATGCGAGAGCCAGCCCTTCGCAAGATCGGCTTCCGCCCCCGCCGCCTCCAGCACCGCCCGCGCCTGCGGCCCGGTCAGGATCTGGCAGGACCAGTCATTGGTGACCTCGGTCAGCGTCAGCCCTTGCGCAAGATGCCGTTCCAGCCAGGCCCGGTCATGCGACTGCGCCGTTGCCGCGGTGATCAGCAGGATCTCATCTTCCGCAAAGCGGGCGACCGACATTTCTGTGACGATCCGGCCCTTGTCATCGGCGAAATAGGCCAGGCCCAGCCGCCCGACCGATGGCAACTTGCCGGTGGTCTGCGCCAGCAACCAGGCCGCCGCCCCCTCACCCGACAGCCAGTAACGTGAGAAGCCCGGCAGATCGAGGATACCGCAGGCGTCGCGCACCGCATCACATTCGGCCTTCACCGCCCCGAACCACGGCCCTTCGCGTTTCCAGGTGCGCTGCGCCGCCTCAGAGACGTCATCGCCGGGCCGCGCATACCAGAGCGCGCGCTCCCAGCCATTAAAGGGCCCGAATTGCGCGCCGAGTGCGGCCACCCGGTCATGCACCGGCGACAGCTTTTTGCCGCGCCCCTCTCCCCAGGCATGATGCGGGAAATGCATTGCATATTCGTTGCCATAGACTTCCTTGCCCTTGGCGACGCAATAATCGTGATCCTCAAACCCGGTAAACCGGCGCGGATCGCAGGACCACATATCCCATTCGGTCGCGCCCTCGGTGATCCATTCGGCCAGCACCTTGCCGGCCCCGCCACCCTGGCAGATGCCAAAGGTGAAGACACAGGCTTCAAAGGCATTCGGCACACCAGGCATCGGCCCGATCAGCGGATTGCCATCCGGCGTGTAGGGGATCGGCCCGTTGATGACCTTTTGCAGCGCCGCCTTCTCCAGCAGCGGCACCCGGGCCATCGCGTCAGCAATATGCCATTCCAGCCGCTCCAGATCATCGGGGAAGAGCTGAAAGCTGAAATCCTCTGGCATCGGGTCATCGGGTGTCGCCCAATGCGCACGGCAGGGATTCTCATAAGGGCCGAGGTTGAAGCCCATCTTCTCCTGACGCAGGTAATAGCTCGAATCGACATCGCGCAGAAGCGGCAGCTTGGCGCCGCTTTCTTTCGACCAGGCCTCCAGCTCCGGGATGGTGTCGAACAAGAGATACTGATGGCTCATCACCATCATCGGCACCCGGCGATTGAAGAGCCTGCCGACCTCGGCCGCATAGTAGCCTGCGGCATTGACGACATATTCCGCCCGCACCTCGCCCTTCGGCGTCGAAAGCACCCATTCAGAGCCGGTCCATTTCGCCGCTGTCACGGGGCAGAACCGCTCGATGCGCGCCCCCATCTGGCGCGCCCCTGTGGCCAGCGCCTGGGTCATCTGCGCCGGATCAATATCGCCGTCATAGGGATCATAAAGCGCCCCGGTCAGATCATGGGTCTCAAGGAAAGGATAGCGCCCCCGGATCTCATCCGGCCCCAGCACTTCCAGATCCATACCCTGGTAGCGCCCCATGCCGGCGACACGCTTAAATTCCAGCAGCCGCTCCTCGCTGTGCCCCAGCCGGACAGATCCGGTGACATGGTAATTCATCGGATAGCCGACCTCATCGCCAAGCCCGCGATAAAGCCCCGCCGAATAGCGCTGCATATTCATGATCGACCAGGAGGCGGAAAATGTCGGCACATTCCCCGCCGCATGCCATGTCGAGCCGGCGGTCAGCTCGTTTTTCTCCAGCAGGATCACATCTTTCCAGCCTGCTTTCGCAAGGTGGTAAAGGGCCGAGACGCCCACCACGCCCCCCCCGATGATCGCGACCCGCGCGCTGGCCAGTTCCGTCATTTTATTCTCCCTGATTGCCGCCAATATCCGCCAGCTTCCCGCCCCTTTCAATTCGGCGCAGAGGTGGCTATTGATCGGCCTATCCGATCAGAACCGCTCACCTGGCCATCCTCATAGCGGCAATAGTCCGGGGGTCCGGGGCCTGCCCCCGGCGGCTTCAGAAAGAACGCAGCCATGCAAATCGAACTTATCGAGACCTTCCTCGATCTTGCCGAAAGCCGCAGCTTCCACCGCACGGCCGAGCGTCTCGGTGTCACGCAATCCACCATTTCGGCCCGCCTCCAGGTGCTGGAAACTGCGCTCGGCGCGCGGCTCTTTGACCGTTCCCGCGCCGGCACCATGCTGACAACCGAAGGCAAACGGTTTGAGCCCCATGCCCGGATGCTGCGCCATGAATGGAACGAGGCGCGCCGCCATATCCAGGTGCCGACCGGCGCCGGGCATCTTCTGCGGCTCGGGATCCAGAATGACCTCTCGGCGATTTATCTGGGTGAATGGGTTGTCGGGATCCGGCGGCAATTCCCCGATATCGCGCTTCATATCGAGCCCGATTATTCCAATCAGATGTGCGCGGATCTGCTCACAGGGATCCTTGATTTCGCGGTGATGTTTTCACCAAAACCCCACCCCGATCTGCATTTCGAAAGCCTTGGCGATGCTGGCTATCACATGGTCTCGACCGAAGTGACTGCGCTTTCCGGGGTGCGACCGGAGCGCTTCATCTTTTCGCATTTCTCGCCCGCCTTTCAGGAAATGCACCGCCAGGTCACGCCTGACCTGGTGAATTCACCGATCTCTGTCGGGCAAAGCGGCTCGGTCACTTCGCTTCTGATGGGAATGGGCGGCACCGGCTATGTGCTGGAGGCAACCGCCCGGGAGATGATCGCCGCTGGCAAGGTCATGGCGGTGACCGATGCGCCGGTTCTGCGCCAGCCGGTCTATGCGGCGATGCATATCAGGCACCGGATCACGCCACTGCACCGAAAGCTCAGCCGGATCGTCAGCCGCAAGCTTGGCGGGCATGGTGCGTTTCAGACGCAGCCGGAGGCATGACGGCTGTCGACTGCCTCCGGCGGGAATGTTTAAATCAGGCGGGAATGTGGTCACGCCGGATCGGGTTGGTCCAGGCCCGCCGGCCGGCGGCGTCGATCACCACAACCCGGATCCAGGGCGTGTTGCCCTGCCAGTTCAGCGGCACTTCGGCGCGGGTCATGGAGGATCCGTGTGTGACGTTCGAGCTTGACCCATGGCCGATGGCGATCACCCATTCCACGGCGCTCGATTCGACGATGACCCGGTCGCCCTCGACGCGGAAATCATGGATTTCGGGGCCCTGGCTGGAATAGAAATCGCCGCGCTTCAGGGCTTCCAGCAGGGCTTCGGGGGTGTTTTCCTCAGCCTTCACCATGGTCCAGCCGCCAAAGGCGTCGGGAACCGCCAGATGGGAATCGTCGGTCGCGATGAGGGTAATGTCGCGCCCTTCCGAGATCAGCAGATCGGCAATCGTGCCGCCATCGCCGCGATCCGCGCCGACAGCCGAGCCGTGATTATAGATCTCGACCGCATGGGCGGCGGTGATCGAACGCGCATCGTCAAGGGTCATCCCCGACCAGTGCGGATGCGCGATGGTCACGAAAGCACCGGCGGCGGCGGCACGAGCCGCGATCTCGGGGCCGGTTTCCTGGCCCGGATGGGCATGGAAATCAGCGCTGCCCACTTTCGGAAAGTCCAGCGGCAGGCCAACGGCAAGGATATGCCAGAGCTCGCCGTTTTCCATCGCGCCGGAATGCAGCTCTGCCCCCAGAATGGTCGTGAATCCTTCGGCCCGGAACGGACGGGTATCAACCAGCGGATAGTCGTAATGCCCGACATAGTGATCGGTCAGGGCAAGAAAATCATAGCCTTCCGCCTGATAACGGCGGCAAACTTCCTGAGGCGGCAGCGCGCCGTCGGAGCGGTCCGAATGGCTGTGGAGATTTCCGCGCCAGAAGCGGCCAGGGGCGGTGAAGGCGGATTGGCGGACCATGTCTGCTCCGGTTGAATTGCATGTTGAACAACCCTGGCCGCCGGCGAGGGCGGCAAGGGTGGCGGGGCCAGGGACCATATCGCCGGCTCCGGTAACGCTGATGCGACAGGGTCGGCGCGGCCAACTCTGCCGCGCTACAGAGGCGACGGCAAGTGCCCACCTTGATTCGGCGCATGGCCGGCATGTGGTTTCAGCGGCAGCAACAGGCAACGCTCATCCCGATGCGCAAACCCCGCTCACTGAGGCCACGCTGTCCAGCCGTGTTCCGACCGGCCCCGCAGGGCCAGACCTTGCAGGATCGGCGTGATCCCCGGCGCGATATGCAACCTGTTCCGCGCGATACGGCAACGCCCACGCCCGGCACCGCAATAGCAGCGGGCGGCCTTTCCTGTCGCGTGACCCCAGCTGCGCCCATTGCTCCGGCTAATCCGGTCCGACCGGTCACAGCTTCTGGCCTTAGGACCCAATGCTGATCATCATCGACTGCGAAATCTCATCACGCCAGCCTCCCTTCTGCGGGGCAGTGCACAGCTGCGGATCGTCGCTTTGATCTCATCAGCTATCGCGAAATCCCGGCATCGCCCGCCCTTTCAGCCTGGTCAGCACTCGCCCCGGCGAATGCGTCAGTGCCGTCAGAAAAGACATCGCGCAGTATCCGCTGTCTGGGCCGGAACTCACCGGCAACACCATTTTCCCGAACCTGCTCCCTCAGACGATCAGTATGGCTCACCGGGCTTTGGCGTTCATGAAATCCCTCCGGATCCGAACATATCCCCCCGGGATCTGTGCAAAGCCATCGCCTGATGCCGCTGGCGGGCGGAACGCGTGATCAGGCTTCAGGCCCCGCCATGCCCGATAGCCGGAATAGCGGTCAATCCCATTGCGGGACGGATCTGGCGGGCCGCTTTACCTGCACCTGCGTCCGGGCCGAGCGGCCTCGTGTGTACCCCGTGATGGCGGGGCTGAGCCATTTGTCACCCGCCAGCTGGTCACGGCGCAATGCGGGGCCGCGGGATGGGGTCAGATCGTGATGTCTGCGCAAGGGAGGCGGGAGCCGTGCCCTCTCCCGGGCAACGGGAGCCGCCAGACTGCGGCCTGAGAGGCGTAATCGGTCCAGGGCGCATTCAGGGCACGTCTTCCCCCCGTCACAAAACCCCGCTAGCGTCCAGGCAGTCATGACCTCAGCCAGCCCGACAAAAGCCAGCCCCCCCTCAGACAGCCGCGAGGCGCCCTTTCCCGCGCGCGCCCCGGCCCCGTCGCTGGCCGAATTGTCGGCCGCGTTCTGGCGGATCGGCCTTTGGTCCTTTGGCGGCCCGGCGGCGCAGATCGCTTTGCTGCACCGTGTGACGCTGGAGGAAAAATCCTGGATCAGCGAGGAGGATTATGCGCGCGCGCTGTCCTTTTGCATGCTGCTTCCCGGCCCGGAAGCGATGCAGCTTGCAACCTGGATCGGCTGGCGGCTGCGCGGCATTAAGGGCGGGCTGATTGCGGGCGGGCTTTTTGTGGCTCCGGGCGCGGTGCTGATCACAGTCCTCGCCGCACTCTATACCGGTTTTGGCACTATCCCCCTGATTCCGGTGCTGTTTACCGGCATCCAGGCGGCGGTGCTGGCGATTGTCGCGGCGGCCCTGATCCGGCTTGGGCAAAGGGCGCTGCAAACGCGGGAGGCGCGGATCATCGCGCTTTTGTCCTTTCTCGGGCTGTTTGTCTTTGCCCTGCCCTTCCCGCTGATCCTGCTGGCGGCTGCGCTTTGGGGCGGGATGCAGGCGCTCCGATCTGCATCGCGGCCAGCGTTGCGCGCGGCCAGCCCCTCGGCCACGGAACTGCCCCCGCCCGCCCGGGCTGCCGGCGACATCTGGCGCGAGGCCGTCTGGCAAGGGGCGCTCTGGCTGGGCCTCTGGCTTGTGCCGCTGGCCGTGCTGACGATCTTCGGGCCGGAACGGCTGGCAGAGATCGGGGTCTTTTTCGCAAAACTGGCGGCGCTGGCCTTTGGCGGCGCTTACGCGCTGATGGCCTGGATGGCGCAGGAAATGGTCGATCTGCGCGGCTGGCTGACGACCGGGCAGATGATCGACGGGCTGGCACTGGCGGAATCGACGCCGGGGCCGCTGATCCTTGTCACCGCTTTCACCGGCTGGATCGCGGGGTTTCAGGACGGCGGCCCCCTTATGGCGCTCGGTGGCGCGGGCGTCGCACTCTGGATGACCTTCCTGCCGTCATTTCTGTTCATCTTCACCGCGAGCCCTTTTATCGACAGGCTGCTGGCGGTGCCGGTGCTTGCCGGAGCCATGGCGCGGATCACGCCTGCTGTCGTCGGGGTGATTGCCAATCTCTCGCTCTGGTTCGCCCTGCATGTGCTCTTCACCGGCCATCGCGAGATCGGCTCGGGACCGGTGCAGATGCTGCTGCCTGACCTCGCGACGCTGAAGCCCTTCTCGCTTGCCATTGCTTTGGCGAGCGGCGTCGCGCTCTGGCACCTGCGCCTTCCGATGCCGCTTGTCCTGGCGCTGGCGGCTGGCGCCGCCCTGCTGCTCTCGCATTTGTGACTGCCTCAAATCGGGTCAGTTTCACTGGTGCCCGGTCCGCAGGCCGCGAGTTTTAGGCCAGAGGCGCGCGCTCGCCCCTTTCCTTGACGGCCAGATGTTTTATGGTGGCGCGAAATGGCAGGGGAACCGGATGACGCGCAGTATCGACTATGGAAACCTGATGCATCAGGCTATGCGCGGCCTGATCCGCTCGGTGCTGGACGACGTGGCGGCACATGGCCTGCCCGGAGCGCATCACTTCTTTATCACCTTTGACACCACTCATCCCGATGTTGCCATCGCCGATTGGCTGAAAGAGCGCTACCCGACCGAGATGACGGTGGTGCTGCAGCACTGGTTCTCGGGGCTTGAGGTCACGGATGAGGGCTTCACCGTAACGCTTAACTTCGGCAATTCGCCCGAGCCGCTGGTGATCCCCTTTGATTCCGTGCTGACCTTTGTCGATCCCTCGGTCGAATTCGGGCTTCGCTTTGAAAGCCAGCATGATGATGACGATGAGGAAGACGAGGCGGATGAGCGCGAGGAAGAGGCAGAGGATGCCGCCCCCCCGCCGCGCCAGGAGGCTGAAGTGGTCAGCCTTGATCAGTTCCGCAAGACCTGAGCCCAAGGCCCTGATCCGGAGACCCGAGCCGGATATCTCCCCCCGCGCGTGTCATCCGTCTGTAGGCATGACCCGCCAGGCTGCGACGGGAACGGCTTGGGCTTTTGCGGCCCGGGTCAGCGTCAGAAGCGGCATCTGTGGCCATCCTTCCGGTCGGCGGCGCGCTGAGCGCGGCATGATCGTGTCGGAAACGATGGTGCCGCAAGAGATGCTGCGAAACACCGGCTCATCCGGCGGATGGGCCTGGGACATGACCCGGGAGCAATCCCGCATGAAGACAGGATAAGCGATGGAAAGTGATCTCGCATTGTTCCGGAGGCGCCTTATGCGCAATCCCCGGCAGATCTCGGCCATCGCGCCTTCGTCGCGGGTGCTGGCCCGTGCGATGACCGCGACGATCGGCCCCAACAGCGGCAAAGTGGTGGAATTCGGCCCCGGCACCGGAAGGTTTACCGAAGCAATTCTTGCGCGCGGCCTGCCGCCCGAGAACCTGACGCTTTTCGAGCTGGATGATGAATTTGTCGATTTCCTGCGGCGGAAATTTCCGCGCGTCGCCGTGCATAAGACTGGCGCGCAAGAGGTGGGGGCAATTGTCGGCAGCGGCGTGTCGACGGTGATCTCGGGCCTGCCGCTTCTGTCGATGCCCGACCCTGTGCGCCGCGCGATTGTCGGCGCCGCCTTCGATGTGCTGAAACCCGATGGAGAATACGTGCAATTCACCTATGGCCCGCGCCCGCCGGTGCCGCCCGAGATCATCAGCGATCTGGGGCTGGCGGTGGACAGGGGCCACAAAGTCTGGGCCAATCTGCCGCCGGCACGGGTCTACCGCTTTCGCCGCTTGTGAGGATGGCGGCGGGGCCTGTCAGCCGCCGCCGGGGCTGTGCATCAGGCCGAGGACTATCTGTGTCGTGAGAAACTCTGAATGACAGTTCTGCCGATTCCGCGCATGGTCTGGATGCTGGGACTTGTCAGCCTGCTGATGGATATCTCCTCCGAAATGGTGAACACGCTTTTGCCGGTGTTTCTGGCAAGTGGGCTCGGGGCATCAGCGCTGGTTATCGGCTTTATCGAGGGGCTGGCGGTGGCGGTGGCCACGGTGACCAAAGCGCTTTCCGGGGTTCTGGCAGACTGGTCCGGGCGGGCAAAACCACTGGCCGTGCTGGGTTACGGGCTTGGCGCGCTGTCGCGGCTGATCTTTCCGCTGGCGATGAGCCTGGATCAGATCGTGCTGGCCAAGGCAATGGACCGGGTTGGCAAGGGGATCCGGTCTGCGCCTCGCGATGCGATGATTGCCGCCGCCACGCCGGCCGCGATACGGGGCGCGGCCTTTGGCCTCAGGAAATCGCTCGACAGTCTGGGCGGCTTTCTCGGGCCGCTCCTCGCGATTGCCGCCATGCTGGTCTTTGCCGGGGATATCCGGATCGTGTTCTGGCTTGCGGCGCTGCCGGCGGCTTTCGCGATTTTTCTGCTGATCTTTCGGGTCAAAGAGCCGGTGCCGGCACAGGCTGGCAAGGGCTCCGGCTTCCGCTTTCGCGATGCGCTGCGGCTGACCGCTCCGATCAGGGGTGTCATCGCGCTGGCGGGGCTGATCATGCTGGCGCGGTTTTCCGAGGCATTCCTGCTGTTGAAAGCACTTGAGGCCGGGTTCTCGCCGGTCTGGGTGCCGCTGATCATCGTGGCGCTGCATGCGGCTTATGCCCTGGCGGCCTGGCCGGTGGGGATCTTCTCGGACCGGCTGGCAGCATCGGGGCGCGATCCGGTGAGGGTGCCGCTGCTGATCGGGCTCGGGCTTCTGGCGGGCGCGCATCTGGTGCTGGGTTCTGCGCAAAGCGCACCGGTCTTTCTGGCCGGTGTGGCGCTTTGGGGGCTGCATATGGGGTTCAGCCAGGGGCTTTTGGGCGCGATGATTGCGGCAACCGCGCCGCCCGCGCTCCGGGGCAGCGCCTTCGGGGCCTTTAACCTTGCAAGCGGTCTGGTGATGCTGATCGGCAATACCGCCGCCGGCTGGGCCTGGGTCAGCTGGGGATCCTCCGCGCCGTTTCTGATCGGCGCGGGCATCTCGGTTCTGGCGATGGGTCTCGTGGCGCTGCGGCCCCGGACTGCGCCTCAGAACCCGCCTCAGAACCCGTAGATCGCGCCGAATTTCGCTTCGAGATAATCCAGCAGCGGGCCGGCGGATGGCTCTTCGCCACAGGCGCGGGCAATGGTCTCGCGCGGGCTGTAAAGGGCGCCGTGACGGCGGAGGTTTTCCCTGAGCCAGTCATTTGCTGCACCGATCTCGCCTGCGGCCAGATCCTGATCGAGCCCCGGCAGATCGGCGCGCAAAGCCTTGAAAAGGCAGCCGGCATAGAGATTGCCAAGCGTGTAGGTCGGGAAATAGCCGAAAAGGCCGATCGACCAGTGCACGTCCTGGAGCATCCCGTTCGAAGGCCTGTCGACCGCCACGCCGAAATCGTTCAGGAAGCGGTCATTCCAGGCAGATTCCAGATCCGCGACCGTCAGATCCCCCCCCATCAGCGCGCGTTCCAGATCGAAACGCAGCATGACATGGAGATTGTAATGCACCTCATCCGATTCCGTGCGGATATAGCCCGGCGCAACACGGTTGACGGTGGCGAAGAACTCTTCGGGATCGGTGATGCCAAATTCGCCGAAACGGTCGCGCATCTCACCGAACAACCATTCGGTAAAGGGGCGCGAGCGGCCAAGCTGGTTCTCGCAGATCCGGCTCTGGCTTTCATGGACCCCCATCGAGACGCCGCCACCAATCGGCGTCAGCAGGAAATCGGAATCGACCCCCTGCTCGTAAGCGGCATGGCCGGTCTCGTGGATGGTGGAATAGAGGCAGTTGAAGGGATCGCCTTCTGCGACGCGGGTGGTGATGCGCACATCATCGCCCGAACCCGAACAGAACGGATGCACGGCGGTGTCGATGCGGCCCCGTTGCATGTCATAACCGAAGACCATCGCAAGGCGGCGCGACAGGCGGATCTGGGCATCGGCCCCGAAACTGCCGGTCAGCGCGGCAGGTTTGCGCGGTGAGGCAAGGATCTTTTCGCGCAAAGCCACCAGGCGCGGACGCAGCGCGTCGAACATCGCGGCGCATTCAGCGCCGGTCATCCCGGGCTCGTAATCATCGAGCATCGCGTCATAGCTGTCGCCGCCCGCCTTTCCCCCGGAGGCCAGCGCCTGACCCTCTTCACGCTTCAGGGCGACGACCTGTTCCAGCGTCGGCAGGAAAGACGTAACCGCCTCATTCGCCCGCGCCTCGGCCCAGATGCCCTGGGAAAGCGAGGTCACCCGCGCAATCTCCTGCGCGAGGCGTGCCGGCACTTTCAGCGCGCGCTCGTAAGAGCGGCGGATCTTTGCGACCTGGGCTTTCGCGACCAGCTCGACCGGATCAACCTTTGACAGCCAGTCACCGACACGCGGGTCAGAGCGGCGGGCATGCAAGACACCCTCCATCGCTGCCATTTCCTCGCCGCGCTGTTCGGCGGCGTCGCGCGGCATCATCGTCTCCTGATCCCAGGACAGCCGCCCCGCAACCTGTTCCAGCGCCGCGGTCTCGCGGGCATGGGCCATCAGCGCGTCATAGACATCAGCCATCAGGCGGTTCCTTTCCGGATCGAGCCCGCAACCGGGTATTGCGACAGGTAACGCGCGCGCAGGATCAGCACCCAGAGGATCACCGCACCGATCTGATGGGTGATCGCCACATGCAGATGCGCCGAAGTGAGAACCGCCATGATGCCAAGCCCGGCCTGGGCCACCAGCATCAGCATAACCATGTTAAACGCAAACCTGGTATCACGATGCGCGGATTTGCGGCCGCGAAGCCAGACGACCGCGCCGAAGATGAACAGAAGATAACCCGCCATCCGGTGCATGAACTGCACCAGGCCCGGGTTTTCAAAGAAGGCATGCCAGACCGGCAGGACATTGCCCTCCATATCGGTCGCGTAAAACGCATCCGCCGGGAAGAAGCTGTCGCCCATCAGGGGCCAGGTCGGAAAAGCACGCCCGGCGTCAATCCCCGCGACCAGCGCCCCGAGAAGGATCTGCAGGAAGGCGAAATGCATCAGGCCGGTGGACATCGAGAAGAGCTTGGCCTCCCTGCCCCGCCTGGCCGTCATAAGGGCGGATTCGCTGCGCGACAGCAGGAAGACATACCAGCCGATGAAACCAAGGATGACAAAGGCCAGCCCCAGATGCACCGCCAGCCGGTAAGACGCGACACGGATCATGCTGCCCGACAGGCCCGAAGACACCATCCACCAGCCAATCGCGCCCTGCAGCCCGCCAAGCGCCCCGATCAGCAAAAGCCGCTTTGACCAGCGCGGCGGGATGGATTTCGTGACAAGAAAGCCAAGGAAACCAACGGCCCAGATCAGGCCGACCAGGCGGCCAAGCTGGCGATGCGCCCATTCCCACCAATAGATCGTCTTGAACTGATCCAGCGTCATGCCGGCATTCGCCAGCTCGTATTGCGGTGTCTGACGGTACTTATCGAATTCCGCCGTCCAGGAGACAAGATCCATCGGCGGGATCGCTCCGGTGACCGGGCGCCATTCGGTGATCGAGAGCCCCGAGCCGGTAAGGCGCGTCAGCCCTCCGACCACGATCATCGCGACGACCAGCAGGAAAAGCACGATCAGCCAGACCCGGATCGCGCCGCGCGCGCCCCTGTGGCCCTGATCGATCATCCCGCCTGTAACGCCGGACTTCCCCGGTTGTTTCGGGTTATTCGAGGTCTCGCCGACCTCTTCGAAAATGCTGCGTTTTCCGGCCATGGTGCCTTCCTTCGTGACGGGCGCGAGACTAGGCCGGGCGCCCCCCGGCTTCAAGGTGGCAAAGCATCCGGTCAGGGGCGTTTCGGGCGCTTGCCACCAGCGGCTGCGGCGACTATCAGGCGCCAGAACCATCAGACCGGAACGGGGCGCGCAGCAGATGAATATCCTGATCCTTGGCGGCGGCGGGCGTGAACATGCGCTGGCCTGGGCGGTAAAGCAGAACCCGAAATGCGACCGGCTGATCGTGGCGCCCGGCAATGCAGGCATCGCGCAGATCGCAGAATGTGCCAGCCTTGATATTCTTGACCAGGCGCGCGTGGTGGCGTTTTGCGAAGAGAACGCCATTGATTTCGTGATCGTCGGCCCCGAGGCCCCGCTTGCCGCAGGTGTGGCGGATGCGACCCGCGCCGCCGGGATCCTGACCTTCGGCCCGAGCCGCGAGGCGGCTCAGCTTGAAGCGTCAAAGCGCTTTACCAAAGAGGTTTGCGACGCCTGTGCCGCGCCGACGGCGGCCTGGGCGCGCTTTACCGAAGCGCAACCTGCGAAGGACTACATCCGTGCCCAGGGCGCGCCGATTGTGGTCAAGGCCGATGGGCTGGCGGCCGGCAAAGGTGTGATTGTCGCAATGACCGAGGCCGAGGCCCTGGCCGGGATCGACGATATGTTCGGCGGCGAATTCGGCGAGGCCGGCGCCGAGGTGGTGATCGAGGAATTCATGCAGGGCGAAGAGGCGAGCTTCTTCATCCTGACCGATGGCGTGACCGCGATCCCCTATGGCACCGCCCAGGACCATAAGCGGGTCGGCGATGGCGATACCGGCCCGAATACCGGCGGCATGGGCGCCTATTCCCCGGCGCCGGTGCTGACCGAGGCGCTCCAGACCCAGGCGATGGAACAGATCGTGCTGCCGACCATCCGCGAGATGGCGCGGCGCGGCACGCCCTATCAGGGGGTGCTTTATGCCGGGCTGATGATCGATGACGGCCCTGACGGCGAACGCCGCGCGCGGCTGGTGGAATATAACTGCCGCTTTGGCGACCCGGAAGCCCAGGTCCTGATGATGCGGCTGGGCGCCCAGGTGCTGGATCATCTGATTGCAACCGCAGATCAGCGGCTTTCGCAGGCCAAAGTGAACTGGGCCGATGACCATGCGCTGACCGTGGTGATGGCGGCTGCGGGCTATCCGGGCGCCTATGTGAAGGGGAGCCGGATCCAGGGCCTGGACGCGCTGCCCGAAGACAGCGGCCATATGGTGTTCCATGCCGGCACCGTGGCGCGTGATGGCGATGTGCTGGCCAGTGGCGGGCGGGTGCTGAATGTGACGGGCCGCGCGGATACGCTGAAAGCCGCGCGCGATGCCGCCTATCGAATGGTTGATGGCATCGACTGGGCCGAAGGTTTTTGCCGACGCGATATCGGCTGGCGCGCGCTCTGACCCGCTGAGCGCAGCTCTGGCCAGAGGGATTGCCTCCAGCAGGAGTATTTTTCTCAAGAGGAAGATGCGGCCCTTCGGCGCGCGCGGCATTGTCATAATCACACTCCTATTGGCATGGCAGGCAAGGCGCTGCCACGCCCGGACGCGGCACAGGGAAGAGGACGGGCGCTGTGGTCTACAGGCTTGAAGAAGAGAGCGAGGCAGACTGGTGGGAGGTCGAGGCGCTTTACGACCTCTGTTTTGCGCCGGGGCGGACGGCGTTGTCGTCCTATAGGCTGCGGGACGGCGTCCCGACCATAGCGCCTTTGTGCCTTTGTCTGCGGGATGGCGACGGAATTCTCGCCGGGGCGATCCGCTACTGGCCGGCAAAGATCGGCACGGTGGATCTTCTGCTTCTCGGCCCGGTCGCGGTCCACCCGACGCGTCAGGGTGAGGGGCTGGGCGGGCTGCTGATCTCCGAAAGCCTCGCCGAGGCGCGCAAGCTCGGCTGGGAGCGGGTGCTTCTGGTGGGCGACGCGCCCTATTACAGCCGCTTTGGCTTTGAAAAACTTGCAGATGTCGTGATGCCACCCCCGACCAACCCCGACCGGGTGCTGGGGCTGGAGCTGAAAGCGGGCGCCTGGACAGGCGTTGCCGGCGTGGTTTCGCGCGCCACCTGATGCCGCCTCGCCACGCGGTCTCGCTTCCTGCGGGGCATGGTCTTGTGCGGCGCCGCGCCCTCCCCATATGCGGGATATGAGCCATGAAGACATAACTCTGCCCCATCTGCCGCTGCCCGCCGAATGCCGGGCCGGCGTCGATGCCCTCGCGCTGCGCTGGAAGAAGGCCAATGGGCCGGTGATGGCGCTTCTGACCCGGTTTGGCGGCAGGCTGGAAGACCAGATGTCGATCCTTCCCGCAGGCTTTCGCGAGCGGGCCGAAGGGGTGACTGCGGCCGCGCTGGAGCGGGCCTGGATGGTGGCCCGCCAGGGCGGCAGGCTTCCCGGCACCGGGGATCGCGGCACGCTTGCTGCTGCGATTGGGGCAGGGATTGCCGGCGGGGCCGGTGGGATCATGGGCGCGCTTGCCGAACTTCCGTTCACAATCACCGTGCTTTTGCATGCGATCCGGCGGGAAGCTGAAAAGCTGGGTTACGACCCCGACGATCCCTGGATCATGTCCGAGGCGCTGCGCACCTTTGGCTCGGGCAGCCCGATTGCGGCGGATGACGGGATCAATACGGCGTTTTTCTCGGCCCGCGCGGCCCTGACCGGGCCGGCGCTGAACCAGCTGATCGCCACCATCGCGCCGAAACTTGCCGCGACCCTTGGCCAGAAGCTCATGGCCCAGGCGGTGCCAGTCATGGGGGCGGTTTCGGGCGCTGCGATCAATGCCGCTTTCCTGCGCTATTACCGCGAGATGGCCGCGATCCGCTTCGGGCTGTTGCGCTTGGCCGAGGAGCACGGCGCAGGGCCGGTGCTGAAGCAGTTCGCCACCGCAACCGCCCGCCCCCGCATCACCAAAGACTGATCACCAAACTCCGCGCTTCAGCGCAAAGACGCGAGCAGTGCGGCTGAAGGCTCACCCGTCACCGCCATACCATTGCGGGACTGCCAGGCCGAGATTGCCTCGCGCGATTTCGGACCGATCACGCCATCGCTGCCGCCGGTGTCAAAGCCGCGTGCGGTCAGGCGCCGTTGCAGATCCTGACGGTCGGCTTTTGTCAGACCTGTGCGGTCCGGCCCGAAATCCGCCCTGACCGGGCCGCCGCCTTTGATCCGGTCGGCCAGATGCCCGACGCCGATCGCGTAATTCTCGGCATTGTTATAGCGCAGGATCACGTTGAAATTCTGCGTCAGCAGGAAGGCCGGCGTCCCTGCCCCGCCCGGCTGGATGATCGAGCCCCCGGAAAGCCCGCCGCCGCCCGTGCGCGAGACGCCAAGCGCCTCCCATTCCGCAGCCGATTTCCCCTTGCCGCGCCCCAGAAGGCCCGCGTTGAAGCCCGGGGGCAGCGAGACCTCCATCCCCCAGGGCAATCCGCGCTGCCAGCCGGTGCGCGCCACGTAATTCGCGGTCGAGGCCAGCGCGTCGGTCGGATCATCCGACCAGATATCGCGCCGCCCGTCGCCGGTGAAATCAACGGCATATTGCAGATAAGAGGTCGGGATGAACTGGGTGTGACCCATCGCCCCGGCCCAGCTCCCGACCATCCGGTCAGCCGGAACATCCCCGGCCTGAAGAATTCTCAGCGCGCCATCAAGCTGGCTCTCGAAAAACGCCGCGCGCCGCCCCTCATAGGCCAGCGTCGACAGCGCCGAGACCACCGGCACATTGCCGCGCCTTGTGCCGAAAAAGCTCTCAAGTCCCCAGAAGGCCGCGACGACATTGCCCTCGACCCCGTAGCGCTGTTCGATGGCGGCCAGCGTCGATCCATAGCGCGCATACATCTCACGCCCGAGCGAGACCCGCTCATCCGAGGCCGCGATTGACAGGTAATCCTCAAGCGAGCGCTTGAACTCGGTCTGGTTGCGGTCTCTTTCGATCACCTCGGGCAGGAACCCCGCATGGCGGAACCCGGCATCGAGCGTATTGGCCGAGATCCCCCGCCCCGCGGCGCGGTTGCGGTAATTCGCGACCCAGCTGTCCCAGCCGCTGTCCGGCACCGCACGCGGCGCCGGCGTCTCGCGGCTGCCAGGAGCCGCGCTGCCCATACGAGAGGCGCCCCCGACACAGCCAGAAAGCAACGCAAAACCAGCGGTCGCGGTGAAAAATCTGCGGGTAATCATAACGCCTGCCTGCCTTTGTTTTAGATTTGGCGCAAGTTTACCCGATCCATCCCGCCAGGCAAAGACCGGGCCGGGGCCCTCTCACGGCCACCGGCAGGGGTTCGCCGGAAATTACCCGCGCGGCTCATCCTGGCCAGTCTCCTGGCCCTTGCGAAACAGGATCTGACGCAGCATCCCGTGCAAAGTCTGCACCTCAGCGCGGGTCAGCGCGAGCCGCCCCCACATATTCCTCAGATTC
The DNA here is from genome assembly GCF_058313095.1 of Pseudogemmobacter sp. TB195. Taxonomy (NCBI): domain Bacteria; kingdom Pseudomonadati; phylum Pseudomonadota; class Alphaproteobacteria; order Rhodobacterales; family Paracoccaceae; genus Pseudogemmobacter; species Pseudogemmobacter sp. TB195. Next base: position 79,301 of record NZ_JBZEGG010000014.1, read on the forward strand.
AGCCGCATGCCGGCCGCCTTGGTCGGCGGAAAGAAGAACCCGGCCTCTTCGAGCCGCGTCTCGTAATGATCACCCAGCCGCTCCACCTCTTCGCGGCTCGCGAGTTCGGTGCGCGCAAAGCCCATGGCCGAGGCCGGAACCTCACTGCCCTGGCGTCCCCATTCATAGGCCAGAAGCAGAACCGACTGGCCAAGGTTCAGCGAGAAGAACTCGGGATTGACCGGGACGGTCACAATCGCATTGGCATGGATGATATCGCCATTCTCCAGGCCTGCCCGCTCCGGCCCGAACAGGATCCCGACCTTCTTACCGGCCGCCCCCATCTCGCGCGCCATCGCCATGGCGCGCTCAGGCGTGACGACCTCTTTCACCAGCTCGCGCGACCGCGCGGTGGTGGCAAAGACGAAATCGCAATCCGCAACCGCGCGCGCCACATCCGGGAATACCCCGGCCTGGTCCAGCACCCGCCCCGCCCCGCTCGCCATCGCATTGGCCTTCGGGTTCGGCCAGCCATCGCGCGGAGCGACAATCCGCATCCGGTCGAGCCCGAAATTCAGCATCGCCCGCGCCGCCGCGCCGATATTCTCGCCCATTTGCGGCCGCACCAGCACGATCACCGGATCCACCATATCAGCCTGTGCCATCTGCGCGCCCCCATGTGAAAACCGCCCGCCAGATAGCCTCTCAGCGGGGCGCAAACAAGCAAAGCCCATTCATCTGTCCAAAAATATCCCGGGGGAGGCTGCGCAAAGCGCAGACGGGGGCGGCGCCCCCTTCCGCCCATAGCCAAAGCCCGCAAACGCTGCTAAATCCCCCCGACACAGTTACGGAGCCTTTGATTATGGCCGCAGAAGATCGCCCGCAGATCAATCTGATCACCCCCCCGAGCTTCCAGACCGATCTGTTTCCGGATCAGCTGGCACGGGTGCTGGATGCGGTGGAAATCGCCTGTCTGCGCATCTCGCTGGCCACGAAAAACATCGATGACCAGGGTCTGGCCGCCGATATCTGCCGCGATATCGCGCATCAGCGCGACGTGGCGGTGGTGATCGACAACCACCTGCTGCTGGTCGAGCGTCATGGGCTGGACGGCGTGCATCTCACCGATGGCGCGCGTTCGGTCAGAAAGGCCCGCAAGGATCTCGGACCGGATGCGATCATCGGCGCCCATTGCGGCATCACCCGCCATGAGGGGATGAATGCCGCCGAAGCCGGTGCCGATTACGTGGCCTTTGGCCCGGTCGGTGAAACCGGTCTCGGCGATGGCAGCCAGGTCGACTGGGAGCTGTTCGAGTGGTGGTCGGAAGTGATCGAAGTGCCGGTGATCGCCGAAGGCGCTCTGACGCCCGCGCTGATCACCCGCTTCGCCCCGGTCACCGATCATTTCGCGATTGGCGAAGAGATCTGGCGCGCAGAAGACCCGGTCGCCGCGCTGAAAGCGCTGATCGCGCCGCTGGGCTGACCCTCTCTGATCGCGCGCGGCGGCCGCTGCCGCCGTCGCTGCCAGGGAATTCCGGACCGTTTCAGGCTTTTTCGAATTTGATCCCGCGACGCAGGAATTGCGTCGCATGGGCCGAGACCGAGACCGGATCGCCGGTGGTGAGGAATTTGGACACTGTGCCGGAGCCGAGCATCTCCGGCCGCCGCTCCAGATAGTCGCTCAGGCTTTCGGCCACCAGCTTCGCCTGGCTGTAAACCCTGACCCCCTCGCCCAGAGCCTCCTGAAAGGTCTTTTCCATCAAAGGGTAATGCGTGCAGCCAAGGATCGCGGCCTCGGGCTGCGGCATCCGGCGCTTCAGCGCCTCGACATGGCTGCGCACCAGCGCCTCGGCAAGGATCTCATCGCCCTGCTCGATCGCATCGACCACACCGCCGCAGGGCTGGGCCTCGACATCGACCCCGATCGCGCGAAACGCCAATTCGCGCTGGAAGGCGCGCGAGGACACCGTTGCCGGCGTCGCAAACAGCGCCACATGTTTCACCGCCACCTCGCGCGGCGGCGAATTGTCGCCCCATTGCCGTTCGGTCAGCGCCTCGATCAGCGGCACAAATACCCCCAGCACCCGCTTGTCAGCCGGCAGCCAGCTTTCCTGCATCCGCCGCAAAGCCGCAGCTGACGCCGTGTTACAGGCAAGGATCACCAGGTCACAGCCCTCGGCCCAGAGCCGTTCCACCGCCGCACAGGTCAGGTTGTAAATATCATCGGCGGTGCGCACGCCATAAGGCGCATGGGCATTGTCGCCGAAATAGACAAAGGGCACTTCCGGCAGGCGGCGCGAGACCGCATCCAGCACCGTCAGCCCGCCCAGACCCGAATCAAAAACGCCAACTGCCATCTGCCTGCCCTCTCATCGGGTGGAAAACCTGACGGGTTCACCGCCTTATGCTGCAATCATAGGCGCAACAGATACACCGTGAAAGGGCCTGCCGTCAGGGCATCCGTGACTTTCCTGCCAAATCCCTGTCGTCACAGCAAAAATGCGTGATCGGGTTTTCCCCCGGCGCATAGCTTGTGCTACTGTCCCACCCGAAGGAACAGGGCAGACAGATGGACTGGGATAAGCTGAGGATTTTTCACGCGGTGGCCGACAAGGGCAGCCTCACCCATGCGGGCGAGGTGCTGCATCTGTCGCAATCCGCCGTCAGCCGGCAGATCCGCGCGCTTGAGGAAAGCCTCGATGTGACGCTGTTCCACCGTCATGCGCGCGGTCTTATCCTGACCGAACAGGGCGAACTGCTGTTCGAGGCCACCCAGGCCATGGCAAAACGGCTCGATGCCGCCGCAGCCCGCATCCGCGACAGCGAGGATGAGGTCTTTGGCGAGTTGCGCGTCACCACAACGATGGGCTTCGGCACGCTCTGGCTCGCGCCACGTCTTGCGCGGCTTTACGACAAATTCCCGGCGCTGAAGATCGACCTCATGCTCGAAGAGCGTGTGCTTGACCTGCCGATGCGCGAGGCCGATGTCGCGATCCGCATGAAAGAACCGAGCCAGGCTGATCTGATCCGTCGCCGGCTGATGAATATCCGCATGCGCCTTTATGCGACGCCAGACTATCTCGCCCGCAACGGCACGCCGAAAACCATGGCCGATCTCAGCCAGCACCGCCTGATCTGCCAGCATCCCGGCACCCCCCAGGTGGCGGCAGGAGCGCGGCTGGTGCAGGAAATCATGGCGTATGACATCCCCTCGACGCTGCATGTGAACAACTATTTCGGCGTGCAGCAGGGCGTGATCAACCATCTCGGGATCGGCGTGCTGCCCGATTACACGACCGAAGAAAACCCGCATCTGGTACGGGTGCTGGAAGACATCGAATCGGGCGAAGTGCCGGTCTTCCTCGCTTATCCCGAAGAACTGCGGCACTCGAAACGCGTGGCCGCCTTCCGCGATTTCGTGACGGAAGAGATCTCCACCTTCCGCCGCAGTCACGGCAGCTGAGACGCCCGTCTGAGGCCCTGACCGCTTTTGCACCGCGGCGGCACCCTTTCCCTCTGCCATATCATTTGCAGCACAGCCCTCATTCCTGAGGGGCTGCTGGCTGACCTGCGACGGCCATACAGGACAGGGCGGGTCGGTCACTGCCCGTCCCTCCCGGCCTCCGGATGAGCGCGAAAATTGCGTTGCGGCGTTATCGCAAACACGGCCAAGAAGAAGCCATGCGGAGAGCGCATGGCAGCATTGCCCGGACTGCGACATTGCTGCACTTGCATAATTCGCAAACAGCCCATAAATCAGGCTACGAGGCGCGGATCGGGGCAACCTGATCGGCCTCATACCTCCCTGTTGGACTTGGGCCGAGCTTTGCTCGGCCTTTTTTTTTGCTTTGTGCCAGCGGGCTGCTGCATGCGCAGAATCGCCGGGAATCACAGCAGCAGCAGCAAGGCTGCGCGCAGCGGAGGCGCCTCTGTCGCATCTGCGCATTATCCCGACGCCTATTCCTGCCGCAAACCGGGCAGAGCCCTTCCCCAGGCGCGCGTCATGCAATAAGACGCGCGCAGATTTCCTGCATTGCCGCAGAAGTGCCGCAGCAGGCCCGACCAGACCAGAGCTGCAGACCCGGAGGCCCGATCATGTCAGACGCCGCACGCGACCCCGCAATCACCCCGGAGCTCATCGCCTCGCATGGGATCAAACCCGACGAATATGAGCGCCTGCTGGAGATCCTCGGCCGTGCGCCCTCTTTCACCGAGCTCGGCATCTTCTCGGCGATGTGGAACGAGCATTGTTCCTATAAATCGTCGAAAGTCTGGCTGCGCACCCTGCCCACGACCGGCCCGCAGGTGATCTGCGGCCCGGGCGAAAACGCCGGTGTGGTCGATATCGGCGATGGTCAGGCGGTCATCTTCAAGATGGAAAGCCACAACCACCCTTCCTATATCGAGCCGCATCAGGGCGCCGCGACCGGCGTCGGCGGTATTTTGCGCGACGTTTTCACCATGGGCGCGCGCCCGATTGCTGCGATGAATGCGCTCTCCTTCGGTCTGCCCTCGCATCACAAAACCGCGCATCTGGTCAAAGGTGTGGTCGAAGGTGTCGGCTCCTACGGCAATGCCTTCGGCGTGCCGACCGTGGGCGGCGAAGTGCGCTTCCACAAATCCTATAACGGCAACTGCCTTGTGAATGCTTTCGCGGCGGGCCTGGCTGACACCGACAAGATCTTCTACTCGGCAGCCTCGGGCGTCGGCATGCCGGTGGTCTATCTGGGCGCAAAAACCGGCCGCGACGGCGTTGGCGGCGCGACTATGGCCTCGGCCGAATTCGACGACACGATCGAGGAAAAACGCCCCACCGTTCAGGTCGGCGACCCCTTTACCGAAAAGCGCCTGCTGGAAGCCTGCCTTGAACTGATGCAGACCGGTGCGGTGATCTCGATCCAGGATATGGGGGCCGCGGGTCTGACCTGTTCGGCGGTCGAAATGGGCGACAAGGGCGGTCTGGGGATCAAACTGCAGCTTGATCAGGTGCCGCAGCGCGAAACCAATATGACCGCCTATGAGATGATGCTCTCGGAGAGCCAGGAGCGGATGCTCATGGTGCTCAATCCCGAGCTGGAAGATGTCGCCCGCGCGATCTTCGTGAAATGGGATCTCGATTTCGCTATCGTGGGCGAGACCATCCCGGAAGACCGCTTCCTGATCCTGCACGGCAATGAGATCAAGGCCGATATCCAGCTGTCAAAGCTGTCGTCTAGCGCGCCGGAATATAACCGCCCCTGGGTCGAAACGCCGAAAGCCGAACCGCTGGGCGCAGTGCCGCAGATCGGGGCGATCCAGGGCCTGAAAGTGCTGCTGTCGAGCCCGAACTACGCCCATAAGGGCTGGGTGTTCGAACAATATGACAGCCAGGTCGGCGCCGATACCGTCGTCACCCCGGGCCTGCCCGCAGGCGTCGTACGCGTGCATGGCTCGACCAAGGCTCTGGCCTTCACCTCGGATGTGACACCGCGCTACGTCAAGGCGAACCCGTTCGAGGGCGGCAAACAGGCAGTGGCGGAAGCCTATCGCAACCTGACCGCCATGGGCGCACTGCCGCTGGCGACGACCGACAACATGAACTTCGGCAACCCGGAAAAGCCTGAAATCATGGGCCAGTTCGTCGGCGCGATCAAAGGCATCGGCGAAGCGGTCTCGGCGCTCGACATGCCGATCGTGTCCGGCAACGTGTCTTTGTATAACGAGACCGATGGCTCCGGCATCCTGCCGACACCGACGATTGGCGCGGTGGGGATCCTCGCCTCGCTTGATGATCTGATCAACGGCAGGCCCCAGGCCGGCGACGTGGCGCTGCTCATCGGCGAAAGCTTTGGCCATCTCGGCCAGTCCGCCCTGATCGCGGAAGCCTTTGGCGATGAGCGCGGCGATGCACCGCCGGTCGATCTGGCCGCAGAAAAGAGAAATGGCGATTTCGTCCGCGCGCATCGGAAATCGATCACCGCAGCCTCTGATCTCAGCGATGGCGGCCTGGCGCTGGCGGCTTTTGAAATGGCAGAAGCGGCCGGCACCGGCATCAGCCTGATCCCGGGCGAGACTTCGGCGCTCTTTGGCGAAGACCAGGCGCGCTATCTGCTCGCAGTCCGCGAAAGCGCTGCAGCTGAGATCGAGGCGGCAGCCATCACCGCAGGTGTCGCAGTCACCCGGATCGGCGCCTTCGGCGGCGACAAGGTGACGTTCGGCCAGGACAGCGCCTCCCTTGCCGAGCTTTCGGCGCTGTATCGCAGTGCCTTTGCCAGTGCCGTGGGTCTGTGATCCGGCGCGCGACAGCCGATGATCTTGCCCGGGTGGACCTGCTGATCAAGGCCCACCCTTCTGCCCTGATGGATAAGGGCATCGACCAGCTGCACGAGATGCTGGCGGCCGAAGATTGCGAGATCCTGATCCGCGAGGACCAAGGTTTCGCGGGCTTTGCGACATTGCATATGTTTTATGATCAGGTCTGGTATCTCGACAATCTCGCGGTCGACGGTCCGGGCCAGGGGCAAAAACTGATCCGCGATATGCTTGCGGTGGTGTTTGACGAGCTGGGCGCGCATCGTCTGATGTGTGATGTGGTGTTCGACAATCATGCCGGCATGACCGCGATGCGGCGTGCGGGCTTCACTTTCGAGGGCAATATGCGGCAATGCTGGAAGCGGGGCGGCATCTGGGTCGATTGCCATGCGTTTTCGATGCTGGCGCCGGAATGGCAGAAGATAAGGGGCTGAGATGGATCTGCATCCAATCGATCTGAGACTGGCCACCGCCAGCGATTTCGCCTTTATCCGCGCCCTCGCGCAGCGCCCCGAAAACCGCGCTTTCATCACCGACGAGGACGAGGCCGCTTTGGCCACCTATATCACTGCACCCGATTCCCGTCTGCTGATCGCCGAGGAAAATGGCACCGCGATCGGCTATGCTCTCTTTTGCGAGATCGGCGACCCGTCAGGAAGGACAGAACTGCGCCGCCTCGCATTGGCTGTGACAGATGGCGGGCGCGGCCGCGCCTTTGTCGGCCAGCTGATCCGCTATGGGTTCGACAGGTTGCAGGCGCGGCGGCTCTGGCTCGATGCCTCGGGCGAAAACCCGCGCGCGATGGCGCTTTATGAAAAGCTCGGATTCCGGCGCGAAGGGGTGCAGCGCGAACACTGGTATCGCCCGGATATCGGGCGCGCGGTCGATCTGCATCTTTTCGGCCTGATGCGCAGTGACTGGCAGGAGGCGGGCTGAGCCATCTCCCCCGGAACCATCTCCCCGGAACCATCTCCCCCGGAACCATGTCCCTTGCAGCCCCTGCAACCAGAGCTTACATCTTTCAGGGAATGAGCAAGGAGCAGCCCGATGCCAATGGAAGGCAAGGATATTGAGACCCTGATCCGGGAGACCTTCCCCGAGGCGAAGATCACCATCACCGACCTCGCCGGCGACGGCAATCACTGGGCAGCGGAAGTGATCGACGAGAGCTTCCGCTCCATGAACCGGGTTCAGCAGCAGCGCGCCGTCTATGCCAGCCTGAAGGGCAAGATGGACGGAGCAAATGGCGAGCTGCATGCCCTGGCGCTGACCACCAAGGCACCGGAATGAGCATATATGCCGGAGCGTTTCTGCAGGGTCTGGCGGCGATGTCCGCTCTGCTGGCCCTTGCCGGATGGTGCGGCAATTGCAGGGCTTTCTGAAACATGGCGGCAGCTACTGGCCGCGTAAACGCCAGGCCGAGCGCTGGCGAGCCGAGAGGAAACTGAAATGAGTGCGCAGGATCAGATCCGCGAAACCGTTGAGAAAAACGCTGTGGTGCTGTTCATGAAGGGCACCAAGACCATGCCGCAATGCGGGTTTTCGAGCCGCGTCGCGGGGGTGCTGAATTACATGGGCGTCGACTTTGCCGATGTGAATGTGCTGGCCGATGCGGAAATCCGTCAGGGGATCAAGGATTTTTCCGACTGGCCGACCATCCCGCAGCTTTACGTCAAAGGCGAATTCGTCGGCGGCTGCGATATCGTGACCGAGATGACGCTTTCGGGCGAGTTGGATGCGCTCTTCGAGAAGAACGGCGTCAGCTTTAACAAGGAAGCCGCAGACAAGATCCGCGAAGCCAACGGCTGAAGGCGCGCGTTTTCCACCGGCGCCGGTTCCTTTCAAAGGAACCGTGCCGAAATCTTTGAAGATTTCGGCTTTTGGCAACCGCCCGGAGCAGCAGCCCGGGCGATTTGCTTTATTGCTGCTGACATCCGTCGAGGATGGTCTTTTCCTCACCGCCTTCCGACCACATCAGGAAAGCGGTCTCGCCCTTTGTCCACCAGATGTAATGCGCCCCGTCCGAGGGCCAGCCATAGCGGGCGCCGGAGGCAGAGGTTTCGATCTCCAGCGTAATCTGCGTCCCTTCGACATTCAGCACAGCCAGCGACAGATCCGGCGCATTCACATAGGTGACCGGCACTTCCACGCCGCGCTCACAGAGGTAGCGGGTGGTCTGGAAACTGCTGTCCTGCGCCTCGGCCCGAGCCATACCGACAGTGAGGATCGTGGCAAAAACAGCCGCAGCTGCGACAGATCCGTTTTTCATTCTTCCGTCCTCCGGGGCGTGCCATAGGGGGTGTCATCTGACGGCCCTGACAGGTCGCCGGGCGCAAACTCATGCGGATCGGCTTCCGGCTGGGCAATGTCTTCCGGAAGGTGGCCTTCCGGGTCATAGTCCGGCACAGACGCCATGTCGGCACCCTCGCCCCCGGCACTGACCGGATCGCCTTCGGGCAGCGCGTCATCTGCGAGCAGCACTGCGCCCGCTTTGGCCGTCACCTTTTTCAGCGCGCTCTGCCCGCTCTCGGTCCCGGCGCCGCGCTGCAGCTCTGTGGCTTTCTCACCGATCCGCTCGGCCAGGGCTTCGGCCCGGGCCGCAAGCTCGGCGAAAGTCAGCGGTACCTGTGGGGGGATCACCGGCACCTCGATTCGTCTGGCCTCCGGCTCCGGCCGGTCCTCCAGCATCGAAAGCTTCGCCCGCAGCTCGCGCATTTCCTCTTCCTGCGCCGCCGTCCGGTCAGCGAGCATCAGCCCCGCCATCAGCAACATCTTGGTCTCCGGCAACCGCCCCATAGACGCCACCAGCGGCTGTGCCTCCACATCCAGCTGCGCCGCAGCCGAGCGCAGGAAATGTTCCTCTCCCGGCTGGCAGGACACCATAAAACCGCGCCCGCCGATCATCACCTCGATATCAGGCATGTTCCGCCTCCCCGATCTGCATGCTCAATGCGGTGGCGATCCCGTCAAGTTCGGCCATCTCGGCCAGCCGGCTCGCCCGCAGCGCATCAAGCTCCGCCAGCATCGCCCGGTTCACCGCCGCCGCATCCACCAGCCCCGCTGCCGAGGCTTCGGTGATCCGGCGCAGCTCCTCGCGCAGCGTCGCCGCGCTGCGCGTCATTCGCGCCAGCTCCAAGCCCTGGGCATCAATCTGTTCGGTAAGCGCGGCCAGTTGCTCTTCATAAGCGGCCCTGAGCGCGGCCTCGCGTTCACGCGCCTCGGCGAGGCGCTCGCGCATCCTGACAAGGGTGGGCTCCTCGCGCCCGCCCTGGGCCTCGAATTCAGCCCGTGCCTCGGCTCTGGCGGCGCGAATCTCATCCGCGGCCTGATGCCGGGCGCGTTCCGCGGCCTCGACCGCCCCGGCGGCCCGCGCCGTCTGGGCGTCGCGCGCCGCTTCCGCGCGGAGCCGCGCTGCTTCGGCCTCTCTGATCCGTTCTTCGGCCAGCGCCAGCTGTTCCGCTCCGTTTGCCCGCACGGCGTCGATGGCGGAAAACCCGGCCTCTATCCGCCGCAAGGCCGACGAAATACGACGCTCGAACTCGACAATTTCCTGCATACCCGCCCTCATCGGCTTTTGGTCTTGCCCTAAGGATAGCCTGCACGAATCGCAGGCGAAACCCCTTCGCTTCAGTTTAGCGCGTTTTGGGCGTTGCATCGCCGCGCTTATTTCCCCTTTCCGGTCAGCGGCTTGCCATCAGAGCTGCCTCGCCGCTTGATCTTGGGCCTGGGCGGGACTATGCCGCTTCCTGTTTCCGCTATCATCGCAGAGGATCACCCAAGTGGACATCGCAGCCCTTCGCGCCCGTCACCCCGATCACTGGATGCGCGCCGCCGCCATCCGCACGCTGACGCTCGACGCGGTGGCAGCCGCCAATTCAGGCCATTCCGGCATGCCGATCGGCATGGCCGATGTCGCAACCGTGCTCTTCTCAAAGCATCTGAAATTCGATCCGACCGCGCCCCGCTGGGCCGACCGCGACCGCTTTATCCTGTCCGCCGGTCACGGCTCGATGCTGATCTATTCGCTGCTTTACCTCACCGGCTATGCCGATGTGACGCTGGATCAGATCAAAAACTTCCGCCAATGGGGCGCCATCACCGCCGGTCACCCGGAATATGGTCATGTCTCAGGCGTCGAAACCACCACCGGCCCGCTGGGTCAGGGCATCGCGAACTCGGTCGGCTTCGCCATGGCCGAGGAGCACCTGCGTGCCAAATACGGCGCGAAAATCCAGGACCATTTCACCTATGTCATCGCCGGTGACGGCTGCCTGATGGAGGGTGTCAGCCAGGAGGCCATCGGCATTGCCGGCCGCCAGAAACTGTCGCGCCTGATCGTGCTCTGGGACAATAACGACATCACCATCGACGGCAAAGTGTCGCTCTCGGATGTGACCGACCAGCGCGCGCGCTTTGCCGCAAGCGGCTGGGATGTGTTCCATTGCGACGGCCATGACCCGGAAGATATCGACCGCGCGATTACCGCAGCCAAAGCCAGCCCACGCCCGGCGCTGATCGACTGCAAAACGCATATCGCGCTTGGCCATGCCGCACAGGACACTTCGAAAGGTCATGGTGCGCTGACCGATAAGGCGCAGCTGGAGGCCGCAAAAGCCGGTTACGGCTGGACCGCTGCCCCCTTCACCATCCCCGCCGAGATCAAATCCTGGTGGGAATCGCTGGGCAAGCCGGGTGCGAGCGCCCGCGCAGAATGGGAAACCCGTCTCGCGGCCCTTCCCACCGGCAAAAAAGCCGAATTCGAGCGCAGCTTCGCGCTGGACGCGCCGGCGAAACTCGCAGGCGCCATCCGTGCGCTGAAGAAACAGGCCGCAGAGACCCAGCCGAAGCTTGCGACCCGTTCGGCGTCGGAGCAGGTTCTGAACGTCATCAACCCGATCCTGACCGAGACCTTCGGCGGTTCGGCTGACCTGACCGGTTCGAACAATACCAAAACCGCCGATCTGGGCGTCTTTGACATCGACAGCCGCAAGGGCCGTTACATGTATTGGGGCATCCGCGAGCACGGCATGTCCTCGGCGATGAACGGCATGGCGCTGCATGGCGGCGTCCGGCCCTATTCGGGCACCTTCATGGCCTTTACCGACTATGCCCGCCCCGCGATGCGCCTGTCGGCGCTGATGGGTCTGCCGGTCGTCTATGTCATGACCCATGATTCGATCGGTCTTGGCGAAGACGGCCCCACCCACCAGCCGGTCGAACATCTGGCGATCTCGCGCTCGACCCCGAACACGCTGGTGTTCCGCCCGGCCGATCTGACCGAAGTGGCCGAAGCCTGGGAAATCGCCTTCACCCAGAAAACCACGCCTTCGGTCATGGCGCTGTCGCGGCAGAACCTGATTGCCGTGCGCAAGACCCATACCAACCAGAACATGACCGCCAAGGGCGGCTATATTCTGGCCGAAGCCGAGGGCAAGCGTCAGGCGATCCTGATCGCCACCGGCTCGGAGGTCGAGATCGCGATGAAGGCCCGCGACCTGTTGCAGACCGAAGGCATCGGCACCCGCGTGGTCTCTATGCCCTCGATGGAGCTTTTCGCGCAGCAGGACGAAGCCTGGCGCAAAAAGGTGCTGCCGGCAGGTCCGGTGCGCGTGGCCATCGAGGCGGGCGTGCGCCAGGGCTGGGATCGCTGGCTGCTGGGCGAGCGCGGCAAGGAAACCAAAGCCGATTTCGTCGGCATGTCCTCCTTCGGCGCCTCGGCCCCCTATGACCGTCTTTACAAAGAATTCGGCATCACCGCCGAAGCCACTGTGGCAAAGGTCAAAGCGCTGCTCTGAGCGGCCAGAACCGACTGGCAAAGCAAATCAGAATGACAAAAGGGCGGCCTTGCGGGCCGCCCTTTTCCTTTTTGCCTCCGGTTTCCGCCCAACCTCCTGCCGCCTGATCCCCCAAAGAAAAAGGCGGGGGAAATCCCCCGCCCTCTTTGATCGGCCTGTCGGACCGGGATCCGCACGCGAAGCGGGTCAGACCTCTGACGCAGCCGCCTTCTTCACCGCTGGCTTTTTCGCCGCGGCTTTCTTAACCGCAGGTGCCGCCACTCCCTCAGCCGCAGCTTTCTTTGCCGGAGCCTTTTTCGCGGGCGCTTTCTTTGCCGCAGGTTTGGCCGCCGCCGGTTTTGCCGGGGCCTTTTTCGCCTTCTTCGCCGGAGATTTCCCGGCCTTTTCCGCGACCAGAGCCAGCGCCTCTTCCAGCGTCACCGCCTCGGGCGCAATGTCTTTCGGCAGGGTCGCATTGACCTTTTCCCATTTGATATAAGGCCCGTAGCGCCCCGGCATCACCTGGATCTCGCCGCCATCAGGATGCTGACCCAGCGATTTCAGCGGCTGCGCCGCAGCCCCCCGCGCGCCCGGCCCGCGCAGTTTTTTCTGCGCCAGCAGCTCCACCGCGCGGTTCATGCCAAGGCTGAACACCTCTTCCGCATCGGCGAGATTTGCATAGGTCTTGCCGTGTTTCACATAGGGTCCGAACCGGCCGAGATTGGTTTCCACCGCCTCGCCATCTTCCGGATGTGCCCCGATCTGGCGCGGCAGCGACAGAAGCTGCAACGCGCGTTCCAGCGTCAGGCTGTCCGGGGTCCAGCCCTTTGGCAGGCTGGAGCGGTCGGGTTTCGGCTGCGCCTCGGTCGCCTCACCGCGCTGGACATAGGGGCCAAAGCGCCCTGCCCGCAGGGAAATCTCATTGCCCAGATCGTCCTGGCCGAGGATCCGCCCATCCGAGGCCGCCGATTCCGCATCACCCGCGATGGGCCGCGTGTAACGGCATTCCGGATAATTGCCGCAGCCAATAAACGCCCCGCCCGAACGCGCGGTTTTCAGATGCAGTCGGCCAGTGCCGCAGGTCGGGCAGATACGCGGATCAGATCCGTCTGCGCGCGGCGGGTAGAGATGCGGTGCAAGGAATTCATCAAGCTTATCCAGAACCTCGCCGATCCGAAGATCAGCCGTTTCCGCCACCGCCGCCGAGAAATCGCGCCAGAACCGCGCCAGCACATCCTTGTAATCACGCTCGCCCGCCGAGACATCATCAAGTTCGCCTTCCAGCGCGGCGGTGAAATCATATTCGACATAGCGGTGGAAGAAATTCGACAGGAAGGCCGTGACCAGCCGCCCCTTGTCTTCGGGGATCAGCCGGTTCTTGTCCTTGCGGACATATTCGCGGTCCACAATCGTCGTCAGGATCGAGGCATAGGTCGAGGGGCGCCCGATCCCGAGCTCCTCCATCCGCTTGACCAGCGTCGCCTCGGTATAACGCGCGGGTGGCTGGGTGAAGCTTTGCGAGGCCAGAACCGCGCCGCCCTCGCCCAGAACCGCCGAGGCGATGCGCTCTTCCTGGTCGCCCGCCGACCGCGCGGCAGCTTTGGAGAACGCCTCTTTCAGCGCGCCGGGCGCCGGTTTGACCGCCTCGCCCTGCATGATCTGCGGCAGGCGGCCCTCGTCATCTTCTTCCTCGTCACGTCCCTGGTCATAGACCTTGAGAAAGCCGTCGAACAACACGACCTGACCATTGGCGCGCAGGCCCACCTGGCCATCGGGCGAGGTGATCTCGACCACGGTCCGCTCCATCCTTGCGGCTTCCATCTGGCTGGCGATGGTGCGCTTCCAGATCAGGTCATAAAGGCGGCGCTGGTCTTCCTCGACACGCAGCTTTGATGGATCCGCCGACATATCGGTCGGGCGGATACATTCATGCGCCTCCTGGGCGTTTTTCGCCTTGTTCTTATACATGCGCGGGCTTTTCGGGACATAAGCGTCACCAAACCGCCGGCCGATCTCGGCGCGCGTGGCCATCACCGCCTCGGGCGCCATATCGATGCCATCGGTCCGCATATAGGTGATATACCCCGCCTCATAGAGGCGCTGCGCCGCATTCATACACTGTTTCGCGCCCATGCCGAATTTGCGGCTGGCCTCTTGCTGCAGGGTCGAGGTCATGAAGGGCGGCCAGGGATTGCGGCTCGCGGGTTTGCTCTCGACACCCGCCACAGTGAACTGGCGCGAGGTGACGGCATGCACCGCCATTTCGGCGGCGGCCAACGTAGGGATGTCGAATTTTTGCAGTTTTGCCCCGCCGAGCGTGACAAGATTTGCCTCGAATTCCTGGCCGCGCGGCGTGGTCAGGATCGCCTTGACCGACCAGTATTCGCGCGCCTTGAAGGCTTCGATCTCCATCTCGCGCTCGACGATGAGGCGCAGACAGACCGATTGCACACGGCCCGCCGATTTCGCGCCCGGAAGCTTGCGCCACAGTACCGGCGAGAGGGTGAAGCCAACCAGATAATCCAGCGCGCGCCGCGCCAGATAGGCATGGACCAGCGGCTCATCGACCTCGCGCGGCTCCTTCATCGCCTTGGTCACCGCATCCTTGGTGATGGCGTTAAAGGTCACGCGGCTGACGGTCTTGCCCTTTTTCAGCGAAGAGGCGAGCGCCTCTTTCAGATGCCAGGAAATCGCCTCCCCCTCACGATCAGGGTCGGTGGCGAGAATCAGTGCATCATCGGTTTTCAGCGCCTCGGCTATGGCGCGGACATGCTTCTTGCTCTCGGGCGCCACCTCCCATTTCATCGCGAAATCGTGTTCGGTATCGACCGAACCATCCTTGGGCGGCAGGTCGCGAACATGGCCATATGAGGCAAGAACGATATAGTCCGGCCCAAGATATTTGTTGATTGTCTTGGCCTTGGCAGGAGATTCTACTACGACGACAGGCATGAATCCCTTTCCGGAACGTATTCTACACAGGCAATATGGGCGGTCCCAGATGTGGTGTAACAGGGGCAATTGTCAACCGTGACGCTGACAATCGTCTGACGGGTACCGGACTGTTGCATCGGTTCAGCGCCGCGACAAAAGCCCGCCGGGTTGCCGCTGGATCCGCCCCTCAAGCTCGAGTGTCAACAATTCCGGCACCAGCGCCGCGCTGGACAGCGAAAGATCGCGCATGAGCTGATCCTCGGCCAGTGGGCTGGGTCCGAGCCGGTCGAGGATCATGCCATGCAGCCGCACAGTCTCGCTCAGAGCAGGGGCGCGTGCCGGTTTTGCGGGCGTGGGCGCCCCGGTCTGCGGGGCGCACACGGCTGGCCTGGTTGCAGGCATCCGGGCCAGAGGTTCTGCAGGTTTACGGATCTGGTCCAGCCTGTCGCGGCCGGTCCCAAGCGCCTCAAACACATCCCCCGCGTCCCGCAGCAAAGCCGCACCATCCCGGATCAGATGATTGCAGCCGGAGGAGCGCGCATCAAACGGGTGGCCGGGCACCGCCAGAACCTCGCGCCCGAGATCAAGCGCCATCCGGGCCGTGATCAGCGAGCCGGACCGCGCCGCCGCCTCGACCACCAGCACCGCCCGGGCCATCCCTGCCACGATGCGGTTTCGGAGCGGGAAATGCCGGGCATGCGGCGGCAGACCCGGCGGCTGTTCCGAGATCCGCAGCCCCTGGCGGGCGATATCCGCCGCGAGACCGGCATTTTCCTGGGGGTAGATGACATCGACACCGCCGGCCTGCACCGCGATGGTGCCTGTCGCAAGCGTTGCGAGATGCGCCTCGGCATCAATGCCGCGCGCAAGGCCCGAGACAGTGCAGAACCCCGCCTCGCCAAGATCCCTGGCCAGCCTGCGCGCCATGCGAACGCCCAGAGATGACGCATTGCGCGCGCCGATGATGGCCACCAGCGGCCGCCGCAACAGGGTGGAATCGCCCTGCAACCACAGGACGGGCGGCGCGTCTTCGGTCGCGGCCAGCATATCGGGGTAATCCGGATCGCCATGGAAAAGCAGTCTCGCCCCGATCCTGCGTCCGGCCGCGAGTTCCGCCCTGGCAACGCTTTCGGGACAGCATTCATAGTCCTGGACCCCGGCGGCACGGGCAATCGCCGGCAAAGCGGCCAGGGCAGCGGCAGCAGAGCCATGTTCCAGGATCAGCCGGTGAAAGGTGACCGCGCCGACCCTGCGGGAACGAATGAGACGAAGAACATTGAGACGTTCCTCCTCCGTACGGGGTGGGGTGGGGTGTGTGGGGTTCGAAAGCTGACCGTCCGCCATGTCACCTCGCCTCATTCGCAGATCCGACATTGGCGGCACCTGGTTAACGAAAGCTGAAGATTTACCCCCGCCGGCGCGAATTTCCGGCGTTTTCGCAGAGAACCCGTAAAATGCGCTGCACCCCTGGGCGGCCTCCCCGATCTGGTCATACTGGCGCGAAGGAATGCGCCGATCTGGCCTCATGGCTTTCATTGATCCGCGCCCGGCGATCTGGTCGAATGCGCGCAAGAAAGCGGCGGGCGTATAGCCGCCGCTGCCATTGCCGCGCGCGCGCCGCCCGGTGCCCCAGAGGAGCCTGCCATGAAAAACGCCGAAGTCGCCAAACGCCGCGAAGATGCCATTTCCAGAGGCGTCGGCATGTCGACGCAGATCTATGCCGACCGCGCCGAAAACGCCGAGGTCTGGGATATCGAGGGCAACCGCTATATCGACTTTGCCGCCGGGATCGCGGTCGTCAATACCGGGCACCGCCACCCGAAAGTGATCGAGGCCGTCAAGGCGCAGCTCGACCGTTTCACCCATACCTGCCACCAGGTCCTGCCCTATGAGAATTACATCCGTCTGGCCGAGCGTCTGAACGAGGCCGTTCCGGGTGATTTCAAGAAGAAAACCATCTTCGTCACCACCGGCGCCGAAGCCGTTGAAAACGCAATCAAGATTGCGCGCCGTGCCACCGGCCGTAATGCGGTGATCGCCCTTGGTGGCGCCTTCCATGGCCGGACCTTCATGGGCATGACCCTGACCGGTAAGGTCGAGCCCTATAAGAAGGGCTTCGGCGCGATGATGCCCGATGTCTTCCATGTTCCCTGCCCGCAGGAGATCCATGGCATCACCACCAAAGACACGCTGGACGGCATCACCAAGCTCTTCAAGAACGATGTCGACCCCGAGCGCGTCGCCGCCATCATCTTTGAACCGGTGCAGGGTGAAGGCGGCTTCTACCCGCTGCCGACCGATCTGATCAAAGCCCTGCGTGCCCTTTGCGACCAGCATGGCATCGTGCTGATCGCCGATGAGGTGCAGACCGGCATCGGCCGCACCGGCGCGCTGTTTGCGATGGAGGCACATGGCGTGGCGGCAGACCTGACCACCATGGCAAAGGGCCTTGGCGGCGGTTTCCCGATCTCGGCTGTGACGGGACGTGCCGATCTGATGGATGCAAGCCAGCCCGGCGGCCTTGGCGGCACCTATGCCGGCAACCCGCTTTCGGTGGCAGCGGCCAATGCAGTTCTTGATGTGGTTGAGGAAGAGGGCCTGAATGCCCGCGCAACCGAGCTCGGCTCGCGCCTGAAACAGAAGCTGGAAGAGATCCGCGCCACCACGCCCGAGATCATCGACATCCGCGGCCCGGGGTTCATGATCGCGGCCGAATTCGGCAAGCCCGGCACCACCGACCCCGATGGCGAGATCGTGAAGCGCGTCATCGCCGAGGCGCTGAAACGCGGGCTGATCCTGCTCAGCTGTGGCGTCTATGGCAATGTGGTGCGTTTCCTTGCGCCGCTGACCATCGCCGAGGCGCATTTCACCGAAGCGCTCGGGATTCTCGAAGCCTCGGTAGCGGCAGCCCGCCAGGGTTGATCCCTGTCAGGAAGCGATAATTGACTGAGGCTTTGCAGTCAGGGAACCTTATGGCATCGGGCCGCGTTTACCACGCGGCCCAAAACCAAAGCTCTCCAAAGCTCTGCGGAGCGAACCATATGAGGTTGTCATGAAAGCGATCGTCCTTGCTCTCTCGCTCTCCGGCCTGGCGCTTTCCGCCTGTGTCGAGACCACGCCTACCCAGAACACAGTGCTCGGCGGTGTCGCCGGCGCAGCGGCAGGGGCCGCTCTGTCCTCGGGCGACGACATGGGC
This sequence comes from Pseudogemmobacter sp. TB195, assembly GCF_058313095.1. NCBI lineage: Bacteria > Pseudomonadati > Pseudomonadota > Alphaproteobacteria > Rhodobacterales > Paracoccaceae > Pseudogemmobacter > Pseudogemmobacter sp. TB195. Next base: position 97,475 of record NZ_JBZEGG010000014.1, read on the forward strand.
AAAGGCGCGCTGATCGGCGCGGCTCTTGGCGCAGCCGCAGGCACCTATCTCGGCCAGACCTCGACCAAGGGTCAGTGCTATTACCGCAACTCGGCCGGCCAGCGCTACGTCGCAGCCTGCTGACCCTGAGGCCTGCTGACCACAAAGCGCATTTGCCGGTTTCGATGCCGCATTCGCCCGTCGGATGCGGTTCGGTAAGCCGGACACCGTATTTCCGCACCGCCCCGGAGCCACCTGGCCCCGGGGCGTTTCTGTCTGAACAGCACGCATCGACACGCCGCAGAGGCCGCGCAGAGGCTGCGCGGGCGTGACAGTGGGACCCGGCAGCTGAGGGCCCGCCGCCCAGACCGGCCACAAAAGCGCGGCCGTCCCTGCACGCTCGGATTGCCCGAATCGGCGGCAACGGATCGGGCAAGACCAGCTTCATGCGGCTTTTCTCGGTCTGATCGCGGCAGAAGCGGTTCGGTCAGCGTCAGCGGCGAGGAAATGTTTAAGAACCGCCGCGCCGCACTTTCGGCGATCGGCATACTTTTCTGAACCCGGGCCATCGGATCCTCTTCCCAATCGTCGCCGAAGAGCTGGCCTTCGCGCGTCCCCGGCAAGGGATCAATCGCCGCGAGGCCTGCATGTGGATGGAGGCGCTGACCGCGCCTTTTTACACGCCCTCGCACCGGCAGCCGGCGCGTGCGAAACACGCGGCTTTGCTGGTGTCCGGATGGTGGCTGCGGCGGCCCGGCCATGGCCCGCTGATCGCTTTGCCGATTGACCCGGGTGGCGGCGGCCAATCTGGTAGACGATGACCACGCGGTTTTCCGAAATGCTTGCGGTGTTTGAGCAGCTCACGCGCCCGCTTGCACAGATCCTGCCCTGCAACACGGTCCTCGCGCATGCAATGGCTTACTTGCGGTGCTGCCTTATCCGATGCTGGGACTTGCAGGATTGCTGGTTTTCCTTGGGCGACCCAGTTGATCGGGGTATCTGGGTGCTTTACCTGTGCGCTATTCAGGTCATGGCCTGGATGCCGCATATCTCGCTGACGCAGGCGGTTTTGTATTGCGTCGTGTTCCCGCCGGGAGACCGCGTCGAAGCGGGGCTTGCGGGCCTGATCATGGCCTCACTGGCCAAAGCGCGCCACGCGTCACTGCCGTCACGCACCTGACCAGAGGCAGACGATTTCTTGCAAGAAATCGGCGCGTTTCCTTGGAAAGGAAACGCGGCGCCGGACGGCGCGGCTTCAGCCGATCAGCGTCGCAATACGGCGCAGTGCGAAAGCATAGCCTTCGGTGCCGCAGCCGGCGATGACTCCATCGGCGCGCGACGAAACATAGGAATGATGGCGGAAGGCCTCGCGTTTGTGGATATTCGAGATATGCACCTCGATCACCACCCCCTCGAAGGCGTTCAGCGCATCAAGGATGGCCACCGATGTATGCGAATAGGCGCCGGGATTGATGATAATCGCAGCCGAGCTGCCCCGCGCCTCATGGATATGATCCACCAGCATGCCCTCATGGTTCGACTGATGCGCCACCAGCCCGAACCCGAACTCCTCCGCCAGCCGGGCCACCATCGCCTCGATATCGGCGAGCGTCTCATGCCCGTAGATATCCGGCTGGCGCTTGCCCAGCAGGTTCAGGTTCGGCCCATTCAGAAGCATGACCTGTTTTGACATCTTATTTCCCCGTCATCGGCCCTTCAGGCCCCGCTCACCGCATGAGGATAGTCGAGCCCGGGCAGCCGGGGCACCCCCCTCGCTACAATAAAAATGCGGCCCCGCCCTCCTCGCCGCAGCGAAAGAACGGGACCGCCAGGGAGATGGCTCACAGGCTGCAAGCGGCCTGAGACCGCGTGCTGCTGTACATCCGGTCGCCCTCAGGCGACGTTTTCCAAAGTCAGCTGAGGCTGGATGCCAAGCGCGCGCACCACTTCGCGCGTCAGCTCCGGGCGGTTCAGCGTGTAGAAATGCAGATCCTCAACCCCGCCTTCGATCAGCCGGTCGCAGAGCTGGGTGCATTGCGCCAGCGCGTACAGCTCTTCACGCCCGTCGCGTGCGGCGCGGGTAAACGCCTCATCGAGCCTGGCCGGCACATCCGTTCCGCAGCGTTTCGCGAATTTCTTCGCCCCGTCCCAGGAAATGACCGGCAGGATCCCCGGAATGACCGGCGCGGTGATCCCCGCCTTCACACAGGCATCGCGGAAGCGGAAAAACGTATCCGCCTCAAAGAAGAACTGGGTCATGGCCGAGGTCGCGCCGGCATCGATCTTGCGCTTGAGGAAATCGACATCTGCCTGCGTCGAGGCGCTGTCGGGATGCGGCTCCGGATAGGCGCCGACCCGCACTTTGAACTTGCCCATCTTTGCAATCGCCTCGACCAGCTCGACCGAAGACGCAAAACCCTCAGGATGCTTTTCCCAAGCGGCCGCGCCTTTCGGTGCATCACCGCGCAGCGCCACGATCTCGCGCACCCCGGCCTCGTAATAGCTCTCGACGATCTCCATCGTCTCAGCTTTCGACGCATCGACACAGGTCAGATGCGCGGCGACATTCAGCCCGTAATTGCGATGGATGATCCCCACCGCCTCATGGGTCAGCTTGCGCGTGGTGCCGCCCGCCCCATAGGTAACCGAGACGAATTCCGGCTGCATCGGCGCCAGGGCCTGCACCGTATCCCAAAGCCGGAACGAGGCATCAAGCCCCTGCGGCGGGAAAAACTCGAACGAGATGCGCGGCGTTTTCGTCATGATCGGTCTCCGTGAACAAGCCCCTTGTCGCAGATTCGACAATGTGAGACAAATTCATAATCCTCAGCATCTTTATGAAAACGCCACATGTATATCGAGATCCGCCATCTGCGCACCATCCGCGCGATCCACACCGCCGGTGGCCTCGCCCGCGCCGCCGAGATGATGAATATGACCCAGTCGGCGCTGTCGCATCAGGTGGCGGGGCTGGAGGATCAGGCGGGGATGGAGCTCTTTGTCCGACGCTCGAAACCGATGCGGCTTTCGGCGGCAGGGTTCCGGATGCTGAAGCTCGCCGAAAGGATCCTGCCCGAGATCGACGCGCTGGAAGAAGAATTCATTGCCCTGAGATCGGGGAAATCGGGACGGCTGCATATCACGCTGGAATGCCATGCCTGTTATGACTGGCTGTTTCCGGTGCTGGAAATGTTCCGCCGCGCCTGGCCCGAGGTGGATGTTGATATCCGCGCGGGCCTCGCCTTTGATGCCATGCCGGCGCTTAATCGCGAAGAGATCGATCTGGTGATCACCTCCGATCCGGGCAGCCAGAACGGTGTCACCTTCAACCCTCTCTTCGACTATCATCCGACCTTTGTGGCCTCGTCACAAAACCCGCTTGCGGCGAAAGAGTTCATCCAGGCCGAGGATTTCCGCGACCAGGTGGTGATCACCTATCCGGTCAGCCGCGACCGGCTGGATCTCTTCACCGAAGTGCTTACCCCCGCCAAGGTGGAACCCCGTGGCCATCGCACGGCCGAGCTGACGGCGGTGATCCTGATGCTGGTCGGATCGAACCGGGGTGTGGCGGTGCTGCCCGACTGGGTGATGCGCGAAGTGCGGAGTTCCAGCGATTACGTCACCCGCCCGCTCGGGCCGGATCCGGTCCTGAAACGCATGTATGCGGCCACGCGCGAAGAAGACAGTACTCGCCCCTATATGGCGCATTTCCTGCGGCTTGCGCGGATCGAGGCGGTGCGGCTGCAGCGTGGCTGACGTGCAACTTTGCTGTTCTAAGCGGCTTTTCGCTGCAAAAGGCGGGTTTTCATAACCTGGCATTGACCGAATCGTCGTTGACTATTTTCCGGCCCCGCCAAAAGCTGAGCCACGACCACCTGTTTGCCGATTTGACGATGACGGAGAGTAGTATGCGCGCAGTTTTTTTGCCCGCTCTGGCGCTTATGCTGGCCCTGGCTGCGGCTCCGCTGCGCGCGGAAACCCAGACTGGCACGCCGGCCGCCGCCAGCGCCGCCACGGCACCCGGCGCCAAATTCATAAAGCCCGAAATCATCACTCCGGATCCGGGCGCTGAGGAACCGGTGAAACAGGCGGGCACCCTCGCAGAAGAAATTCTTTCCGCCGCGACGCTCGATACCGGCGATGACGCAACCCCGGTTTTGGAGCCCCCCGAAAGCACCACACGTCAGAACCTGCCCCCAACGCCCGGCGCTCTCGCGCCAGAAGCCGGAACAGCTGCGACCGGCACGACCTGGACCGGGACCCTTGAGCCCCTGGTGTCAGAGCCGTTTGCGACGACCTCCCTGCCGCAAGACCCCGCCATACCGGTGGAAATCGTGCTGGAGGCGGCGACCTCCGGCGTGACCCGGGCGGTGGCAATTGTCGAAGAGCTCAGGCGCGAGACCATTGAGGTTCGCGTCTCGATCTCACGACAGATGATGGAGGTTCGGTATAACGGCGAGATCCTTCATGAATGGCCGGTCTCGACCGCGCGGAAGGGCAAGGTGACGCCCAAGGGCAGTTTCAAGCCGCAATGGCTGTCGAAGAACCATAAATCCTCGCTCTATAACAACGCGCCGATGCCCTATTCGATTTTCTACAGCGGCAATTATGCGATCCATGGCACCGATCAGGAATCAAAGCTTGGCCGCCCGGCCTCGGCGGGCTGCGTACGCCTCAGCCGCGCCAATGCAAAGATTCTCTTCGCGATGGTGCAACAAGAGGGCAAGTCGAAGATGAAAGTCGAGATCCTCGACTGATCACAGGCGCAGCGTCCACGCAATGTCCCCGCCGCGCCCTCGCGGGACGGTCGGCGGGCTCAGCGCCGCATCAGCCGGCGCCGCAACCGCCGCAACCGCCGCAGCATATTGCGCACGATAAGCCGATGGGCAATGCCGACCGGCAGCATATAGATCCGGCCATACGGATTATGGGTGATCACCGATGAGGTGATCGCCACCTCCTTCCCCGCGGTCGAAATGCAGGTCATCACATCGAGATGGCGGTCGCGTTCGGTCAGGACCAGCAGATGCGGCCCGGCACGCTCCACCAGGAAGAAATCCAGCCGATCCCCGACCTCGACCCTCTCGTGGCGGGTGCCGGAAAAACCGCCGATCCGCCGCACACCGAACCGCGCGGAAATCGCATCGCGGATCCGGAACGCCAGCTGCATCAGCGGCTGCGGCTCAGACATGATCAGGTTCCAGGCCTCCAGCGCCCCCAGAGCCACCGGCAGTTCTGCCCGCGCGCAATCGTAAAACCAAAGCCTGTCCCGCCCGGCAAGTGTCACGATTTCTGGCTGCATCTTTTCCCCTGCCGTCAGGCGCTGACCCATTCTGGGGCCAACAGAGCCACATCGCCATGGCCCAAAAGGTCGCAATTCCCGGCCCCACCCGCAGTTTCACGCTGCTTCCGGCCCTTTCCTTCCCGCGTCTTTCCCTGTAAGGCCCATCCGTTCCAGCCAATGCCTGACCCGGAGTCCGCCCATGCAGGGAAGCGCCAACCTGAACCTTATGATCAAGGCCGCCCGCAAGGCTGCGCGCTCGCTGGTCAAGGACTTCCGCGAGGTCGAGAACCTCCAGGTTTCCGCCAAAGGTCCGGGAGATTTCGTCTCGAAGGCCGATCGCGAGGCCGAACGGATCATCAAGGAAGATCTGATGGGCGCGCGCCCGTCTTATGGATGGCTGGGCGAGGAAACCGGCGGCACCGAAGGCCAGGACCCGACGCGGCGCTGGATCGTCGATCCGCTGGACGGGACCAATAACTTCCTGCACGGGATCCCTCACTGGTCGATCTCTATCGCGCTGGAATATAAGGGCGAAATCGTCTCGGCGGTGGTCTATGACGCGCCGAAGGACGAGATGTTCTATGCAGAAAAAGGCTCGGGCTGCTGGCTGAATGACAATCGCCGCCTGCGGGTCTCGGGGCGGCGCAGCCTGCATGAATCGCTGTTTGTCACCGGCATCCCGCATGGCGCGCAAAAAACACTGCCCGCGACGATGAAAGACCTCTCGCTGGTCAGCCCCGGCACCGCAGGCGTACGCTCGTCCGGGTCCTCGGCGCTTGATCTCGCCTGGGTCGCCGCCGGGCGTTATGAGGGCTGTTTCCAGCGCGAACTGAAGGCATGGGATATGGCGGCGGGCCTTTTGCTGGTCAAAGAGGCCGGCGGTTTGGTGGAAGGCATCCGCGAAAACCAGGATCCGCTCGACAGCGGGTCGGTCATCGCGGCCAATGACCAGATCTTTAACCAGCTCGCAGGCCTGCTGCGCGGCTGAGACGCGCGACCCGGGCCATATACCCCCCGCAGAGGCGCATCCCGCCTCTTGCCGGGGCGTGGTGAAGCGGCCATTGTCGCGCCATCATGAGCCGCTTCCTTACGCCCCGCATCGCCGCCCTTCCCGCCACCGTGCCCTTTACCGGCCCCGAGACGCTGGAGCGCCGCAACGGCCGCCCCTTCCGCGCCCGGCTGGGCGCCAATGAAAGCGGCTTTGGCCCCTCGCCCCGCGCGCTGGCCGCGATGCAGGAAGCGACATCCGAGGCATGGATGTATGCCGACCCCGAGAATTACGATCTGAAACAGGCACTTGCAGCCCGCCACGGTTGCACGCCCGGCCATATCGCTGTTGCGGCGGGGGTGGATACGCTCTTGGGTCTTTTGTGCCGGATGGTGTTGCAACCCAGCGAGACGGTGGTGACAAGCCTTGGTGCCTATCCGACCTTCAATTTCCACGTCGCGGGCGCCGGCGCCGATCTGATCCGGGTGCCCTATCTTGGCGCGCATGAAGACCCCGAGGCGCTGCTTGCAGCGGCAAAGACCCATCGCGCAAGGCTCCTCTATCTCGCCAATCCCGACAATCCGATGGGCAGCCATCATCCCGGCGCCACGATCCGCGCGCTTGCCGATGCGCTGCCGCCGGAAACGCTCCTCGTGCTGGACGAGGCCTATGCAGAGCTCGCCCCGGATGAAGCCATCCCAGATATCCCCGCCGACCATCCGCAGGTGATCCGGTTGCGCAGTTTCTCGAAAGCCTGGGGGCTGGCGGGGGCGCGGGTCGGCTATGCGATTGCCGCGCCCGATCTTGCCGGAAGTTTCGACCGGATCCGCGACCATTTCGGCATGGGGCGGATCAGCCTCGCGGGCGCGCTGGCCTCGCTGCAGGACCCGGACTGGATCCCGACCATCCGCGCCCGCATCAGCGCGGCCCGCGACCGGATGGGCGCAATCGCCCGCGAAAACGGGCTGGAGCCCCTGCCCTCGGCCACCAATTTCGTCACGATGGATTGCGGTCGCGATGGCGATTATTCGCGCCGTGTTCTGGCGGAATGCGAGGCACGCGGATTGTTCATCCGCATGCCTGGTGTAGCACCTCTGGATCGCTGTATCCGCATCAGCCTCGGGCCAGAGCCGATGATGGATCTGGTCGCCGAAGTCCTGCCCGAAGCCCTGCGCGCCGCGCAGGGGGCATAACCTGAGGGCCTATTCCGCGGCCACTTCCGGCCGTGCCGGGCCAAGCGAAGGCGCAGAATTCACCTCACGGGGCTGGGCATGCAGGACCGGAGCCACGATGGCTGCAGCCTCGGGTGCTGCAACGGGCGCGGCGGCCACAGGCATGGCGGGCGCAGGCTCTGCCGGCGATGCCGCAGGCGCCACCGCAGCCCGCGTGAACACCGGAGCGCGCGGCGCCTCGGCAAGAATTTCACGCCGGAAGACCAGCATGTTCTGAAAGCTGGTTTTCGTGCCGGTCAGACCCGAACGCTCATCACAAGGCAGGCTGTCTGCGCGCACATAATCCCAGCCCTCGGCGCCCAGTTCATTCATCACCGTGCTCAGGGCCAGCGCGAAACGCTCCTCCGTGGATTTGACGCCACGCGCCTTCTCACCCCTGCGGGGCGCCGGAACCACCTTATATTCGAACCGTTGCATCCTGCTCTCCGGCTTTGGTTTCTTGCAGGCAGTTTAGTGAATTTTCCATGGTAAGTCCAAATCACAAAACGTTTTTTCCGCAACCCACCCCATTACCGCATCAGGCAGCCTATGTTGTGGGGCGCCCATCGGCGCCCCCCAGGTGATGGTAGGATGCCAGCTCGTTCCCGGGGTCAGGAGGACAGCTTCATCAGGACCAGCCCCCCAACGATCATACAGGCGGCAAGAATGCGCAGCGCCGTCGCCGGCTCGTGCAGGAATATGATCCCGACCACAAAAGCCCCGACCGCACCGATCCCGGTCCAGATCGTATAGGCGGTGCCCAGTGGCAGCACCCGCATCGCCAACGACAAAAGCCCGAAGCTGAACACCATCGCCACCAGCGTGATGACGCTGGGCCAAAGCTTCGTAAACCCATCCGAGAGCTTCATGCTATAGGCCCACAGAACCTCGAGCACCCCCGCAACAATCAGAAAAATCCATGCCATTACGGCCATGCCTCCAGAAGAGCCGGGCCGTCCCGGGCAGAACCTGAGGCGAAGGGGTCGTCCCCCTGCCATCGGGGCGACGGTTTCACGCCCCTGGGCCGAAAATTAACACAGGCCCCGGGGCGGTCAAGCCATGCCGGAGCCTGTGAATATTCTGTTGCCCGAAGGCAACCACCCATTGGCCGCGCTTCAGAGGCCGAGTTTTTTCATCACCAGATCATTGACCGCACCGGGGGCCGCCTTGCCGCCGGTCGCCTTCATCACCTGGCCTACGAACCAGCCCGCAAGTTTCGGGTTCTGTTTCGCTTTTTCAACCTGGGCGGGGTTTTCAGCGATGATCTGATCGACCGCTGCCTCGATGGCGCCGGTATCCGTCACCTGCTTCATACCGCGTTCCTCGACCAGAACCGCCGGGTCGCCGCCCTCGGTCCAGACGATCTCGAACAGATCCTTGGCGATCTTTCCCGAAATCACATTCGCAGAAATCAGATCGACAATGCCGCCAAGCTGCGCCGCCGAGACCGGGCTTTCGCCGATCTCCTGGCCTTCCTTTTTCAGCCTGCCAAACAGCTCGTTGATCACCCAATTGGCCGAAAGCTTGCCATCCCTGCCCTTCGCGACCGTGTCGAAATAGCTGGCATTTTCCAGTTCCGCCGTCAGGACGCTCGCGTCGTAATCGGTCAGCCCGTAATCAGACATGAACCGCGCCTTTTTGGCATCGGGCAGTTCCGGCATCGATTCCGCGATCCCGTCGACCCAGGCCTGTTCGATTTCCAGCGGCAGGAGATCGGGGCATGGGAAATAGCGGTAATCATGCGCCTCTTCTTTCGAGCGCATCGAGCGGGTCTCGTTTTTGTCCGGATCGTAAAGGCGGGTTTCCTGCACCACTTCGCCGCCATCCTCGAGAATGGCGATCTGGCGGCGGGCCTCGAAATCAATCGCAGCCTGAATGAAGCGCATGGAGTTCATGTTCTTCAGCTCGCAGCGCGTGCCGAGATGGCTGAAATCCTGGCTCGCCTGGTATTTCTCATACTGGCCGGGGCGGCAGACCGAGACGTTGACATCGGCCCGCAGATTGCCGTTTTGCATATTGCCGTCGCAGGTGCCGAGATAGCGCAGGATCTGGCGCATCTTTGCGACATAGGCTGCGGCTTCCTCCGGCCCGCGGATATCCGGGCGCGAGACGATCTCCATCAGCGCGACACCGGTGCGGTTGAAATCGACAAAGCTCAGGTTCGGGTCGATGTCATGGATCGACTTGCCGGCATCCTGTTCAAGATGGATGCGTTCAATCCGCACCAGGCGGGCCACGCCCGGGCCCATTTCGACCAGAACTTCGCCCTCGCCCACGATCGGATGATAGAGCTGGCTGATCTGATAGCCCTGCGGCAGGTCGGGGTAGAAGTAGTTCTTGCGGTCAAAGGCCGAGCGCAGGTTGATTTCGGCCTTGAGGCCCAGCCCGGTGCGGACCGCCTGTTCGACGCAGAATTCATTGATCACCGGCAGCATGCCCGGCATCGCGCAGTCAACAAAGCTGACATTGGTGTTCGGCTCGGCACCGAAAGTGGTTGAGGCGCCCGAGAACAGCTTGGAATTCGAGGCGACCTGGGCATGGATCTCCATCCCGATCACCAGTTCCCAGTCATGTTTCGCACCGGCGATGACTTTCGGAACGGGGGGCGTATAGGTCAGATCGAGCATAGTCCACCTCTGCGGCAGGTCGGGATCGGGTCAGTTGACAGAATCACGCGCTGCGGGAGGCCGGAAAAGCACCCCGTTGAGCGGTCCCGATGGTGTTTAGGGCGCGCGCGGGCCGGGGGCAAGACCCGGCTGGCCCCGAGCGGATCGGCTCTCGCGCAGCAAAGCCAGGCTGAGATCGCGGGCCAAATGAGGGGAAAAAGGGCAGCAGAACGCGGCTTCGGGCGGGATCCCGCCAGGCGGAGTGGCGGGATCCCGCCGGTTTTTCGCACAGAACTTTGCGTTTCCAAGCTTAGCCGCTTATTGCCGCACCGTCGATTCCTGCGGTTTGCCTGTTATCCGGCTCGCCCTTTCGGCATTGTCCCGAGGCCATAAAAGGCAAGAAGTATGAAAATCTCCAGGCTGGGTCTGCGTGCCCTTGCGGCAGTAACGGTTGCCCTGTCTCTGAGCGCCTGCGTTCAGGCCGGTGGCAGAACCAAAGCAGTTCCCTCCGAGAGTTTCATCGCCACCTCGCAAATGGGCTGGGAGCGCTATTCCGGATCAAAGGAATGGACCTATGAGGCCCTGGCGGCCGTGTCCCAGAAGGATTCCGAGCTTTCGGCGCGCGTGCCCTCTGATATCGCAACCTGGTGCCCGGCCTATAAATCGGCATCGGTCGAACAACGCCGCGCCTTCTGGGTCGGGCTGATGCATGCGGTTGCGAAACATGAAAGCACCTGGAACCCGAAAGCTTCGGGCGGTGGCGGGCGCTATATCGGGCTGATGCAGATCTCGCCGCGCACGGCCGCCTCGCATGGCTGTGACGCGCAATCGGTTTCGGCGCTTAAAGATGGTGGCGAGAACCTGAGCTGTGCGGTCGAGATCTTCTCGAAAGCCGTGGCGCGGGACGGGGTTGTTGCCGGTGCAGGCAATCAGGGCATTGGCCGCGACTGGGGCCCGTTCCGCAAATCCGAAAAACGCGCCGAGATGGCTGCCTGGACCTCGGCTCAGCCCTGGTGCTCGGGGTCGGCGAAACTCTGACCCGGGCCGTGCTGGCGCGGAAATGAAAGCGGCCCCTTGCGGGGCCGTTTTGCGTATCAGCACTCTGAACGCCAGCCCTTACCCGGCAGCAAGCATCCGACCGGCCATTTCCGACAGATCGCGGCTGAGGCCGGGCGTGGCGAGGATGCGGCTCAGCGCAGCGCGGATCAGGCCCTGGCGCGTCGCGTCATAGCGCGGCCAGGTCTCGAAAGCGGTCGACATGCGGGCCGCCGTCTGCGGGTTCAGCGGGTCCAGCTGCAAAAGCCAGTCCGCCAGTAGCCGGTAGCCCGCGCCATCGGCGCGGTGGAAGCCCGCGTGATTGGCCGCAAAGGCGCCGAACACCGCGCGGAAGCGATTGGGGTTCTTCAGGTCGAAATCCGGTCGCTGTGTCAGCTCATCAACCAGCGCCGCCACCCGCTCCGGTGCGGCGCAGCTGATCTGCAGCGAGAACCATTTGTCCATGACATTGCGGTCGTCGGACCAGCGGGTCGCGAAGGCCGCCAGTTCCGCCTGGCCCGCGCCAATGTCCAGAAGCGCCGCCAGCGCGCCGATGCTTGCGGTCATATTGCTGGCGGCGGCAAAGGCCGACCTCGCGGCCGCTCCGTCCTCTATACGCGACAAAAACGCAAGCAACGCATTGGTCAGCGCCCGCCGCCCCGCGCCGGCGGCGTCGGGGATGAAGGGGCCGGTATCGGCGAGCCCCCGGATCAGCCCGGGCAGGTCAGCTTTGAGGGCCACGGCCAGCGCCTTCACGGCGTCGCGGCGGGCGGCCCGGATCGCGTCGGGATCGGGGTCGATACCCTGATCATGCAGCGCCTGGGCCAGATCATCCTCGCCCGGCAGGCGCAGCAAAAGCGCGCGGAAGGCAGGATCCAGCCCCTGATCGCGGATCAGCGGCACCAGAGCCTGGATCCAGCCGGCCAGCAGATCATCTTTGCCGCGCACCATATCAGTCAGCATCTCGCGTGCGAGCGAGCGGCCCGCCTCGTAGCGGTTGAAGAGGTCACTGTCATGCGCGAGCAGGAAGGCGCGCTCGGACGCAGTGGTCTCGCGCTCCAGAACCACGGGCGCCGAGAACCCGCGCAACACAGAGGCCACCGGGCGCGCCGCAAGCCCGTCGAATGTGAAGGATTGCCCGGCATCTGTCATCTCGAGCACCCGGGTCGGCACCACCTCGGACCCGTCCGGCGCGAGGAGCCCGACCGCAATCGGGATCACCTTTGACGTCTTCTGTGCCTGGCCGGGCGTCGCCGGAGTTTGCTGGCGGAAGGTCAGCGTATAGCGCCCGTTCTCAAAGCTTTCGCAGAGGTTCAGGCGTGGCGTGCCCGCCTCGTGATACCAGCGGGCGAACTGGCTCAGATCGCGGCCGGTCACATCCTCAAAAACCTTCAGCCAATCCTCGATCGTCGCGGCATCGCCGTCATGGCGGGTGAAATAAAGATCAAGCGCCTGATCCCAGGCGGCATCGCCGACCAGGGTTTTCAGCATTCCGATCAGCTCGGCGCCTTTTTCATAGACGGTGGCAGTGTAGAAATTGTTGATCTCGACAAAGCTTTCGGGCCGCACCGGATGCGCCAGCGGCCCCTGATCCTCGCGGAACTGCCGGGCGCGGAGCAGCGCCACATCCTCGATCCGTTTCACCGCATGAGACCGCATATCACCCGAGAATTGCTGATCGCGGAAAACCGTCAGCCCCTCTTTCAGGCAAAGCTGGAACCAGTCGCGGCAGGTGATACGATTGCCGGTCCAGTTGTGGAAATATTCATGCGCAATGATCGCCTCGATCCGGGCGAAATCGTCATCGGTGGCGGTCTCGGGGCTGGCCAGCACGAATTTGGAGTTGAAGATGTTCAGCCCCTTATTTTCCATCGCGCCCATGTTGAAATCATCGACGGCAACGATGTTGAAAACGTCGAGATCATATTCGCGCCGGTAAACCTCTTCGTCCCATTTCATCGACCGGATCAGGCTGTCCATCGCCCAGGCACAGCGATTTTCATCGCCCGGACGGACCCAGATCTCCAGATCGATGGCGCGGCCTGACCGCGTTGTGAAGCTGTCGTGATGCGCCACGAGATCACCGGCCACCAGCGCAAAAAGATAGGCGGGTTTGGGCCAGGGGTCATCCCACTCCGCCCAGGACCCGCCGCGCCCCGCCGGATTGCCGTTGGACAAAAGCACCGGCAGATCGCTTTCGATGCGGACATGGAACCGCGCCATCACATCGGGACGGTCGGGGTAGAAGGTGATCTTGCGAAAGCCCTGGGCCTCGCATTGCGTGCAATACATGCCGTTCGACATGTAAAGCCCCTCAAGCGCGGTATTCGAGGCCGGATCGATCTCGACCAGCGTTTCCAGCGTGAAGGGGCCATCGGGCAGAAGGTCGGCGGGAATGGTCAGCCCGGTCTCATCCGGGGTCAGATCCAGCAGCGCGCCGTCAAGGCGCAGCGAGATCAGCCGCAGATCCTCGCCGTCAAGCCGCAGCACATGGCGGCCCTTTGCCTCGGGATTGGGGCGCAGATGCATCTTTGCCGCGACTTTCGTGGATTTCGGCGCAAGCTGGAAGGTCAGCGCGACCCGGTCGATCAGATGGCTGAAGGGGCGGTAATCGGCCAGCCAGACGGTGCGCGGGTCATGGGCCCTGCCCGAAACGGCATCTGCGGGGGAGGTCCCGGCGACGGAGGCTTCGTCGGGGCTGGAATGATCGGCGGTCATGGCGATTTCCCTTTCCTTATAGATGAATACCTGGACCCGCGCCCCGGAGGTTACAAGGGGGCGGCGCGGGGTTCAGGCCCGGGTTCCGCTCTGGCAGCGGCTCACGGGGCGACGATCTCTGCCTTGTGAAGCGCCGCCCGCAGAACCGCATCGACATCAGCGCTCATCGCAAGGGCGCGGGCGAGCACCGCGTCACAGGAAAACCAGGCAGCCTCTTCGGCATCATCCGCCGCCAGAACCTCGCCCGAGAGGTAGCGGCAGATCACCGGCACGAGGAAATAATGCCAGGCGGCCTCCTCTGCCGCCTCTGCGCGCGCGCGCACCGGCGCCTCTGCGCCCGCGCGGACCGGCCCGATGATATCAAGCCCGGGCAGCTGGCGGATGACAGCCGCGATGATCCCGGTTTCCTCAGCCAGCTCGCGCAGGGCCGCGTCGCAGACGCGCTCGCCGAACTCCACCTTGCCGCCGGGATAGCCCCAGAGCCCCTGGTCAGGCGGGTTCCGGCGCCGCACCAGCAGCACCCTGCCCTCATGCACCACCACGGCCAGCGCGGCCAGGCGCGGGGTTGAAGCGGGAGGCGGGATCCGGGTCATGGTGAAACGCTCCTTCAGCTGCACCCCTGCCAGACGCTGCCCGGCCTGGCAGAATGGCGGCAGAATCAGGGGGGAAGTCCATGGCAGAGCCGCGCGAAAACCGCGATACCGCGATCTTCTGACGCGGGCCGTTGTAACGAACCTTATGTTGGCAGCCGATAAGGCTGCGGCGCTGTGGCGGCAGGGGATGCGGTGCTTGTGGCGATCCGCGCCCCGCGCGCCATGCCAGACGTCAGGTCAGACGCGGCCAGCCCCTGTTGTCTCCCTGTCGTCCCCGGGCTGTCACCGCCGGGGATTAAAGCGTCAGCGCAAGCGCTCCCAGCTGATCGGCGGCCGCGCCCCAGCCGTCGTGAAAGCCCATTTTCTCATGCTCTGCCTTTTGCGCCGCTGTGCGGTGCAGCGCATTGGCGCGGTAAAGCGAGCCCGCACCGTCGGGCAGCACCTCCATCACTGCGGTAAAGCCAAAGCTGCCCTCATTCGGGTGCCAGCCGCCACGCATCAGATCGGTCCAGACGAGGCGCCGCCCGGAAACCACCTCAAGCACGCAGCCATGACCCGGCATCTCGCCATGCCCCGGCACATCCATCACCGAACGGAAGGAACCGCCCGGTCGCAGATCCAGGCTGACATCGCGGGTGACAACGGGGCGCGGGGCGAACCAGGCCTCGATCAGGGCGGGCTCGGTCAGACAGCGCCAGATGCGGTCGGGCGCGGACTGAAAGCGGCGCTCGATCCGCAGATCGGTCTCGGGATTGAACTGCATGGCATCCTCCCTGCATATCCACGTGGAGAAAGCCTCGCATATCCGCAGCCGGGGCAGCAGTGCCCCCCGGCCCGTAAGCCGGTTTCAGCCGATATCCAGCGCCAGCGCGTGGATACGCCCCGGAATATCTTCAAGCGCCGCCAGCACCGCGCGATGCCTGGCGATCCGGCTCATCGGCGCGAAAACACCGGCGCGGATGCGCACCGCGAAATGCGTCTCGCCGGTGCCATCATCGCCGGAATGCCCGGCATGGCGATGGCTTTCATTCAGCACCTCCAGCTCATCCGGTGCGAAAGCCGCGCGCAGCTTTGTCTCGATTTCGTCAATCACAGGCATTTTCACCTACCCCCTCTTCAATCCGCCGCTAAATCACCTAAACTTGGCCGCCCGAGTCGGAAAGGCAGCATAAGGCCCTCTATCCAATGGTCAGTAAGAACCCATTCGAATTCGATCTCCGTGTTTCCACGGATAAGAAGCGTAAATCCGCCGGCCGCCGCGCCGGTGTCTCTGCGGCTGCAACCTCGACGCATCGCTGTGACTACCCTGATTGCGACAGAGGCGGCGAGTTCCGTGCGCCGAAATCGCGTGAGCAGCTCGACGAATTTTTCTGGTTCTGTAAGGACCATATTCGCGAATACAACCTGAAGTGGAATTTCTTTGACGGCACCTCGGATGAGGAATTCAGACGCATCGTCGAGAAAGACCGGCTTTGGGAGCGCGAGACCAAGCCGTTTTCCAAAAAGGATGACGGCAATGCCTGGGCCCGGATGGGGGTGAATGACCCGCTGGAGATCCTTGGCGAGAAAGGCACCCGTTCGGCGCCCTCGACCGCCTCGACCGGCGCCACGCGCAAATTGCCGCCGACCGAGAGGAAGGCACTGGAGATCCTAGATTCCCGCGACACCATGACCAAAACGGAAATCCGCAAGCAATACAAAGGCCTGATCAAGGTTCTTCACCCGGATATGAATGGCGGAGACCGCAGTCAGGAAGAGATGCTGCAAGAGGTGGTCTGGGCCTGGGACCAGATCAAGGACAGCCGGCATTTCCGCGACTGAGGCAGAGTTGAAAGCCATCGCCACAGGCTTTTGCGGCCGCAAGCCAAACAAGGACGGGCAGACAGAATGAGCCGAAAGCAGAATGCTGCGGTCATGGCGCTGGCGACCTTGCTTGCGCTGGCGATTCGCGTCGCCTTTTCGGAAGAACCGGCGCGGAATCTGCACTTGATTGGCCTCACCTCGACGCCCTGGTTTCTGATTGGCTTCGCGGCAGTTGCCGCGGCGCTTTTCACCCCGTTCTGGCGGCGGTCCGGCTGGTGGCCGAAGATCGCTTCAACGCTCATTGTCCCGGTTTACGGCGTCAGCGCCATGATCGCAGGGCTCAGCTTCGATCACCTTAGCGCGCCGCTGAGCGGGATGGGCCAGATTGGCGCGAAACTTGCGCCATCGCTGCCCACCGCCATTGCTGAACTGCTGATTGCGTTGCCGAATGCGGCGGCATCGCTCCTCTACCATGAAAGCCTGTCGCTGCTCGTGCTGATCGCCGCCGTTGCGATCTGTGAGTGGTGCCCGGCAGACAGAAACCGCGCTACGCCAGGCTGAGAAAAGGCCGGCGCCCATCTGCCATCCTCCGCTGGCGGGGTTTGCAGAGCTGACGCCTGGGCCATCACCGCTGACGCTTGCCCCAATGCCGGTTACAAGTCTCCCGACCAAAGCCGCTCTTGCACGTCTGTGCGTAATGTTCCATGAACTCGGGACCGCCTGAAATTTGCCCGAAATCTGGACGTAACCATGCCCGAGAATGCGATCAAGCCGACCGAAGAAATCTCTGTCCGCGAGGTGTTCGGCATCGATACCGATATGCGGGTCAAGGGCTTCGCCGATCGCACAGATCGCGTGCCCGAGATCGACAGCACCTATAAGTTCGACCCCGATACCACGCTCGCGATTCTGGCAGGCTTTGCCTATAATCGCCGGGTGATGATCCAGGGCTATCACGGCACCGGGAAATCGACCCATATCGAACAGGTCGCCGCGCGGCTGAACTGGCCCTGTGTGCGCGTCAACCTCGACAGCCATATCAGCCGGATCGACCTGATCGGTAAGGATGCGATCAAACTGGAAGACGGACGTCAGGTGACGAAATTCCAGGAGGGCATCCTGCCCTGGGCCCTGCGCAACCCGGTGGCGATTGTGTTCGACGAATACGATGCCGGCCGCGCCGATGTGATGTTCGTGATCCAGCGTGTGCTGGAGCATGACGGCAAGCTGACGCTGCTCGATCAGAATGAGATCATCACGCCGCATCCGTCCTTCCGCCTGTTCGCAACCGCGAATACGGTGGGCCTTGGCGACACAACCGGCCTCTATCACGGGGTGCAGCAGATCAACCAGGCCCAGATGGACCGCTGGTCGCTGGTCGCCACGCTGAATTACCTGTCACATGATGCGGAAACCGCCATCGTCCTGGCGAAAAACCCGCATTACAACACGGCCGAGGGCCGTAAAACCATGAGCCAGATGGTGACAGTGGCCGACCTTACCCGTACTGCCTTCATGAACGGTGATCTCTCGACCGTAATGTCGCCGCGTACCGTGCTGAACTGGGCCCAGAACGCGCAGATCTTCCGCAATGTGGGCTATGCATTCCGGCTTTCCTTCCTGAACAAATGCGATGAGCTGGAGCGTCAGACCGTCGCCGAGTTCTACCAGCGCTGCTTCAATGAAGAGCTGCCGGAATCCGCCGCCTCGATGGCCATGAAGTAAGAAGAAGACGGGGGGCTGCCTGCCCCCCGCGGCCTTCGGCCTCCCCCCGAGGATATTTTCAGACAGAAAATGAAAGCAGGTTTTCGCATATTTTCTGTCTTTAAATATCCTCGGGGGGAGGGCCGCGCAGCGGACCGGGGGGCAGACAGCCCCCCTCCCCGGTCTGCGGTATTTTCCTTGCATCTCCACCCGCGCCGGTGACAGGGTCCATCCATGAGCAAACCCGCCGATAATCCCGCCGATCCTTTTAAAAAAGCCCTTGCCGAGGCCACGAAAGTGTTGGCCGACGATCCGGAGATGACCGTTTCCTATTCGGTCGACCCGCCCGGCATGAACCGCGATGGCGTCCGGCTGCCGCAGGTTTCGCGGCGTATGACGCGGGATGAGGTAATGCTCGCCCGTGGCACGGCGGATGCTTTCGCGATGCGGCGCAAGTTTCATGATGAGAAGACGGCGGCGAAATATGCGCCGGTCGGACAGCTGGCCCGCGATATTTACGAGGCGATGGAGACCGCGCGCTGCGAGGCGATGGGCGCCCGGGTGATGCCCGGCACGGCCACCAATATCGATGCAAAGATCGGCCAGGAAGCGGATCGCAAGGGCTATTCGCAGATCGCTTCGGCCCAGGATGCACCTTTGCCGGTCGCGGCGGGCTACCTGGTCCGCGCGCTTGCCACCGGGCGGAAATTGCCGGGCGGCGCCGAGAATGTGATGTCGCTCTGGCGCGGCTTTATCGAGGAACAGGCCGGCGGCACGCTGGGGAACCTCGATGAGGTGCTCTCGGATCAGTCGGCTTTCGCGCGGCTGGCGCGCCAGGTGATCCAGGATCTCGGCTATGGCGATCAGCTGGGCGATGACCCGGATCGCCCCGATGACGACGAGGCCGGCGACGAGGCCGAAGAGGATCAGGACAGCCCCGATCAACAGGAGGGTGAAGAGGAGCAGGGTGAAGAGGCAGAGGCCTCGCCCGAGCGGTCCCAGGAAGAACAGCAGGACGAATCTCAGGCTCAGGTCCAGATGGACGACAATGCCGAGATGGAGCTTGGCGATGAGACCGAGATGCCCGAGGGCGAGGCGCCGCTGGAGCCGCCGCCTCCCGCCCCCCATTCCGATGCCGATCCGAATTACACCGTCTACACGACTCAGTTTGACGAAGAGATCCGCGCCGAAGAACTGGCGGAACCGGCAGAGCTGGAGCGCCTCCGGGCCTATCTCGATCAGCAGCTTGACCCGCTGAAAGGCGCAGTGGGGCGGCTGGCGAACAAATTGCAGCGGCGTCTGCAGGCGCAGCAGAACCGCTCCTGGCTGTTTGACCTTGAAGAGGGCGTACTGGATGCCGGGCGGCTTGCACGGGTCGTCGCGAACCCGACCACGCCGCTTTCGTTCAAATGGGAAAAGGATACCGAGTTCCGCGACACGGTGGTGACACTGCTGATCGACAATTCGGGGTCGATGCGCGGGCGGCCGATCTCGATCGCGGCGATCTGTGCCGATGTTCTTGCCCGCACCCTGGAGCGCTGCCAGGTCAAGACCGAGATCCTCGGTTTCACCACCCGCGCCTGGAAAGGTGGCCAGAGCCGGGAGAAATGGCTCGCCGAGGGTCGGCCGCAGCAGCCGGGCCGGCTGAATGATCTGCGCCATATCATCTATAAAAGTGCCGATGCGCCCTGGCGGCGGGTGCGGCCCAATCTGGGCCTGATGATGAAAGAGGGGCTCCTGAAGGAGAATATCGACGGCGAGGCGCTGGAATGGGCGCATCGCCGGATGCTGGCGCGCCCAGAGGCGCGGCGGATCCTGATGGTGATCTCGGATGGCGCGCCGGTTGACGATTCGACCCTGTCGGTGAACCCGGCGAGTTTCCTCGAGAAACATCTGCGCGATGTGATCGCGATGGTGGAAAAGCGCCGCGCGGTCGAGCTGATCGCGATCGGGATCGGCCATGATGTGACGCGCTATTATCAGCGCGCGGTCACCATCACCGATGTCGAGCAACTGGCGGGGGCTATGACCGAGCAGCTGGCGGGGCTGTTTGACAAGGATCCGCGCGCTGCCAAACGGGCGGGGATGCGGAAAACCGGGTAAGGGGGCGCTGCCCCCGTCCCGTTCCGGGACTCCCCCGGGATATTTAGAGACAGAAAATGGAGCCTTTCCATGTTTCAGAGCTTTGACAATCCGGCCTCACCGGAAGCGGGGCCGGGGCGGCTTGCTGCTTTGCGCGGGGAGATGGCGGCGGAGGGGCTTTGGGGCTTCATCGTGCCGCGCGCCGATGCGCATCAGGGGGAATATGTCGCCGATTGCGATGCGCGGCTGGCCTGGCTGACGGGGTTCACCGGATCGGCCGGGTTCTGTGTGGCGCTGACGGATCGGGCCGGGGTCTTCATCGACGGGCGGTATCGGACCCAGGTGAAGGATCAGGTCGATCAGGGCCATTTCACGCCGGTTCCCTGGCCGGAAATCCAGACCGGTGAGTGGATCCGGGGCACTGCTGTTGCTGGCGTGATCGGCTTTGACCCCTGGCTGCATACGCGCGATGAGATCCAGCGGCTGGAACGCGCGCTTGAGGGCAGCGCTGTGACGCTCAGGCCCTGTGGCAATCTGGTCGACCGGATCTGGGCCGACCGGCCCGGCGCGCCCTGTGTGGCAGCCTTCGCGCATCCCGAAGCGCTGGCCGGCGAAAGCGCCACCGACAAGCGCCACCGGATCGGGGCGGCGCTGGCCGCGCGCGGTGAGGCGGCGGCGGTGATCACCCTGCCCGATTCGATCTGCTGGCTGCTGAACATCCGGGGCGGCGATGTGCCGCGCAATCCGGTGGTGCAGGCTTTCGCCGTGATCTTTGCCGATGGCCGCCTCAGCCTCTTTGCGGAACCCGCGAAGTTTGATCCGGAGCTGCGGGCGATTCTGGGCCCAGAGGTCACGTTGCGCCCACCCGCCGCTTTCGCGCCGGCGCTGCGCCTGCTTTCCGGCCCGGTGCGGCTTGATCCGGGATCTGCACCGCTGGCGGTCTGGTCTGAGCTGGAGGAGGCTGGCATTGCGGTCAGCGCAGGTCCCGACCCCTGTCTTCTGCCGAAGGCGCGCAAGAACGCGATCGAAATTGCGGCCACCGCCGAAGCGCATCTGCGCGACGGTTCGGCGGTTTGCGAGTTTCTGTGCTGGCTCGATGCCAATGCCCCCGGCGATCTTACCGAGATCTCGGTGGTCGGAGCGCTGGAAAGCTTTCGCCGTGCGACCAATCTTCTGCATGATATCAGTTTTGATACGATCTGCGGCGCCGGCCCCGATGGCGCGATCATCCATTACCGGGTGACGGAAGATACCGACCGCGCTTTGAGCCATGGCGAGTTGCTGCTGGTGGATTCCGGCGCGCAGTACAAGGATGGCACCACCGATATCACCCGCACCATCGCGATTGGCGATCCGGGTAATGAGGCGCGCAATTGCTATACAGCAGTGCTGCGCGGCATGATCGCGGTCTCGACCGCGCGCTGGCCGCGCGGGCTTTCGGGGCGCGATCTCGACCCGCTGGCGCGGCAATTCCTCTGGACGCGCGGTCTCGATTACAATCACGGCACCGGGCATGGGGTCGGCGCGTTTCTTTCGGTGCATGAGGGGCCGCAGCGGATCTCACGGATCTCAGAAGTTCCGCTCGAGCCGGGGATGATCCTCTCGAACGAGCCGGGCTATTACCGCGAGGGGGCCTTCGGCATCCGGCTTGAAAACCTGATCGTGGTGACAGAGGCCCCTGCCCTTGGCGACAACCGTGACCAGCTTTGTTTCGACACGCTGACCCTGGCGCCCTTTGACCGAAGGCTGATCCTTGCCGCACAGATGTCAGCGGAGGAGCGCGCCTGGCTTGACCACTATCACGCAAGGGTGCTTGCGCTGATCGGGCCGCGCGTCACCGAACCGACCCGCGAATGGCTCAAAGCCGCCTGCGCGCCGCTCTGATACGCGGCGCTGATCAGCTGCCGGCAAGCAGGCGGATCCGTTCCACCATGGCGTGCAGCCCGTTAGAGCGCTGCGCGGAGAGGTTTTCCTTCAGCCCGATCCGCGCGAATTCCGCGAGCGCATCGACTTTGAGCACCTCGGCCGGCGTGAGGCCCGCGTAAAGCGCGTGCAGGATGGCGATCAGCCCGCGGACGATCATCGCATCCGAGTCGCCCTGGAAATCGAACCGCTCCGGGGTGATCTGCGGGCGCAGCCAGACCTGGCTCGCGCAGCCCTCGACCTTATAGGCGGGAACGTGGAAACTGGCATCCAGTGCCGGCATCGCCTTGCCCAGCTCAATGACATGGCGATAGCGCTCTTCCCAGTCGTCCAGGAATTCCAGGGTCTCGGCAATTTCCTCGAATGCGGGCGTGGCCATGGCGGTTCTCCTTCTGCCCGACTGGCCTAGCCGCGTGCGCGGGCAAGGTCCAGAGCGCTCATTGGACAACGATGCGGGCAAGGTTCTGCTGCGGCGGCTTTTCAAAGCGCGACTTTCGCGATACCGAAGGGATGGATGATGGAGAGTGACGGATGATCCGCAAAGCGACCGCTGTTTGCCTTTTGCTGACGCTAGCCGCCTGTGGCGGAATGAGAGACAGCCGGCTGAACCCGTTTAACTGGTTCGGGACATCAGAGCCTGCGGAAAAGGTGGTGATCGAAGAGACGCCTCAGGACCAGCGCGAACGGGTCCAGACGGTGCTTGATATGAAAATCGAGCAGGTCTCTTCGGGCGCAATCGTCCGGGCGACCGGGCTGACGCCGACCCAGGGCTGGTGGGAGGCGTCGCTGGTGCCGCAACCGGTAACGCCGGAAGGTGTCCTGGTGCTGGATTTCCGCATCTCGCCCCCGTTCAAGGCGCAGCCCGCCAATACGCAACGCTCGCGCGAGGTGACGGTGGCGCTGCACCTGTCGAAGATCAGGCTGGCCAATGTGCGTAAGATCGTGGTCCAGGGCGCGAATGACGCCCGTTCCGCCGGTCGCTGATCGCGGATGGGGGCTGCCTGCCCCCACGGCCTTCGGCCTCCCCCGGGGATATTTTCAGACACGTGAAAAGAAAGCGTCTTTCATCTGTCCCTAAGTATCCTCGGGGGGAGGGCCGCGCAGCGGACCGGGGGGCAGACAGCCCCCTTCTTCTTTTGTCGCAGTTCCAGGCCGATGATCAGATCCGGATCGTACGGATTTCGGTGCCTCTGGCGGTCAGAGCGATTTCGCCTTTGCACAGGCGCAGTGCCTCGTCACCGAAAACCTCGCCGCGCCAGCCTTTCAGCGCTTCGACATCGCGCTTACCTGCGGCAATTGCATCCAGATCCGACGCGGCCGCGATCAGCCGGGGCGCCACGCCCAGCTGTTCGGATTTTGCTTTGAGCAGCACCCGCAACAGATCAGCCAGCGCGCCGTTGGTCTGCGGCTGATCGGGTTGCTGCACCACCTTGGGCAGATCTTCGGTCCGCGCTTCCATCCCGGCCTGGATCGCTGCGAGGATTCCCTCGGCAATCTCAGGCTTTCTGCCCTCGCGCAGCAGGAGCCGCGAGCGCCCGAGTTCCTCCATCGAAGTCGGACGGGTCGAGGCGAGTTCCAGCAGCGCATCATCCTTCATCACCCGCGAGCGCGGCACGTTCTGGCCCTGCGACCAGCTCTCGCGGAATTTCGCCAGTTCGCGCACAATGGCCAGGAACCGCCCGGATGAGGTGCGGGTCTTGATCCGCTTCCAGGCCTCATCCGGATGCACCGTATAGGTGGCCGGATCGGTCAGCACAGCCAGCTCTTCCTCGACCCAGGGGGCGCGGCCGTTTTTCTGCAATTGCGCCGCCAGCCATTCATAGATCACCCTCAAATGGGTGACGTCGGCCAGGGCATATTCCTTCTGTGCCTCGGACAAAGGCCGGCGCGACCAG
Organism: Pseudogemmobacter sp. TB195; assembly: GCF_058313095.1. Classification (NCBI taxonomy): domain Bacteria; kingdom Pseudomonadati; phylum Pseudomonadota; class Alphaproteobacteria; order Rhodobacterales; family Paracoccaceae; genus Pseudogemmobacter; species Pseudogemmobacter sp. TB195. Next base: position 121,296 of record NZ_JBZEGG010000014.1, read on the forward strand.
TCGGTGAACCGCGAGGTCTTGTCGAGATTGGCCCGCGCGATTTTCCTGACCAGCGTCTCATAGCCGACCTGCTCGCCGAAACCGCAGACCATGGCAGCGATTTGCGTATCGAACAGCGGCACCGGGAAGACACCGCCTTCGACGAAAAAGATCTCCAGATCCTGGCGCGCCGCATGGAAGACCTTCACCGTCGCCTCATGGCGGAAGAGGTCATAAAGCGGCTCCATCGACATCTCTTCGCCGATGATCGGGTCAACGAGGACCGCGTCTCCGTCCTTGCCCGGCAGCGCCATCTGAATCAGGCAGAGCTTTGACCAATAGGTACGCTCGCGCAGGAATTCTGTGTCGATGGTGACATAGGGGGCTGATTTGGCCGCTGCGCAAAATGACGCAAGCTCTTCGGTCGTGGTAATGGTGCGCATCTGTCCTCGCGTTTGCGGGGGCGTCCCGCCGGTGATCTGACGACAGGAACGGGGCCGGCCGCAGAATTTCGATCCGCGTTCCACTTGCCCCGGTCAGTCTGCTCCTGCCGCATTTTCTGCGCCAAAGCGTCAGTCTCTGGCCGGGAAAAGGCCTCAGGCGCAAAACCTGAAAGAAACCGGAATTTCCTTTTTCTAATCGCCGCAAACCTGATTGGAAAGAGGAATAGCATCCGCCTCCCACCGCCGGTTTTTTTTCGGGGATGCGGAGCCGCCCTCAGCCGGGCGCCCCCGCCGCACGCAGCGCCCCGAGCAGCGCCGCCATATCTTCGGGCAGGTCGGAGCGAAACTCCAGCCGCTCACCTGTCACCGGATGGTCGAACCCGAGGCTTGCCGCATGCAGCGCCTGGCGCGGAAAGGCGGCGGCGGCCTGCGCGGCCTCACCGAGAAGTTTCTCCGACAGTTTACGCCGCCCGCCATAGGTCGGATCGCCGATCAGACCATGGCCTGCCCAGGTCAGATGCACGCGGATCTGATGGGTGCGCCCGGTCTCGAGCCAGCAATCGACCAGGGCCGCCTGGCCTGAAAACCCCTCGACCACCCGGGTCCGGGTCACGGCATGGCGTCCCTCTGGCGGCCAGGTCACCGCCTGTTTCTGACGGTCGTTGCGGTGTCGGGCGAGGTTCGTCGCGATCCGGATCACGCCGCCGGGTTCAAAACTGACCCCGCGCGTGCCGCGCAGCCTCGGATCCGACCCTTCCGGCACGCCGTTGCAGATCGCGAGGTAATGTCGCGTGACCGTATGGGCTTCGAACTGCGCCGCGAGCCCGTGATGTGCCCGGTCGGATTTCGCCGCGACAATCAGCCCCGAGGTCTCTTTGTCGATCCGGTGCACGATGCCGGGGCGGCGTTCGCCGCCGATCCCCGAAATGCGGTCGCCGCAATAATGCAAAAGCGCATTGACCAGGGTGCCCGAAGGCGTGCCGGGCGCCGGATGCACCACCATCCCCGCCGGCTTGTCGATCACGATCAGATCGTCATCTTCCCAGATCACCGTCAGCGGAATCGCTTCGGCAAGGGTTTCCACCGCCTCGGCCGGGCCTATACGGATCTCCCAGACCTCGCCTGATGCCGTCTTCGCCTTCTGATCGGTGACCACCACCCCCGCGCGGCTCACAGCGCCCGCCTCGATCAGTCGCGCGAGCCTTGAGCGCGACAATGCCGCTTCCTCTGGCACAGCGGCGCTGAGCGCCTTATCAAGGCGCGGCGCGGCATCCGGGCCGAGGGTGACGGTGATCAGCCCGCCCTGAGCCGGGCCTTCCGGGGCCATACCCGCAAGATCGTCGTCGTCGAGGAAAGATTCAGGTGTGAAAGGTTCAGTCATGGCTCAGGCCCCGAAGGAGAATGCGGAAGAAATTGCGCTGCCGCCCTCGCTGCGTTTCCTGAAGGCGCTGGTGATCGTGCTGATGCTGAGCATGATCGCCGGTGTCATAACCGTGACCCTGCTGCTTGTCACGCGCCTGCGCGCGCCTTTATCCGATACGCCTGCGGTAACAGCGCCCCTGCCCGCCGCCTTGCAGCTGCCTGCGGGCGAGGTCGCGGCCTCGGTGGTGCCCGGCCCGGACTGGATCGGCGTTGTCACAGGCGCGGGCCGCATCCTGATCTTCAACCAGGACGGCAGCCTGCGCCAGGAGATCGAGGTCATGCCCGCCCCCTGACCGGCGCAACATGGCGCTCAGACGCGGCGAAAGGATCACGCCAGCCCCACCGTCTCAAGATAGAGATCCATATGCGGCTGCCACAGCGCGGGTTTGAACAGAGCCGCATGACCGGCCTTCAGGGCGAAAAACCGCCCCTGCCCGCCTGCGGCGCGAAAGGCCTCGAAATTGCGGCGGCAATGGGTGATGCGGTAATACTGGTCCTGAGTGCCATGCAGCCAGAGCGTCTCATGCGCCCCGCCAGCCCCGCGCGCGAACAGCATCGGGTTGACCTGGTCCAGCGCCGGACAGGCCCGCCCCAGCCAGCCGCCATTGAAATTGACCGCACCACGAAACAGGCCTGGCCGCATCCCGGCAAATGCAATCGCGAGGATACCGCCGCGCGATACGCCGCCCGTCACCATCCGCCCGGGGTCGATATCCGGCCACTGTGACAGCCCGCGCATCACCGCATCAAGGTCCTCAACCGCCCGCTCGAACCCCGCAAGCGCAACCTCTGCCTCACAGGAATAGCCCGAGCCATCGGCGGCAAGCCCCTCCGCGTAGCGCCCTCCCGATTTCCCACGGCCGCGCCGCTGTGGGAAGGCCACCATCCAGCCCCGGGCGGTGAAATAGCCACTGATCACCGCCGGGCTGACCGTGCGCCTGAACAGGACCGGGCTCTGCCCGCTGCCGGTCGAGCCATGATTGAACACCATCACCGGATACGGCCCGGGCCGCGATGGCCGTGCCACAACGACTTCCAGCGCCACCCCCGGCTCGCCTGCCGGCAGCATCACCTTTGACATGCGCGGCTTTTCCACTCTGACGGCTCCTTCCCTGTTTGCCGGGATTTTCTGACCCTGGTTCTGGCCCGGCGCGCCGCGCGACACCATCCCCCGCCCGCACCCTGACATTCCCGTGAACCGATCGACACAATTCTTTTTATCGGGATCCAAACGCCCCATCTCACGTTCATCTTCCACAGATCGCTCCCTTGTAAGGAGGGTCCCTGGATCATAAGTCAAATCATCCTCCGGGGGCTGATGGCACCGGAAGTGAAAACAGGGGGCAAATGCATGAGCACCTATACCAACCTTCCCGCACCGAGCCCGGAACAGGGTCTGAACCGCTATCTCCAGGAAATCCGCAAATTCCCGCTCCTCGAACCCGAGCAGGAATATATGCTGGCCAAGGCCTGGACAGAACGCCAGGACAGCAAATCGGCGCATCAGCTGGTGACCTCGCATCTGCGGCTCGCCGCCAAGATCGCCATGGGCTATCGCGGCTATGGCCTGCCGCAGGCCGAAGTGATCTCCGAGGCCAATGTCGGTCTGATGCAGGCGGTCAAACGCTTCGACCCGGAAAAAGGCTTCCGGCTGGCAACCTATGCGATGTGGTGGATCCGGGCCTCGATCCAGGAATATATCCTGCGGTCCTGGAGCCTTGTGAAAATGGGCACCACCTCGGCACAGAAAAAGCTGTTCTTCAACCTGCGCAAGGCCAAGGCCAAGGTCGGCGCGCTGGAAGAAGGCGATCTGCGCCCCGAAAACCTCGCCCAGATCGCAAAGGATCTCTCTGTCAGCGAAGATGAAGTGGTTCAGATGAACCGCCGCCTCTCGGGGTCGGACGCCTCGCTGAATGCTCAGATCGGCGGCGATGGCGAAGGTGCCACGCAATGGCAGGACTGGCTCGAGGATGAAGACAGCGATCAGGCCGGCGACTATGCCGAAAAGGATGAGCTCGACACCCGCCGCGAGATGCTTTCTGAGGCAATGTCGGTTCTGAATGACCGCGAGAAAGACATCCTGATGCAGCGCCGCCTCGCCGATGAGCCGGTCACGCTTGAGGAATTGTCGGAAAGCTACGGCGTCTCGCGCGAACGCATCCGCCAGATCGAGGTCCGCGCCTTCGAGAAACTGCAGGCGAAAATGCGCGATCTCGCCCGCGGCAAAGGCATGGCGATCCCCGCCTGACCTCTGGCCTCGCACTGAGCAAAGGCCCGGCCCCCGCGCCGGGCTTTTTTCTGCCTGAAACGCAGCCCTCCAGGATAGCCCCTGCCAAAAGACTGCGCTCGTCGGCAATCTTCCACAGCCCGCCCCCATTCCGGCAACATAAAAGCCGGCCCCTCCTCCCGCCTTTCATCTGTCCCTAAATATCCCGGGGGTGAGCGGCAAAGCCGCGAGGGGGCTGGCCCCCTCTACCCGATCAGCCGCGCCACGATCCCCGGCAGATCCTCATAGCGATCAAGCAGCGCATCCGGTGCCAGCCGCGCGATCCCCGCGCCCTCAGGTCCGAATGTCACCAGAACCGAAGGCACCCCCACCGCGCGCGAGGTTTTCAGATCGGTCTCGGTATCCCCGATCAGCAGCGAGCGCGCCACCACCCCGCCGGCCTGTTCCACCGCCAGATGATAGGGTGCCGGGTCGGGCTTTCGCACCGGCAAAGTATCGGCCCCCACCAGCGCGCCGAACAGATCGCGCACTCCAAGCTGGCGCAAAAGTTCTTCTGCCAGCGCGAAGGGCTTGTTGGTGCAAACCGAAACCTTATAGCCGGCCATGCGCAACGCCTCCACCGTCTCGACCGCGCCGGGATACATCCGCGTCTGCACCGCAATCGCCGCGCGGTAATGGCGCAAGAGCTCGGGATAGAGCCGCTCCATCGCCGCGTCTTCCGGCACCTCCCGCCCCAGCCGCCCGAACCCAAGCCGCAGCATCGCCCGCCCGCCATGAAACGCGGTCAGACTGTCGGCTGATGTCAGCGGCGCGCCTTGCCCCATTTCGGTGAAACAGGCATTGGCCGCGGCCAGCAGATCGGCGCTGGTATCGGCGAGCGTGCCGTCCAGGTCAAAGACCACGCAGGCGCCATCGTCACGCGTTCCATGCCGGCGGGCGCCTTCCGGCGTTTTCCCGGGCGAAAGCCGATCTTGCAACATGCCGCAATCCTCTGTGACCGCCGCCCCCCTTGGCGGGCCTGTCTGGCTTCGGTAGAACGGCCCTTAAACAAAAGGAAGGGGCAGAATGCAGGTCTCGCTCATCATCCTGGCGGCAGGCCAGGGCTCGCGCATGAATTCGGATCTTCCGAAGGTCCTGCATAAAGTCGCGGCGGCACCTCTTTTGCATCATGCGATGGCCGCCGGGGCCACGCTCTCTCCGGTCGCGACCATCGTCGTGGTGGGACATGGCGGCGATGAGGTCGCGGCATCGGCACTGAAATTCGACCCTGATGTGGTGATCACCCGCCAGGAAGAACAGAAAGGCACCGGCCATGCGGTCGACCAGGCCCGGGCAGCACTTGAAGGCCAGCCGGGCGATGTGATCGTGCTTTACGGCGACACCCCCTTTATCCGTGCGGAAACGCTCGAGGCGATGCTTGAGGCGCGGGCCAGGAATGCCGTGGTGGTGCTCGGCTTCCAGGCCGCAGATCCCGGCCGCTATGGCCGCCTGATCACCGAAGGCGACAGTCTCGAGCGGATCGTCGAATATAAGGACGCGAACGAGGCCGAACGCGCGGTCACGCTGTGCAATTCGGGCGTGATCTGCGCCTCGGCGAAAGACCTCTTCGCGCTGATCGCGGAAATCGGCAATGCGAATGCCAGCGGCGAATATTACCTCACCGATGTGGTGGCGATCGCGCGCTCGAAAGGCCTCACCGCCACCGTGGTTGTCTGCGACGAGGCCGAGACGCTCGGCGTCAATACCCGCGCGCAACTGGCCGCAGCCGAAGCCGCCTTCCAGTCCCGCGCAAGGGCAGAGGCACTGGAGACCGGCGTTACGCTCACCGCGCCCGAGACCGTGTTCTTCGCGCTCGATACCATCATTGGCCGCGATGCGATCATCGGCCCGAATGTTCTGTTCGGCCCCGGTGTCACCATCGAATCCGGCGCGGAAATCAAGGGCTTTTGCCATCTTGAGGGCTGCCATGTCTCGCGCGGGGCTGATGTCGGGCCGTTTGCGCGCCTGCGCCCGGGCGCCGAACTGGCGGAAGATGTCCATGTCGGCAATTTCGTCGAAATCAAAAACGCCATCCTCGACGAAGGCGTCAAGGTAGGCCACCTGACCTATATCGGCGATGCCGATGTGGGCGAGTTCACCAATATCGGCGCGGGCACCGTCACCTGCAATTATGATGGCGTGATGAAACATCGCACCCGGATCGGCAAACGCGCCTTTATCGGATCGGACACGATGCTGGTCGCACCGGTTACGGTGGGCGATGACGCGCTGACGGGATCGGGCTCGGTGATCACCGAAGATGTGCCCGCCGGCGCCGTGGCTCTGGGCCGCGCGAAACAGGTCAGCAAACCCGGTCTCGCCCTGAAGCTGATGGAAAAACTTCGCGCGATCAAAGCCGCGAAGAGCAAAGGATAATCCCATGTGTGGCATAGTTGGTGTTCTGGGCAATAACGAAGTGGCGCCGCTGCTGGTCGAGGGGCTGAAGCGGCTAGAATATCGCGGCTACGATTCCGCCGGGATCGCCACGGTGAACAGCGGGCGGCTGGACCGCCGCCGCGCGGTGGGCAAGCTGGTCAATCTCTCGGATCTGCTGGTGCATGAGCCGCTGGCGGGGAAATCCGGCATCGGCCATACCCGCTGGGCGACGCATGGCGCCGCGACGGTGGTGAATGCGCATCCCCACCGGGCGGGCGGTGTGGCGGTGGTCCATAACGGCATTATCGAGAATTTCCGTGCGCTGCGCAGCGAGCTGGCGGCGGATGGCTATATCCAGGAATCCGAGACCGATACCGAAACGGTTGCGCTGCTGCTGAAACGCAGCATGGACAAGGGCGCAACCCCCATCGAGGCCGCGCGTGAGACCCTGCCCCGGCTGGAGGGCGCCTTCGCGCTTTGTATGCTGTTTGAGGGCGAGGATGATCTGATCATCTGCGCCCGCAAGGGCAGCCCGCTCGCCATAGGGCGCGGCGAGGGCGAGATGTTTGTCGGATCGGATGCGATTGCGCTGGCGCCGATGACCGACCGCATCACCTATCTTGAAGAGGGCGACTGGGCGGTGCTGACCCGCAAAGGTGCCGAGATTTTCGACGCCGCAGGCCGCCGCGCCAACCGGGCCGAGACCCGCATCCAGCTCGGCGCCACCCGGGTGGAAAAGGGCGGCTACAAGCATTTCATGGCCAAGGAAATCGCCGAACAGCCGGTCGTGCTGGCCGATGCCTTGCGCCATTACACCGGATCAAGCGCCAGCCCGGCGCTGAACCTGCCCGAGGGTCTCGATTTCACGGGTATCGACCGGGTGGTGATGGTGGCTTGCGGTACGGCAAGCTACGCCACCCATGTCGCGAAATACTGGTTCGAACAGATCGCCGGCATCCCGGCGGAAATCGATGTCGCCTCCGAATTCCGCTACCGCGAGCCGGTGCTCTCGGACCGCTCGATGGCGCTGTTTGTCAGCCAGTCGGGCGAGACCGCCGATACCCTGGCCGCCTTGCGCTATGTGAAGGAAAAAGTGGCGCAGGTGGTCTCGGTCGTGAATGTGCCGACCTCGTCCATCGCGCGCGAAAGCGATCTGGTGCTGCCGATCCTTGCGGGCGCCGAGATCGGCGTCGCCTCGACGAAAGCGTTTTCCTGCCAGCTGATGGTGCTGGCGCTGATGGCGCTGAAGGCCGCCGCTGACCGGGGCCGGATCACGGGCGAGGAGCTGACCGCGCGCATCGTCAGCCTGCGCAATCTGCCAGGCCTCCTGAATGCGGCGCTGGCGCTGTCAGACCAGATCTCGGCGGTGTCGAATGAGCTGGCAGAGGCCCGCGACATTCTCTTCCTCGGGCGCGGGCCGATGTATCCGATGGCGCTGGAAGGTGCGCTTAAGCTCAAGGAAATCAGCTACATACACGCTGAAGGTTATGCATCTGGCGAGCTGAAACACGGGCCCATCGCGCTGATCGACGCCAATGTGCCGGTGATCGTGATGGCGCCCTCGGACCCGCTCTTCGACAAGACGGTGTCGAATATGCAAGAGGTGATGGCGCGGCATGGCAAGGTGCTTTTGCTGTCGGATGCGGCGGGCATTGCCCATGCCGGACAGGGCACCTGGGCGCAGCTGACGCTGCCCGAAGTCGACCCGGTCTGGGCGCCGATCCTTTACGCGGTGCCGGCGCAGCTGCTGGCCTATCATACCGCGATTGCGAAAGGCACTGATGTAGACCAGCCGCGGAACCTTGCGAAATCGGTGACGGTGGAATGACCGGCGGGGCCGAAAGCCCCGCCCTCTTTCAGCCGGCATATCGCTCCAGCCGGGCGGCAAGCTGCCCGGCGACCAGGCGCTGGAAGCCCAGCGACAAGGCGACGACCAGCGCGAGGCTTGCAAAGACAAGGTCGATCCGCATCCGGCCATTCGCGTGCAGCATGACCGCGCCAAGCCCCTCTGATCCGCCGACCCATTCGCCGATCACCGCCCCCACCGGCGCCAGCACAGCGGCAAGCCGCAGCCCCGTGGCCAGGTCCGGCAGCGCCGACGGCATCCGGATCCGGATCAGCATCGCCCATCGCCCCGCCCCCATCACCCGCGCCAGATCCAGCCGCGCCTGGGGCACGCGGGTCAGCCCGTCATGAAAGGCGCTTGCAACCGGGAAGAATGTCACCAGCGCCACCACCGCCAGTTTCGGCGCCATTCCATATCCCAGCCAGAGCGTCAGGATCGGCGCCAGCGCAAAAATCGGAATGGTTTGCGAGACCACGACCACCGGGCCAAGCCAGCGCCGCAGCCGCCCGGACGCCGCCATCTGCAGCGCGAGCCAGCACCCGATCACCGCGCCAAGCGCGAAACCCGCAAGGGTCTCGGTCAGCGTTTTCAGGAAAGCTGTCGCAAGTACCCCCTGATGGGTCCAGAGCGCCCGGGCCACCGCCCCTGGTGACGGCAGCAGAAAGGGCGGCAGGCCGGTGGCAAGGATCACCCCCTGCCAGAGCGCCAGCAGAACCAGAACGGTAACAGAAATCCGTATCATGCCAGCGCCACCAGCCGCCGGGTCAGCGCAGTCGCGGTATTCTGAACCTCTGGCGCGTCGCTCGGACGCGGTGTCCGACCTGCGGGGGCTGTGATGTCCTCAAGACCCGCCGGCGTCATCAGAAGGATCCGGTTCCCGAGCCGTGCGGCCTCGACCGGGTCATGGCTGATCATCATCACGGTCCGGTCGCGCAACAGGCGCGCCGCAAGATCCTGCATCCGGAGCCTCAACCCGATATCCAGCGCCGAAAACGGCTCATCCAGCAACACCAGCGGCCGGTCCTCCATCAATACCCGTGCCAGTGCCACCCGCTGCCGCTGCCCGCCCGAGAGCTCGGCCGGGCGCTTTGCCGCATGGGGGGCAAGGCCGGTCTGTTCCAGCACTGACGCGAGCCGCGCGCGGTCCGGCGTCTCGCGGCGCAGCGTTGCGCCCAGCGTGATATTCGCCGCCACCGTGGCCCAGGGCATCAGCCCCGGATCCTGTGCCATCAGCGCGACCGGCATGCGGCCCGTGATCTGACCGCGAAACTCCGCTCCGACCGGCAGCCCGCCGATCAGCCGCAAAAGCGTGGTCTTGCCCACGCCCGACGGGCCGAGCAGCACCAGCCATTCGCCCGCCGCAAGCGCCAGCCGCAAGGGCGGGAAAAGGCGCTCGCGGCCGATCCAGGCCTCGCCCGAAAGCCGCATCACGTAAGGCCCGCGCGCCAGAACCCCGCCTCAAGCCGCGTCGCAACACGGAAATGACGCTCTAGCTGGCGCCAGCGCGGCAGGGTCTGCGCGGCCTCGCCCAGCCGGTCGCGGAGGGCCATGTCAAAAAGCGCCCCCGCCTCGCGGCAGATCTGCTGATAGGTCTCGCCGCCATAGGTCCCGATCCAGTCGCGATAGGGCGTTTCACCAGCGGTTGCGATCAGCCGCGCGCCGATCTCGCCATAGCCCAGCACGCAGGGCAGCAGCGCGGCCAGCAGATCGAGGAAATCGCCGCTCAGCCCGGCATCCAGCACATAGCGGGTATAGGCCAGATTGCCGGTCGCCTCTTCGGTGGCGGCAAGATCTGCCGCCGATATCCCGGCTGCCGCGCAGAGCCGGATATGCAGCGCCATCTCGTGATGAAGAAGTCCGTGGACCGTCGCGCTGGCCGCCTGCATCTCGGCCAGATTGCCGGCCTTGACCACGGCAAGCGACCAGGCACGGGCGAAATGGATCAGGAAAACATAGTCCTGGCGCATATAGCTGAGAAAATCCGCGCGTGGCAGCGAGCCATCCTGCAGCGCGTCGAGAAAGGCGTGCCGCGTATAGGCGTTCCAGTCCTCGGGACAGGCGGCACGCAGGGCGGCAAATCCGGATCCGTAATCAGGAAGGCTCATTCTGCTGCCCCCGGGTCAATCGCCAGGCGCGAGACCGGCAGGATGCTGTCTGTCAGACCCGATTGCTGCAAAAACGCTTCGAATCTCGCATAGCGCCCATGATCCAGCGCCGCCGGTGAATGGGCGAAACGCGGCAATGTGTCGGCCCAAGCTTTGGTGTTGAGCGGGTCGGACAGATCCGGCGCGGTGGCGGCAAAAGCCTCGAATGCGGCCTCGGGGTGGTTGATCATATAGGCCGTCGCGCGCTCGATCGCGGTCAGGAAGCGGGTCACGCGATCCTGGTCAAACCCGGTACGGGCCACAAAGATCAGCTCATCATAAGCGGGGATCCCGGCCTCTTCGGGGTAGAAACAGCGCCCGTCGCCGCCGGCAAGCTGCATCTGCGTCAGTTCGAAATTGCGAAACGCCCCGATGACCGCATCAACCTGGCCGGTCAGAAGCGCGGGCGTCAGCGACCAGTTCACATTGACCAGTTCGACATCCCCCGCCGTCAGCCCGGCGCTGGCCAGCATCCCCGACAGCAACGCCGATTCGACGCCCGAAACCGAATAGCCGATCCGCTTTCCCTTAAGATCGCCAAGGCTCTGCACCGGCCCGTCTGCCGCCACCATCAGGCAATTGAGCGGGGTGGCAATCAGAGTGCCGACACGAACCAGCGGCAGCCCTTCATGGACCTGGAGATGCAGCTGCGGCTGATAGGAGACCGCCAGATCGGCCTGGCCCGCCGCGACCAGTTTCGGAGGCTCCGTCGGGTCGGCAGGCGCGATGATCTCGACCTCAAGCCCCTGCTCTTTGAAAAAGCCCTTTTCCCGGGCGATGATCACCGGGCCATGGTCCGGGTTCACATACCAGTCGAGGATCAGGGTCATACGGTCCTCTGCCCGGGCGGGCCCGGTCAGCGAGACAGCGGTCAGCGCGACAGCGGCCAGCAGGGCCAGGGCGAAACGGGTCATATCTCGGTCTCCGTCAGGGGCGGATCGGCGATCAGCGCGATCTCATTTGGAAAAATCGGGTGGAGCTGCGCCGCCGCGCGCCAGGCCCGGAGGCCGGAGCGGCAGGCGAGTACGATGCGCTCATGTGGCGCGGGCGTGGCCCCCGTGATCTGGTCAGGCGCGAAGCGATGGGCATCCGGGGTGACGCCAAGTGGCGCCTCGGCGCGGTCGCGCAGCTCGATCACGTAATCGCCGGGGCGGATCGCAGACCTGGCGATGAAAGGGAAAGCCGTCTCCGGCTCGGGTGCTGTGTCAAAGCGAAAGCTGCTGAACCGCCAGCCCGCCATGTCAAAGCGGATCAGCTGGCCAAGCGGCGATGGCGTGATCCCCGCCAGATGCGCCAGCGCCATCTGCGCCATGAGCGTGCCGAGCATCCCCACCACCGGACCAAGCACGCCGGCACTGGCGCAGGTCGCAAGGGTTTCCGGCAGGTCGGGGAACACCGCCCTGAGCGAAGGCGCACCGCCGCAAAACCCTCCGACATAGCCCGAAAGCCCCAGCGCCGAGGCCGATACCAGCGGCTTCCCGGCGCGGTGGCACAGGTCGGAGAGCAGATAGCTCGCGGCGAAACTGTCAGCGCAATCGAGGATCAGATTGGCCTCTGCCACCAGGTCGGGCGCATTTTCAGGATCGCAATGCGCGACCAGCGCCGTCACCTGACAGTCAGGGTTCAGCAGCCGCAGTGCATTTGCGACAAGTGCGGCCTTCGGCGCGCCGATCCCGCCTGCATAAAGCGGCTGGCGGTGCAGGTTGCTTTCCTCGGCGCGGTCCGGGTCGATCACGGTGATACGCCCGATTCCGGCGCCGGCCAGATATTGCAGCGCCGGCACGCCCAGCCCCCCGGCCCCCACGACCAGCAGATGCGCCTGGGCGAAAGCCGCCTGCCCCCCGGCCCCGATCCCGGGCAGCAGGGTCTGGCGCGCATAGCGGCTCATGCCGTCACCTCAAGCCAGTGCCGCACCTGTGCCTCAGGGTCGGGGTTCAGCGTGATATCGGTCACCACCGAAACCAGATCCGCCCCGGCGGCAAAGGCCTCTGCCGCGCGCGCAGGCGTCATCCCGCCGATCGCCACCAGCGGCATATCCCCGATCCGCGCTTTCCAGACGGCGAGCTTTTCCACCCCCTGCTGATGCCATTTCATCTGTTTCAGGATCGTCGGCCAGACCGGACCCAGCGCGATGTAATCCGGGCCCAGCGCCAGCGCGCGCGCCAGTTCTTCTTCATCATGGGTCGAGATACCGAGCCGCAGCCCGCCGCGCCGGATCGCTTCAAGATCGGCGGCATCAAGATCCTCCTGTCCGAGATGGATCCAGTCACAGCCTTCCTCGATTGCGAGCTGCCAGTGATCATTGACCACAAGGATCGCCTGATGCGCGCGGCACAAAGCCTGCGCTGCGCGGATCTCAAGGCGCGTCTCGTCAGCGCTGCGATCCTTGACGCGCAGCTGCACCAGCCGGACCCCAAGCGGCAGCATCCGCGCCACCCAGGCAGCAGAGTCGAAAATCGGATAAAAACGCGGCAGGGTCATGCGAGAAACGCCCTCCCCACCACCGGCGTCGAGGGCGCGGCCATATCGCGCGGCTCCATCGGCTGCGCGAGATAGGCCGCCCTGCCCGCCCGGATAGCGCCGGCCATGGCCCCGGCCATCCGCGCCGGATCACCGGCCTTCGCCACCGCCGTATTCAGAAGCACCGCATCAAAGCCCAGCTCCATCGCCCGCGCCGCATGGGAAGGCAGCCCGATCCCGGCATCGACCACCAGAACCTGATCGGGAAACTCTGCCCGCAGCACGCGCAGCCCATATTCGTTCATCAGCCCCCGCCCCGAGCCAATCGGCGCGCCCCAGGGCATCAGCACCTCACAACCGGCCTCGACCAGGCGCGCACAGACGCCAGGATCCTCGGTCGTATAGGGAAAGACCTTGAACCCGTCGGCAATCAGGATGCGGGCGGCTTCAACAAGGCCGAAGACATCAGGCTGCAGTGTATCGGTATGGCCGATCACTTCGAGCTTGATCCAGTCTGTCGCGAACAGCTCGCGCGCCATATGGGCCGTGGTCACGGCCTCTTTCACCGTATGGCAGCCGGCGGTATTGGGCAGAATCTTCGCGCCAAGATCTGCCACAAGCGCGCGGAAGTCACTGCCACCTCCCTGCTCGCGGCGCAATGAGACCGTAGCGATCCCGGCCTCAGAGCTGCGAAACGCCGCTTCCAGGATCTTCGGCGAGGGATATTGCGCCGTGCCCAGCATCAGCGAGCTTTCAACAGCAGTCCCGTAGAATACCGGCATCTCAGCCCCCCTGCATGGCGGCGAGAACCTCGACCCGGTCGCCCTCTTGTATTTCTGTTTCCAGCCGCGCGGCTTTGGCGATGAAGACCTCATTCACCGCAGTCGCCACGGCCGGGCCAAAGCCCTGTTCCTCAAGCAAAGCGGCCAGGGTTCTCGCCCCGGTCTGCCTTGCCTCTCCATTCACGAAAACTCTCATATCCTCACCTCATCCATGAACTCGGGCTGCGCGCCGGTCTCGATATGTTCCGCCACCATCCGCGCGCAGGCGGGGGAGAGCAGGAAGCCGTGGCGGTAGAGACCATTGGCAAAGATCACATCCCCCCGGCGCCGGATCCTGGGCAGGTTGTCGGGGAAAGCGGGGCGCGCGTCAGAACCGGTCGCGATCAGCTCGGCCTCGCCAAAACCGGGATGGATCGTCCAGGCCGCCGCCATCAGCTCCATCATCGACCGCAGCGTGACCGGCCCGCGCCATCCGCTTTCGATCATCGTGGCGCCAAGCATGAAATGCCCGTCGCCGCGCGGCACGATGTAAAGCGGGATACGCGGATGCAGCAGGCGGACCGGGCGCGACAGGCTCACGCCCTCGCAGCGGATCAGCAGCATCTCACCACGCACGCCGCGCAGATCGCCAAGACTGTCCCGAGCCGCCAGCCCCCGGCAATCGATGGTAACCGGCGCCCCTGACGGCTCGGACGTCACCACGATCCCCCGGGCCGCGAGACGGCGGGCCAGTTCGCCAAGCGCCGCGCGCGGGGCGAGATGCGCTTCGGTTCTGAAGAAGAGCCCCTCACGGAAACGGCCTGCCAGATCGGACTCAAGCTGCGCGATCCCGTCCCCGCCAATGGCCTGGTGCCCTTTGGTCAGCCGCGCAAAACGCGCCAGATCGCCCCGGTCACGCGGATCGGCCAGAACCAGCGTCCCGGCCCCGGTAACCAGCCCGGTATGGGATTGCCACCAGGCGGCCGCGCCGGCCCCAAGCCGTTCAACCGGTTCCTCTGCCGATTCCGCCTCGCAATATGGCGCCAGCATACCACCAGCCCACCAGGAACAGGCCTGCGGCCCTGGGCCGCCGGCCGGGTCAGAAATCGTGACCTCATGACCGCGCGCCGTAAGTTCGCTGGCCATCACAAGGCCCATGACACCGGCCCCGAGAATATGGACGCGGCTCATGATTGCGGCCAGAGCGCGTGGAAATGATGCACCGGCCCATGGCCGGAACCGATTTGCAGCGCATCCGCCGCCCGGATCGCCCCCTGGAGCCAGCGATGCGCCCGCGCCACCGCATCGGGGACAGCCATCCCCTGCGCCAGCCCGGCCGCAATCGCTGCGGCATAGCTGCATCCTGTGCCATGCGTATTTTTGGTCTGCTGGCGTTCTGCCGTGAACACATGGGATACAGGGCCGATCAGCAGATCGCGACACGCTGCCCCCCCGGCATGACCGCCTTTCATCAACACCCAGGCCGGCCCGAGCGACAGGAGCGCGCGCCCCTGCGCTTCCTGCGCCTCATGGCTGCTGGCCGGGGCCTCGCCCAGTAGATCTGCCGCTTCGGGCAGGTTCGGGGTCAAAACCGTCGCGAGCGGCAAAAGCGCCTCGCGCAGTGCTGCGACAGCCTCGGCCGCGAGCAACCGGTCACCGGATTTTGCCACCATCACCGGATCAACCACCAGGGCCAGATCACGCCCTTTCAGCGCCGCCGCCACGGTCGCGACCAGTTCCGGATCGCCCAGCATCCCGATCTTCACCGCACCCACGGCAAGATCATCGAACACCGCCTCCAGCTGCGCCCGGACCAGCCGCGCTGGCAGGGCCATCACCGCGGTCACCGCCCTTGTGTTCTGGGCCGTGATCGCGGTGATCACGCTGGCGCCATAGACGCGCATTGCCGCGAAACTTTTAAGATCGGCCTGAATCCCCGCGCCGCCGCCGGAATCAGACCCCGCTATGGTCAAAGCTATCGCCGTCATCATGCCCCCAATGACCGGCGAAAAGATTTGGGGAGACTGGTGCCCGGGCAGGCCGCAACGGGCCGCCAGAGACACAATCAGACCACCCGTTCCCTCCGCCGGTATGAACCGGATCAGGTTCGATGGGTTAGCCTTGCGGCCTCTCAGCCCCGGTTTCCCGGGACACCCCAACGAGTAAGTTGCCCAATCGTTAAGCGCCGCGTTTTCGTTTGGCAACCGGCAAAATCCCGCTTTCTGCGCGAATGAGGCTGCTTACAGGGCCGCTGTCTGTTCCGCTTTGCGACATGTCGCAAACAGACAATCCCGGCCGCCGCACTGTGATCAATTCAGCCTCGCAAGGTGCCGCTGGCGACAGCGGAGAATTGGGAAGCCGGTGCGGCCCTGCAAGGGGTCAAAGCCGGCGCTGCCCCCGCAACGGTAGAGGCTGAGAGGCGCGATAAGGACCACTGGGCGGAGGAGCCCGGGAAGGTATCGCGACCAGGGTTGAAAAGACCGCTCGCCAAGCCCGGAAACCAGCCTTGCACGAGATGTCGAGCCGCGGTGGGCGGCGAAGCGGCAACCGGCTCGCGGGTCCATCCCCGCGCGGGCCCTTCGCCGCCTGTTGTCCACCGCACGTCAAACCTGCCTGTGCGACCCGCCCGGGCTAACGCGAAGGACAGCAAATGCTGAGCCAGTCCGAAACCCTTTCCCGCCTGCTGGCACGCCGGAGCGGCTATGCCTTAGAGCGCGATTTATATTGTGATCCCGGGGTGTTGGAGGCCGATCTTCAACATCTTTGGTATCGTGAATGGCTCTTTGCCATTCCGGGCTGCGAGCTGGAGAAACCCGGCGCCTTTGCCACGCTGCAGATCGGCGCCTATCCGGTGGTGATCATCAAGGGCAAAGACAATCGCATCCGCGCGTTCCACAATGTCTGCCGCCATCGCGGTCAGCGGCTTTGCGCGAAGACCAATGGCGCGACCACGAACCTTGTCTGCCCCTATCACCAATGGACCTATGACCTCGAGGGCAAGCTCATTTTCGCCCGCGATATGGGCGAGGATTTCGACCCTTCGAAATTCGGGCTGAAGAAGGTGCACTGTGTCGATCTTGGCGGCATGGTCTTTATCTGCCTTGCCGAAGTGCCCCCTCCCATTTCCGACCTCGCGCCGAAGCTGATGTCGTATCTGGCCCCCTCGGGCCTTGCCGATGCAAAGGTCGCTTTCAGCTCGACCATCGTCGAAAACGGCAACTGGAAACTGGTGATCGAGAACAACCGCGAATGTTATCATTGCGGCGGCGCGCACCCGTCTTTGTGCCGGACCTATTCCGACAACCCGCGCATGACGGCGATGGAGGGGCCTGATTCGGCCTCGCCCGACATTATCGAACACTGGAAGCGCTGCGAGGCGGCCGGCCTGCCCTCGCGCTTCACCAACCATCCGCAGATGCAATGGCGGCTCGCCCGCATCCCCCTGCTGAACGGCGCCGAAAGCTATACGATGTCGACTAAGGCGGCGGTGGCGAAACGCATGGGCACCATGCCCTTCAACGATGCCGGCAGCCTTCTGTTCTTTCACTACCCGAACAGCTGGAACCATTTCCTCGGTGATCACGCCATCGTCTTCCGCATCCTGCCGATCAGCCCGACCGAGACGCAAGTGACCACGAACTGGCTGGTCCATAAGGATGCGGTCGAGGGCGTCGACTATGATCTCGAAACCCTCACCCGCGTCTGGCTCAACACCAATGACGAAGACCGCCAGGTGGTCGAGGAAAACCAGAAGGGCATTCTCTCTCCCGCCTATGAGCCCGGGCCCTATTCCCCGATCCAGGAAGAAGGGGTGATGCAATTCATCGACTGGTATGCCGGCATCATGACGGAACGCCTTGGCCCCGTTTCCGGCACCGGCCCGGCACTGGCGGCGGAATAAAAATGGGAAAGCAACAACTTAACTGGTCTGTGAAGCCCTGGGATGATGCAGAGCATCTTGAATGCGCCATGGTCGTGCCCGAGACGCCGGATACCGCCACCTTCACCTTCCGCGCGCCCTCGGGCGCCTGGTTTGACTATCAGCCGGGCCAGTTCGTGACGCTCGACCTGCCGGTTGATCCGAAAAAAGGCGCCAGGGGCAATGTCCAGCGCACCTATACGATCTCGTCTTCGCCGTCGCGTCCGCTGTCGATCTCGGTCACGGTGAAAGCCCAGGCGACGTCTGTCGGCACGCGCTGGATGCTTGATCACCTGAAGCCGGGGATGAAGATCAAGGCTTATGGCCCGGCGGGGATCTTCAGCTCGCACCGGCATCCGGCAAAGAAGCATCTCTTTATCTCGGCCGGATCGGGCATCACGCCGATGATGTCGATGACGACCTGGGCCTGGGATTCGGGCGAGATGCCCGATATCGTCTTCGTCCATGCGGCAAAGCGGCCATCCGAAATCCTGTTGCGCAAGCGGCTCGAAGGGTTTGCAGACCGTGTGCCGGGGCTGAAGCTGCGCTTTACCGTCGAGGAAAGCGACCCGTTCCAGACCTGGACCGGCTATCAGGGGCGGCTGAGCCAGATCATGCTTGGGCTGATGGCGCCGGATTATCTGGAGCGCGAGGTGTTTTGCTGCGGGCCGGAGCCGTTCATGCAGGCGGTGCGCGACATGCTGGTCTCGCTCGGCTTCGATATGGAACATTACCATCAGGAAAGCTTCGGCGCGCCGGTGTCGACGGAAGCCGACGCCCCGGTGATCGACGATGTGATCCCCGATTCCGAGGCCGGTGCGCAGATCACCTTCGCCGCCTCAAACGTGACCGCGCCCTGTTCCGAGACCGATACCGTGCTCGCGGTGGCGAAACGCGCCGGGCTGAACATCCCCTCGGGCTGTACCTTCGGCCTTTGCGGCACCTGCAAGGTGAAAAAGACCGCAGGCGATGTGCATATGGTCCATAATGGCGGCATTTCGGATGACGAGATTGCCGAGGGCTGGATCCTTGCCTGTTGCTCGAACCCGATGGGCAAGATCTCGGTCGAGGTCTGAGAGCCGCGCGGCCTCACAGAAAATAACGCATCGGCAGCCTTGCCGGTGCGTCTGAGACGGGTACTCTCCCCGCCGGTCACCACGCGCAGATATGGGAGAACACCGATGGCGAAACCGATCCTGATGGACAGAGCCGCGCTGAACGACTTTGTCACCCGCGATTTCGGCCAGGTGGCAGCGGATTTCACCGTCGATGCCGTAACCGATCAGGGCATCCGGTTGCGGCTGCAAGTGGCCGAGCGCCATCTGCGCCCGGGTGGCACCGTATCCGGCCCCACGATGTTCGCTCTTGCCGATGTGGCGGTCTACCTTGCCATCCTGTCGAGGATCGGGCCGGTGGCGCTGGCGGTCACCACGGGATGTTCCATCGATTTCATGCGCAAGCCGGCCGCCGGGCGCGGGCTTTACTGCGATGTGCGGCTTTTGAAACTTGGGCGCGTGCTGGCGGTGGCGGATGCGCTGATCTTCTCGGACGGGGTCGAGGATCCGGTGGCGCGGGCGAATATGACCTATTCCATCCCGCCCGCCCCCGCGTCCGCACCCCCGGCCGCCCCGGCTGCCTGAAACACCGCGAACCAGGAACCGGCCCCCGGCTCCTGCCCCCGGCCCTGCCGCCTTCGAATCAATCTGGTGACGACCCGGCGGGCGCGACCGGCGCCTGCAGTGCCTTCCGTTGGGTCAACCGGCTTATCCCCAGAGATGTGCACCATTCTGTCCACGACGCGGCACGATCAGGGGCCGCCCCTGCTCCTGGATATTGTGCAAGGCGAAATTTTGTGCAGCCCGAGTCTGTGGGTTTAGAGGCACACATTTCCCCCCCGCGCCCCCGGCAAAGCAACGATTTCCTCTGATTTCAGCGGCTTTTCAACTCTGAGTCGTTCCCGTCACGGGTAGCATTTCAATAACACAAGATGTTGACAGCAGAGCAAATCAGGGATCAATATGCAGATGTTCCGGGAACAAACCTGCAGCCTGCGACGCGTCCGAAATCCGGGGAAAACCGGGCATTTCCGGGCGCAGCCAGCGGCAGGAACGGCCAGGGGAAACTCCGGGGGGAAACCTCCGGGAAGACCATAGCCGCGGCAGGATCCCAGGGCAAAGTGAAGGCAACAAAACCGTGCGACGGGCGCGAGGACATCACCCGGCGGAGGCTTTCCGCTGGCCGTTTCTCAGCGAACCGCAGCCACATGGGACAGTAGAAGGATCAGGCAATGACCATCACCGTTTACTCCAAACCCGCATGCGTTCAGTGCACCGCAACCACCCGTGCGCTCGATGCCAAAGGCTTGTCCTATTCCATTATCGATCTGACCGAAGATGCCGATGCGATGAACCGCGTTGTGGCGCTCGGCTATCGCCAGGCCCCTGTCGTCATCGCCGGTGACGCGCATTGGGCGGGCTTTCGTCCCGATATGATCGGCCGCCTCGCCAGCTGAGGGGTTTGTCCGTGCCCGGGCTCGTCTTTTTCTCATCAGCCTCGGGCAATACCCTGCGTTTCGTCATGCGCTTAGAAGAGATCAGCGCCGGCCGCTATGGCACGACGCTGCGTATCCCAATATCCCCGCAGGATCCTATGCCGGATCCGGGCGGGGATTTCGTTCTGATCTGCCCGACATTCGCCGATGGCGAGGGGCGCGGCGCGGTCCCGAAACAGGTGATCCGCTTTCTCAATGACCCCGACCGGCGCGCCGGTCTGCGCGGTGTGATCGCCGGGGGCAACCGAAATTTCGGCCAGACCTACGCTCTTGCGGGCCGGGTTATCGCCAGTAAATGCAGTGTGCCGGTTCTCTACAGCTTCGAGCTGGCCGGCACGGAAACCGACATCGCCCGCGTCCGGCGCGGGCTTGATCTATTCTGGGGGATGGAATGCTCGACAATGGCGTGAAGCCGGCGCTGGACTACCATGCGCTGAACGCGATGCTGAACCTCTATGACGGAGAAGGCAAAATCCGCTTCGACGCCGACCGCATGGCGGCGAAGCAATATTTCCTGCAACATGTGAACCAGAACACGGTTTTCTTCCACAATCTGGATGAGAAGCTGCGCTATCTGGTTGATGAAGGCTATTACGAGCCCGATGTGCTGGATCAGTATTCGCGCAACTTCCAGCGCCAGATCTGGGATGCCGCCTATGAGAAGAAGTTCCGCTTCCCGACCTTCCTTGGCGCGTTCAAATATTACACCAGCTACACGCTGAAGACCCGCGACGGTCAGCGCTTCCTTGAGCGTTACGAGGACCGCGTGGTCATGGTCGCGCTCGCGCTCGCGCGTGGCGATGAGGCGCTGGCGATGTCCTTCATGGACGAGATCCTTTCGGGCCGCTTCCAGCCCGCGACGCCGACCTTCCTGAACGCAGGAAAAATGTCGCGCGGCGAGCTGATCTCGTGCTTCCTGCTGCGGCTTGAAGACAATATGGAATCGATCGGGCGGTCGATCAATTCGGCGCTGCAGCTGTCGAAACGCGGCGGTGGCGTGGCGCTGATGCTGACGAACCTGCGTGAGGCCGGCGCCCCGATCAAAGGGATCGAAAACCAGTCCTCCGGCGTCATCCCGGTGATGAAACTTCTGGAAGACAGCTTCTCCTACGCGAACCAGCTTGGCGCACGTCAGGGGGCCGGCGCGGTTTACCTCAACGCCCACCACCCCGATATTCTGCGCTTCCTTGATACCAAGCGCGAGAATGCCGATGAGAAGATCCGCATCAAGACGCTGTCTCTTGGCGTGGTGATCCCGGATGTGACATTCGAGCTCGCGAAGAACAACGAGGATATGTATCTCTTCTCGCCGCATGACGTGCAGAAGGTTTACGGCGTCCCCTTCTCGGAAATCTCGGTCACCGAGAAGTATGATGAGATGGTCGACGATAAGCGCATCAAGAAGCGCAAGATCAACGCGCGCGAGTTCTTCCAGACCATTGCCGAGATCCAGTTTGAATCCGGCTATCCTTATATCATGTTCGAAGACACGGTGAATAAGGCGAACCCGATCCACGGGCGCATCACCATGTCGAACCTCTGCTCGGAAATCCTGCAGGTCAACGAGGCGTCGACCTTCCACGAGGATCTGAGCTATGATCACCTCGGCACGGATATTTCCTGCAATCTCGGCTCGCTGAATATTGCGGCAGCAATGGACGGCCCGGATCTGGGCAAGACCGTCGAAGCGGCCGTGCGCGCCCTGACCGCCGTGTCGGAAATGTCGGCGATTGACTCGGTCCCGTCGATCCGCCGCGGCAATGATGAAAGCCATGCCATCGGGCTGGGCCAGATGAACCTGCATGGCTATCTGGCGCGCGAGCATGTGCATTACGGCTCGCCCGACGGTGTCGAATTCACCAGCGTCTATTTCGCTGCTGTCGCCTATCACGCGATCCGCACCTCGAACCTGCTGGCGCGCGAACATGGGCAAAGTTTCAGGGATTTCGACAAGTCGAAATATGCCGATGGCTCGTTCTTTGACAAATATACCGGGCGCGACTGGCTGCCGGTTTCGGAGAAGGTCACCGCGCTGTTTGAGGGTGTGACGCTGCCGACCCGCGCGGATTGGGAAGCGCTGAAAGCCGATGTCATGGCGAGCGGGCTTTACAACCGCAACCTCCAGGCCGTGCCGCCGACCGGGTCAATTTCCTATATCAACAACTCGACCAGCTCGATCCACCCGATTGTGGCGAAGATCGAGATCCGCAAAGAAGGCAAGATCGGGCGCGTCTATTACCCTGCCGCCTTCATGTCGAATGAGAACCTGGAATATTACCGCGATGCCTATGAGATCGGGCCGGAAGCGATCATCGACACCTATGCGGCGGCGACCGAACATGTCGATCAGGGCCTGTCGCTGACGCTGTTCTTCCCATCTGAAGCCACCACGCGCGATATCAACAAAGCGCAGATCTATGCCTGGAAGAAGGGCATCAAGACGATCTATTACATCCGGCTGCGCCAGACCGCGCTGGAAGGGACCGAAGTGCAGGGCTGCGTTTCCTGCACACTGTAAGGACTGGTTGAGCTGCGCGGGGGCCCTGCCCCCGGACCCCCGGGATATTTTCAGACAGATGAAAGGTTCTTCCGCGATGAAGGATCATGTGATGCCGAAGACCATTTTGAAAGCGATCAACTGGAACCGGTTGCAGGATGAGAAGGACCTGGAGGTCTGGAACCGTCTGACGGTGAATTTCTGGCTGCCAGAGAAGGTGCCGCTGTCGAATGATATACAGTCCTGGTCGACTCTGCGCCCCGAAGAGCGCGAGCTGACGATCCGGGTGTTCACCGGGCTGACGCTGCTGGATACGGTGCAGTCGTCAGTAGGGGCGATCTCGCTGATGCCCGATGTGCTGACGCAGCATGAAGAGGCCTGCCTGACCAATATCGCGTTTATGGAATCGGTCCATGCGCGGTCCTATTCCTCGATCTTTTCGACCTTGTGCTCGACAAAGGAGATTGACGATGCCTTCCGCTGGTCGGAGGAGAACCCGCATCTCCAGGCCAAGGCGCGTATTATCCTTGAGAAATACAAGGCCGGGGAAGATCCGCTGAAGCGCAAGATCGCGAGCGTCTTTCTCGAGAGCTTCCTGTTCTATTCCGGCTTTTATCTGCCGATGTACTGGTCGAGCCGTGCAAAGCTCACGAATACTGCCGATCTCATCCGCCTGATCATCCGCGACGAGGCGGTGCATGGCTATTACATTGGCTATAAGTATCAGCGCGGTCTGGAGAAGCTGACCGAGGCCAAGCGCGAAGAGCTGAAGGATTTCGCCTTTGCCCTGATGTTCGACCTTTACGAGATCGAGCAACGTTATACCGAAGAGCTTTATGACGGCATCGGTCTGACCGAGGACGTGAAGGCCTTCCTGCATTACAACGCCAATAAAGCGCTGCAGAACCTTGGCTATGAGGCCTTGTTCCCGCCCTCGGTCTGCGAGGTCAATCCGGCGATCCTTGCGGCGCTGTCGCCTGACAGTGAAAACCATGACTTCTTCTCGGGCTCTGGTTCGAGCTATGTGATCGGCAAGGCGGTTGCGACCGAAGACGAAGACTGGGACTTCTGAGACCGTGGTCTCAGGACGTCTGCCCCCGGCCCGGACATCCGAGGATGGGCCGGGGAGACAGCGATGGCGCGCGCGCGACCAGCGCCGGCTCGTGCATGACATCGACGTTAATGACCCACTCGGCCTGGTCGGCGGCCAGATCGCATCGGCCTTGGTCAGCGAGGCATCCGCCCCAAACAGGCATGGTTCATGCCCCGGCCCGAAAATGGCGCCAGAAGCGCAGTCGCCGCCCCGCCCATGAGCTGGTGAATGGTGGCGGTCAGGCCGCGATCGGGAGGGCGTAGATCAGTCAAAGGCGCCTCCTGCGCGTCGGGGGGGGTGCGAGGTTCAGCCCAGGCACCGCCGGCGCGGCCCGTGGATCATCCTCGATCACCGCATCGATGCGGTCTGGTCCAGCACAGGATACCGGGATGGCTTCCGGATCTACCGGCGGCTGCCAGACCGCGATCAGGGCTTGCGCGCGGGCGGCGCCGGGCACATCGGCGCCCCAGCCCGTCACCATGCGGAAGCGACGAACTTTCACGGAAGCGCAACTGCCACGCAGTGTGAAGCTGGCGGATAAGCATGGCAAGATAGCGGTACAGACCCACATCGTAATTGCGTTTGTCGCTCCCGCCTTGATCACCCACATTGTACCAGCAGAAACCGCAGTAGATGATTGGTTCGGCGAAAATCTCCAAGATCACGTTGAAAGGCATTAACCGAATCCTCGCCGATCACATCCAGAATGCTGATCGTATTGTCGCCAGTGGTGGCAGCCATGACGCCAGCATTCCAGCGATCGACAACACCGTGATCCAGTTCATAGGCGCAGACCTCGGGAAGTCGCGAGGCGCTTATCTGCGGCAGTTCACGCAGCGACATTGCCGCCCCCTTTCTGTGAGCCCAGCTGAGCGGGCAGTTCATCGCGATCAACCTTTGGCCAGTCGAAGGACTCGCGCGCCTCTTCAGGCGTTGCGATAGGCTGCTGCCCGCCGGAGCCGAGAGCCTTCGCCCAGAAATCCATCTGCGCCGTCATCGACCCGCGCAGCAGGCCGCCGGGGTTGAACTTGGCCTGATAGATCTCGGCCTCAGCATCGGTCAGCAGATCGCGCTCAATCGCCTGCTGCCACGCCTCGAACCATGGATTGAGGCCATACTGCACAAACATCTGGCCCAGAACGTCGATGCCTGAACCCCATGATGTGTCATCGACGCTGAGCAGAGGACGCGGGACGCCAAAGGGGCGCGCAATCTCCTCTATCTGCATCTTGCGCTGCTCGACCGTCTGCGAATCCCGCGCTGTATTTGCAGCGGTCCCGAGCTTCATCCCCTCTTCGAGAACCACCGACTTGCCCGCGTTTTCCGCGCCTTCGCGCGATGCCAGGCTGCCCGCGCTGCGAGGTCGCAGCTTCGCCTGCTGGTGCAAGCCGGGGGAACCTTGCCACGCCGAGACGCTGATCGAGATCGCCAATGGCTGACCTCACTTACGCCGTCCTGACCCGGATGATCTGGATCGATGCGCGCCTGATCGGCGCTGGCACCATTGGCGGCAGGATCTGGTCACTGCCTTCGGCATCAGCCAGTCTCAGGCTGCAATCGATTTCCGGTCATACCGCGCCATCAACCCTAGCCGCCTTACCCATGACCGCCAGGTGCGGACCTATCGCGCTGTGCCGGGATCGCTTCCGGCCTATCCGACCGCGTTGCGCATACCCGAGAAGGCGCTCATCATCATCAAGGATCGCCCCGCCATCGCTCTGCCGGTCCTGCCCGACGCGGGGGAACAGCTCGAGCCGGCTCACCACAAAGGGACGGCTGTTCGCCACCGGCAGGGACCGGGCCCGGCGGATCAGGGGTGCTTCGAAATCGGCACAGCGCGAAACCGGCCGCGCGATCTTGCCGGTATCGGTTCCGACATACCAGTCGCCGCCGAATTTCACCGAGACGCGGGCCTGCCATGCCGCATCATCCGCCCCGCGCTCGTGCCATTCACCGGTTGCCAGATCATAGCACCATGCCGGCGCATTGCGGAAAATCACGCAGATCAACCCGTGCCCGCGGCGCTCGTAGAAGAACATGCGCTCCGGGCTGCTTTCGGTCAGCGCCACTTCAACCGGCGGGGTCGAGATCGGCACCAGACTGCCGCCCCAAAGGTAAATCCGGCCATCAGATGACACGAAAGACAGACCGTTCGGCAGCAGCGTCACCAGCCCGTAATCCGCCAGACCGGTTTCAATATCCCCGCCGGGGATCCGCTGAAACGCATATGGGCCCGCCTGCCCCGTCCGCGCCCATTGCTCAAGGCTGTCCTCTTTGAACAGCATCAGGATATCGCGCCACACCACGCCCCGAATGATCTGCTTGTCTGTGGTCTCGGCCGAGGCGAAATCCAGCCCGTTAAAGCTGGAAGGGTTCACCAGCGCCGACCACTGGAACCGCCGGCCGTTCCGCTCCGTCAGGATCGTGTAGCCGCCGAGATACGAGACAGCCCTACACGCACGAGAATTATCTCGGTGATGCCGTCAGCGAATGGCGCGAAAGATGGGGCTGAGAAAGGACCTCAGGCTCTACGATGCGCGAGGGACGGCTGCAACGAGACTTCTTGAAGCCGGCGCAGATCTCAAAGAGATCGCGACCCATATGGACTGGTCAATAAAGCACGCTGCCGAGGTGATCGAGCGCTACGTCGCGCTATCTCCGAACATGACAGATGGGCTTGCAGAGAAGCTGCGCGAGGCCGAAGCGCGAACGAAAGTGCAAACCGAGGTGCAAACCGTATAGGCTTGGAGGGTGCTAAGTGCTGGTCGGGGCGGAGAGATTCGAACTCCCGACCTACGGTACCCAAAACCGTCGCGCTACCAGACTGCGCTACGCCCCGAACTGGCAGTCAGATAGCGGTTTCCCACCGGCAGGGAAAGCCCCGATTGCGATAAAAATGCGTTTTGCACCATCAGCTTCGGATCTGTGGCGCAAGTCATGGCACAGGAAGGCTGACGGCCGCACCTCTTTAGCCGAAACAATGCGCACAGGAAGCTCTGCATGCACCTGTTGGAAGCCTGCTCATACAGCAATACGCGTAAACCTTCATTTCCCGCACCACCAGACGAGATCGAAATATAAGATACTGAATATATGAGATAATATCCTCAGCTCGGGGCCTTCTTCATGTTGCAGGCGACCTGACAGGCAGCTGTTTCAGTCCGGCGCTGAGCAGGTTGTTTTATACTGTATCAGAACCTCCGACCGCTCATCTGCCCCGGCTGCCGGGTTTGGCCTGCACGAAACGCTACCTTCCGTTTATGCTGCGAGCAGTTGCTGCAGTCTGGCCATATTTCCTGCGGCCAGCGGCATGCAGAAGTGAGCTCTTGCGCATTAGACGCCGCGAAAGGCAGTTTGAGCAGCACCTGCAATGGCTTTTGCCTTGCCGAAAGCCTTTACTATCCGTTTGCTGTGCCGGATGAGCATGGAGAACAGTTCGGTGGTGCTGACCGCTGACGAACTGACGAGTGCCAAGGTCACGCCCGACACTCTGCACGAGCACCTTGGTCCCTGCATCCCAGGGGTGGATCCTGGGGCCGCCGCTCCATTGGAGGCGGCAATGCACTGGCCTGAAACGGGCAGGCCTGCTCTGGGCACGTTTCCGTGCAAGCCCCGCCCTGAGGATCGGAGCGGCGCGGATTGCTTGGTCGGGCGCTATGTTGAAGTGCAAAGGTGGAACGAACTGTCCGTTTCGGGCGAGAACACGGTTCCGCCGGGGCCCTGGCAGTGGATCGCGGCTTACCCGGCCTATCGGTTCAGCCTGCGCGAAGTGGTCCGGACCGTCGAGCTGCATGGCGAATGGCGTACGCCTCTGGCGCCCATGGCAATGAGGTTTGGAAAGGCAAGGGCTGGCAAGGCAGTGACAGCTCACGGCCAGGTGGAACACATCCTGATCAACCATGCCGCCCCCTTTGGCCGCGTCGGGCGCAGGATTTCGCTGCGGTCTGACAACTGCCTTCGCCACCGGATCCGAACAGAAGGCGCCTTCGCTTTTCAGATCCGCTGCGAAAAGCCCGCGCCGGTCGCGGCTACACGGCACTGAAAGAACAGCGCCCTCATCGCCTCCGCTTCGACGCGCCGCCGCAGGCGGCTCGGGGCGGATCAGGATCTTCAATACACCGCCGCCCGGATCGGGCTGATGCCGCATGCAAGCCGGCAACGTCACTCAGATTTTAAGGCAGGCCTCGCAGATAACTCTGCTACGCGTGCGGGAAAGACGGTGCGTGCGGGAAAGACGGGTCTGAGGCTGCGACACGGTCAGCGGCAGGGCCAGGCACCAGCGCGGATCAGCGGATGGCGCATCTCGCTGCCCGGAACGATTCCGGCCTTCTTTGCCAGACCACCATTGATCTCGAGCACATAGAGAACATTGTCACCGCCCGGAATCGGCGTCTCATCGCCCGGGACGGCGTTTTCATGCACCACCGTCACCCGCCCCTGAGCATCTGCGAAAATGATGTCCAGCGGGATCAGCGTGTTCTTCATCCAGAACTCGGCGCGACGCGGTGTCTCATAGATGAAGAGCATCCCGGCCTCGGGCGCGAGGCTTTCGCGATACATCAGACCCTGAGCGCGGCTGGCGGCCGTGTCGGCGATTTCAACGGAAAAACTCTGGCGTTCCCCCTGCCCTTCTTTCGCAGGCGGGCGCAGGTCGATGCGCGACAGGGAACAGCTCTGCGCCGCTTGGGCTGCGCCGGCAAAAGGCAGGCCAGGTAAGGCCTGACCGCTCAAAATCACCCCGGCCAGGATGGCCGAAAGCACAGCACGGGAGATCCCGCGACGCCTGTGACCAGACGCGTCGCACCCCGGCGCTGCAGCCAGATTGTTGTCCGAATTTTTCAGGGGGATATTCGTGGATTGCGACAAGACTGTCCAGCAGGGCGGCAGCACCGCCACCGCCCCCGCCGTCATCCGGCTTCGCCCGCCTGGGCGACGATTGCACGTTCCCAACTCAGCACCTGCACTGCCATTCTGCCGCGCCGGCCCTCAATTACCTTGAGCGCCACCGCCTCGCCTGACATCAGATCCGCAAAACCAGAGACCCGCAAGACCTCGATATGGATGAATATGTCTTCCGCCCGCCCGAAAGCATTGGCGAAGCCAAATCCTTTGGCCTTATCGAACCATTTTACACGTGCAGGCTCCATCGGCAGAACGGATAAATCCGCTGCCGAAAGTTCACCCGCCAGCTCCCCCAGGGGCACAACAGGCCCTTCCGGAGGTTCAATCGCAAGAACTTCAACCGCTTGTACACCGCGTGGTGTAGTCTGGATCCTGACTGTGACCCCTGCTCCATCCGCGACTGAACTCTGCCCAAAGTTGCGCAGAACATTCGCGTGCAACAGGATATCGGCATTGGTAATATCGCTGACGATGAAGCCAAAGCCTTTAGCCGGATCAAACCACTTCACCCGGCCCTGCAACACCTGCGTGGCCTTATCTTCTTCAGTCATAACAAGGACTATCTCCCCAGATTAAGCCCTTTTCGGTTGATGAAGGCTTAACCCCGCCTGATCAAGAGGAAATCGTATGATCAGACAGAATTGTTTACCTTTTCCCGCGATTATCAGGGGTTGAGCCTGAGGACTGTCCAATCGCCTGAACCGCTTGCAACCTTTTCGCCGCCCTCCACATCGCCCCCCCCGATGCGGCTCCAGCGGAACCGGTCATGCAGGCGGAAGGCGCCATCTGCCCAGAATTCGATCTCCAGCGGCGTGATGCGAAATCCGCCCCAGAATGGCGGGCGCGACGGAATCGGCCCTTTCGTCACGGTAACCTTTGCCACTTCGGCCATCAGTGCCTCACGCGAGGACAAGGGCTGTGATTGCCGGCTGGCCCAGGCGCCAAGCCGGCTCGTCAGGCTGCGGCTCCGGTAATAGTCATCGGCCACCCTGCCTTCCTCGCGCGTGACCGTGCCGCGCACGCGGATCTGCCGGCGCAGGCTTTTCCAGTGCATAACGAAAGCCGCCTTGCCCGAAGCCTCGATCTCGCGCCCCTTTACCGAAGTATAATTTGTATAAAAGACAAAGGATTCGGCCGCGATCTCCTTCAGCAGCACCATGCGCACATCCGGGAGCCCGGCCTCGTCGACAGTCGCCAGAGCAATCGCATTTGGATCATTCACTTCTGACGCTTCGGCCTCGGCCAGCCAGCTGCGCGCGATCGCAAAAGGATCGTCGCCTTTGAATATTCCGGTCCGTTCCATCGATGCCCGCTCCTGTTCTTACGTCAACGGTAACGGTCTCCCGCCCTTGCGGCAGGCCGCCTTTCCGCCTAAACGTCAACGCTATCAAACCGTAAAGGTGTGCGAGGGACCAGGAATGTCAACCGGACTGATGGCTGGCAAACGCGGGCTGATCATGGGCCTTGCCAATGACAAATCGATTGCCTGGGGCGTGGCCCAGGCACTGGCGGGAGCGGGGGCAGAACTTGCCTTCTCTTACCAGGGTGAAGCGCTTAAAAAACGGGTTGAGCCACTGGCTTCCAGCCTGGGTGAACCGCTTCTGTTCGAATGTGATGTGGCAAGCGAAGAATCGCTCGATGCTTTGTTCGACGGGCTTAAGGCAAAATGGGGCACGATTGATTTCGTGGTTCATGCCATTGGCTTTTCCGACAAGAATGAATTGCGCGGGCGTTATGCCGATACAAGCCGCGCCAATTTTGCAATGTCGATGGATATTTCGGTCTATAGCTTTACCGCTGTGGCCCGGCGTGCGGGGGCAATGATGGGACGGGGCGGCGCCATGCTGACCCTTACCTATTACGGCGCCGAAAAGGTGATGCCGCATTACAATGTGATGGGCGTGGCCAAAGCGGCGCTGGAGGCATCGGTGAAATATCTGGCCGAAGATTTCGGCCGCGACGGGATCCGCGTCAATGCGATCTCGGCCGGGCCGATCAAGACGCTGGCGGCTTCCGGCATTGGCGATTTCCGCTATATCCTGAAATGGAACGAGCTGAATTCGCCCCTGCGCCGCAATGTGACCCAGGAAGAGGTCGGGAAATCCGCGCTCTATCTGCTGTCGGATCTGGGCAGCGGCACCACGGGCGAGAACCTGCATGTCGATGCGGGCTATCATGTCGTCGGCATGAAGGCGATTGATGCGCCCGATATCGACGTTGTGACCGGCAAGAAGGACTGAGATGGGCCTCAGCGCATTCCTCGCAGCCTATGTCCTGCATCTGATCGCCGCGGCCTCTCCGGGCCCGGCGGTTCTGATGACGGCGCGAACGGCTGTGACCGAAGGCATGCGCACGAGCTTCTTTCTCGCCTGCGGCATCGGCTTCGGGGCGGTGTTCTGGGCACTGGCAGCGCTTTTCGGGCTGGCGGTGCTGTTCAGGCTCGCCCCGGCGCTGTTTTGGGGGTTCAAGATCCTGGGCGCGCTGTTCCTTCTATGGATCGCGTTCAATATGTGGCGTCACGCGCCCGAACCCCTGGGCGATAACAGTGATCATCCACCGCGTGGCGCGCTGGCCGCGCTCTGGCTTGGGCTTGCCACCCAGTTCTCCAATCCCAAGGCCGCGGTGTTTTTCGGCGCGATCTTTGTCGGCACCGTGCCGCCGGGCACCACCTGGCCCTGGCTGACCGCGCTTTTGATCGCGGTCTTCCTTAACGAGGTGCTCTTTAACCTTCTGATCGCGCGGCTCTTCTCGCTTGAGCGGACCCGCCACGCCTATGCCCGGCTGAAAACCGTGATTGACCGGTGTTTCGGTGGCATACTCGCCCTTCTCAGCTTTAAAATCGCCGCTACCTGACCAGAGGACGCCAATGGCCGCTGACCGCCTGCCACATGAGAAAGGGTTCCATATCAGCTGGGACCAGATTCACCGCGATGCGCGGGCTTTGTCCTGGCGGCTGGATGGCAAGGGCCCGGGCGAAGGCGGCCAGTGGCGCGCCGTGGTCGCGATCACACGCGGCGGGCTGGTGCCGGCCATGATCGTGGCGCGCGAGCTCGATATCCGCGTGATCGATACGATCAGCGTGAAAAGCTACAACCACCAGGCGCAGGCCTCGGCGGTGGTGACCAAGTCACCGCAGCCCGAGCTGATGCAAGACGGCTCCGGCATCCTTGTGGTCGATGATCTCGTCGACAGCGGCAAGACGCTGGAGCTGGTGCGCAGGCTTTACCCGAAAGCGCATTTCGCCACCGTCTATGCCAAACCGCATGGCAAGCCGCAGGTCGACACCTATGTCACCGAGGTCAGCCAGGACACCTGGATCTTCTTCCCCTGGGATATGGCACTGCAATATGTGCAGCCCTATCGCGGCACCGACTGATCGGGAACGGGGGCGTTCCGCCCCCTCTGGCGCCTGAAAGGCGCAATTCACCCCCTGAGAGTATTTGGATCAAGAGGAAATCCAGCCTCTTCCTCTTGATCCAAATACTCCCCTGGGGAGGCCCGAAACGGGCCCGGGGGGCAGGCAGCCCCCCGCTCCATATCAGCCAGCAGGCACAGGAGCCGGCCATGTCTCTTCCCCTCAATCCAAATCTGGGTGCAACCGAACTGCCGCCGGTGATGGAGGCGCGGCGCTGGATCCAGGGCAAGAGCTTTCCCGCGAACCGCCCGCTGATCAATGTAAGCCAGGCCGCGCCACTGGAGATCCCGCCGCTGGAATTGCGCCAGGCCATCGCCGATGCCGCGCTGAATGACCCTGACGCGCATCTCTATGGGCCAGTTCTGGGCATGACGGCGCTGCGCGAAGAGATCGCGGGCCAGTTTTCCCGCGCCTATTCCGGCACGATTACTGCGGACCAGGTTGCGATCACCCAGGGCTGCAACCAGGCTTTTTGCGCCACCCTCGCCGCGCTTGCCGGCCCGGGCGACGAGGTCATCCTGCCCACGCCATGGTATTTCAATCATAAAATGTGGCTGGATATGAGCGGCGTGACCACCCTTGTGCTGGAAACCGGTGCCTCGCTGATCCCCGACCCGGCAGCAGCTGAGGCGCTGATCGGGCCGAAGACCCGTGCCATCGTGCTGGTCACGCCGAACAATCCCGGCGGTGTCGAATATCCGTCGGCCACACTCAGGGCCTTTTATGATCTTGCCCGCGCGCATGGCATCGCGCTGGTGATCGACGAGACCTATCGCGATTTCGACAGCCGCCATTCGCCGCAGACCGGCGGACGCCCGCATGATCTTTTCGAAGATCCCGCCTGGGGCGAGACGGTGATCCAGCTTTACAGCTTTTCGAAAGCCTACCGGATGACCGGCCACCGGGTTGGTGCGATTGTCGCCTCTGCAGCACTTCTCACGGAGATCGAGAAAATGCTCGACACCATCGCCATCTGCCCGAACCAGCTGGGCCAGACCGGCGCGCTCTGGGGGATGCGCAACCTTGGCCCCTGGGTCGAGGGCGAGCGTCAGGAGATCCTGAAACGGCGCGCAGCCATGGTCGAAGGCTTCAGCGCCCTGACCGACTGGGTGCTGATGGGATGCGGCGCCTATTTCGCCTGGGTGGAACACCCGTTCGATCTCGCCTCGGATGATCTGTGTCGCCGGCTCGTGGATGACTGCGCCATCCTGATGCTGCCCGGCACCTTCTTTACGCCCAAAGGGTCCGAGGCCGGCCGCCGCCAGATCCGCATCGCTTTCGCCAATATCGACTGCGACGGCATCGCCGAAATGTTCCGCCGGCTGCGCGACTTCAGACCCTGACACGCCCGATTAACGCCTCCCGCGAAAGCGTGACGCCCCTGCCCTTGCCCCACACCCCGCTTGCCCTTAGACAGGCGCAAATGTTCTGACCGGAGCCCGCGACATGGCCAAAAGCCCTGATGATCAGCCGAAGAAGAAGAACAAGGGCACCTCGGCCCTGACCTGGCTGATGACCGGCATGCTGATCCTCGGGCTTGGCGGCTTTGGTGTCAGCAATTTCGGCGGCACCATCAATTCCATAGGCTCGGTCGGCAAGATCGACATTCCGGTGCGCGATTACGCCCAGGCCGTGCGCGACGAGGCGGCAAAGCTGTCGCAGCAATTCGGCACGCAAATCCCGGTGCAGCAGGCGATCGGCTTTGGCATCGACCGCCAGGCGCTTGCGGGCCTCGTGACCCGTGCAGCTCTGGACAATGCGGCGCTTTCGGCAGGGCTCTCGGTGGGCGACGCGACTGTCGCGCAGGAAGTCATGAAAGAACGGGCCTTTATCGGCAGTTCCGGCACCTTTGACCGTAGCGTCTACCGCGAGGCGCTGAGCCGTGCCGGCTGGCGCGAGGCCGATTTCGAGGAAAGCCTGCGCCGTGACGCAGCCCGCGCGCTTTTGTCCGGCGCGGTGACCGGCGGCTTTGCCGCGCCCGGGGCCACCACCGATGCGATCTATAAATGGGTGGCAGAGCGGCGCGGCTTCTCGCTGATCCGGCTGACGGAAACCAGCCTCACCACCCCTTTGACCGACCCCGATGAGGCGGCGCTGAAGGCCTGGTATGACGCCAATATCGCCGATTTCACCCGTGGCGAATCAAAGCGGCTGCGCTATGCGGTTTTGCTCCCGGAAACCATCGCCACTGGCCTGCCGGTCGATGAGGCTGCGATCCGCAAGATGTATGATGCGCGGATTTCGGAATTTGTGATCCCGCCGCGCCGGCTTGTCGAGCGGCTGGTCTATCCCGATGAGGCGGCGCGCGAAGCAGCCCTGGCGCGGCTGACGTCCGGCGAAGCCACTTTCGAGGATCTCGTCACCGCGCGCGGCCTGTCGATGGATGCGGTCGATATGGGCGATGTCTCGGAGACCGAACTCGGTTCGGCGGGGGCCGAGGTCTTTGCCGCAGCCGAAGGCGCAGTTATTCCGGCAGAAACCTCGCTTGGCCCGGCCCTCTTCCGCATCAACGGCGTGCTGCCGGGCGAAGAGACCACATTTGAAGAAGCGCATGACGATCTCGCCCAGGAAGTGAAGCTGGAAGCCGCACGCCTTGAGATCAATCATAAGATCGACGAGATCGACGACCTCCTTGCCGGCGGTGCCAGCCTTGATGAGCTTGCCACCCAGACCGGGATGGAACTCGGCCAGATCGATTATGTCGCCACCGGTCCGGGCGCGCAGACCGGCAACAAGCTCGAAGGCTACCAGGCCTTTCGCGCATCTGCCGGTGCCCTGAAGCAAGGCGATTTCCCCGAAGCGGTGACGCTGGACGACGGCGGTGTCGTGGCGCTGGAATTCGTCGAGATGGTGCCGCCGACCCCGATCCCCTTTGACGAGGCGCGGACTGAAGTGCTGGCGGCGCTGCAGCAAAGCAACCTTCGCGCCGCACTGGATGCGCGCGGGCTGGAACTGAAAACCGCCGCCGAAAGCGGCACTGATTTCGCGACGCTGGGCACGGTCGAGACCGTGGCCGAGACCTCGCGCGACGGGGCCACGACGGAAAACATTCCGGCCTCGGTGCTGGAAGCCGCCTTCGCGATGAAGGCCGGCGATATCCGGCTGATCGAGGAAGGCAGCTTTATCGGCCTGTTGCGGCTCGATCACGTGACCGCGGCTGCGGAAACCGGCGATGAGGCCGAAGCGCTGAAAGCCGCGATCTCGTCGCAGCTGGAACAGGCAGTCGCGCAGGATGCTTTCACCGCCTTCACCACCAGTGTGGCGGATAAAGCGGGCATGACCCTTAATCAAAACGCCATCAACCAAGTGAATTCGGGCCTGCAATGAAACTGGAACCCTCTTTCGACGCCTTCGAGAAAGCCTGGGGAGAGGGGAAAAACCAGCTGATCTGGGCCCGGCTTGCTGCGGATCTGGATACGCCGGTCTCGCTGATGCTCAAGCTGGGCGAGGCGCGCAAAGACACGTTCATGCTGGAATCGGTGACCGGCGGCGAGGTGCGCGGGCGCTATTCGATCATCGGCATGAAGCCCGATCTGATCTGGCGGTGCCGGGGGGAAGCCTCCGAGATCAACCGCTCGGCGCGGTTTGATCCGGATGGGTTCACCGCGCTGGAGGGCCATCCGCTCGACACGCTGCGTGCCCTGATCACCGAATGCCATATCGACATGCCCGATGATCTGCCGGCGGCATCTGCCGGGCTCTTTGGCTATCTTGGCTATGACATGATCCGGCTGGTGGAACATCTGCCGGATGTGAACCCGGATCCGCTTGGCCTGCCCGATGCGGTGCTGATGCGCCCCTCGGTCGTGGCAGTGCTGGACGGGGTGCGCGGCGAAGTGATCGTGGTGGCGCCGGCCTGGTATGAAAAGGGCGTCACCGCGCGGGCGGCCTATGCCCAGGCGGCTGAGCGGGTGATGGATGCGCTGCGCGATCTTGACCGGGCGCCTGCCGTACAGCGCGAGATCGACGGTGTGGCGATTTCGGGCGAGCTGACCTCGAATTTCAGCCATGACGGCTATAAAGCAGCGGTCGCGAAAGCGAAGGATTATATCCGCGCCGGTGATATTTTCCAGGTCGTGCCGTCGCAGCGCTGGACGATGGATTTCCCGCTGCCACCCTTCGCACTTTACCGCTCGTTGCGGCGCACGAACCCGTCGCCGTTCATGTTCTTCTTCAATTTCGGCCCCTATCAGGTGGTCGGTGCCAGCCCCGAGATCCTGGTGCGACTGAGGGATGGTGAGGTGACGATCCGCCCCATCGCCGGCACCCGCAAGCGCGGCGCGACGGTGGAAGAGGATAATGCGCTGGAGGCCGATCTGCTGGCCGATCAGAAAGAGCTTGCCGAACATCTGATGCTGCTGGATCTGGGGCGCAATGATGTGGGCCGTGTGGCGCAGATGGGGACCGTGCGGCCGACCGAGAAATTCGTGATCGAACGCTATTCGCATGTAATGCATATCGTCTCGAATGTGGTGGGCCAGATCCGCGAGGGCGAGGATGCTTTATCTGCCTTGCTGGCGGGGCTGCCTGCAGGCACGGTCTCGGGCGCGCCGAAAGTGCGGGCGATGGAGATCATCGACGAGCTGGAGCCGGAAAAGCGCGGCGTCTATGGCGGCGGCTGCGGCTATTTCGCGGCCAATGGCGAGATGGATTTCTGTATCGCCCTGCGCACGGCTGTCCTGAAGGATGAGAAGCTGTATATCCAGGCCGGCGGCGGCGTGGTCTATGACAGCGACCCCGAAGCGGAATACCAGGAAACGGTGAACAAATCCAACGCCCTGCGCCGCGCCGCGCAGGATGCCGGGCTGTTCACGCGGCGCGGCAACGGCTGAGCCTGTGGCTGATGGCAGAGGCGGGGGGCCAGCCCCCCGCGCGCGTTCCGCGCTCCCCCGGGATATTTCAGGACAGAAAATGAGGCTCTTCAGCGCGAATAGCGGATGAAGGGCGTGACTTTTGCAATGCGGTCATAGAGCTGGCGGGCGGTGGTATTGAACTCCTGCGTCAGCCAGTAGACGCCGGGGGCGCCTTTTTCATCGGCGATCCGGTAGACCGCTTCGATCAGCTTGCGCCCGAGGCCGGTGCCGCGCGCCTCGGGGGAGACATAGAGATCCTGCAGATAGCAGACATTCTCGATCTTCCAGCCATGGCGGTGGAAGAGGAAATGCGTGAGCCCCATCGGCCTGCCATCGACCAGCGCGATCAGGCCCGAGAAATCCTGCGGATCATCGCCGATGAGGCGGTCAAAGCTGGATCGGTACACCTCTTCCGGCACCGAGGTTTCGTAGAAACTCAGGTAATCGGCCCAGAGGCGGCGCCACTCGGGTTCATCAGAGGCGCGGAGCGGGCGGATTTCGATCTGTGCCATGGGCTGGGTCCTCGCTGGAATTCACCCGCCCACCCTGCCCCTGCCCGCCCTGCGATGGGCAGCGCCAGATTCTGCGGGATGATAGCGCCAGCAGCCGGCGAATCCGCTTGACCACCAATCTTTGCAAATGGATCTTGCGATTTGCAAATACGGAGCCCGATATGGCCACGCAAAAACTCTATGCCGGGGTCAAGCTGCGCGAGATCCGCGGGCGGCTGAGCCTGACGCAAAAGGCCTTTGCCGACAAGCTTGGCGTTTCGCTGCCCTATCTGAACCAGATGGAGAACAATCACCGCCCGGTTTCGGCGGCGGTGGTGCTCGCGCTGGCGCAGGAATTCGGGCTTGATGTCACCGAGCTGACGGTGGGCGAGAGCGAGCGGCTGGTTTCCGATATGCGCGAGGCGCTGGCGGATCCGGTCTTTACGGCGTCAAATCCCCCGCTGGCGGATCTGCGGCTGGCGGCCTCGAATGCGCCGGCTCTGGCGCGGGCTTTTCTCGACCTGCACCGTGCTTACCGGCAAAGCCATGAGCGGCTGGCCTCGCTTGATGAGGCATTGGGGCGCGAGGATATCGGCCTGAAACCGAGCCCCTGGGAAGAGGTGCGTGACTTCTTCCATTATTGCGACAATTATATCGATGCGGTCGACCGGGCCGCCGAGATCTTTGCCGGATCAGGAGAGCCAAAGCGCGACGTGGTACGGCTGGCCCAGGATCTGCTGCGCCAGCGCGGCGTCTCGCTGCATTATGAGACTGGCGTGCCGGTGCGCCATTACAACCCGTCAACGCGGCGGCTGGTGATCTCGGGCCAGGCCCAGGATGCGACACAGCGGTTTCAGCTTTTGCACCAGCTGGCGCTGATCACCCAGAATGACCTGCTGGAGGCGACGCTGGATCTGGCGCGGTTCTCGACACCCGAGGCGCGCGATATCGCCAAGATCGGGCTCGCGAATTACTTTGCCGGGGCCGCACTTTTGCCCTACCGCGCGTTTTTGCAGGCCGCACGCGAGACCCGCCACGATCTGGAGCGGCTTGCTGATCTCTTTGGCGCCTCGATTGAGCAGGTGGCGCATCGGCTCTCAACCCTGCAGCGGCCAGGCGCCAAGGGCATCCCCTTCTTCTTCGTCCGCGTCGATCAGGCCGGAACCATCACCAAGCGCCATTCCGCGACGCGGCTGCAATTCGCGCGGTTCGGCGGCGCCTGCCCCTTATGGAACGTACACCAGGCCTTTGAAACGCCAGGGAAATTCCTGCGCCAATTTGTCGAGACGCCGGATGGGGTGCGCTATCTCAACCTCGCGCGCGAAGTTTCGAAACCCGCCGGCGCCTTCCTCGCGCCGGTGCGCCGCTATGCGATTGGCCTCGGCTGCGAGATCCAGCATGCGCCGGATCTGGTCTATTCAGACGGGCTTGACCCGCGCGGGCGGTTCGAGCCGATCGGGATTTCCTGCCGGATCTGCGAGCGGATGAATTGCCACCAGCGCTCGGTGCCGCCGCTGGAACGCCGGCTCAGGGTCGATCCGAATACCCGCGATCTGCTGCCCTATGAGATTGCCGACTAAAGGAGATTGCCGACCAAAGCCCATGCGGCTCAGTTGCCGTAAAGCGTCAGCTCGGGCAGGCCGGTCAGCGGCAGGCCAAGCGCCTGATAGGCCGAAAGCGACATCAGCGCGCCACCACTGCCCGGGCGCAGTTCAACCGCGAGCGTTTTCCCGCCCGGGGCCACGACCCGGCCCTGACCTTTGGTCTGGACCAGCACGCTTTGCACCCAGAGGCCGGTTTCAGCGGGCGGCCCGAGGGCCACCACGGCCTTGCCCAGTTCGCGTTCGCCCGAAGCGACCGGTTTCGCAAGGGCCGCCGCCTTTTCCGCATCCGAGGTTTTGTCCAGCGCCGCAGCGCTGTGACCGCTCGCCCCGAGCGCGGTGGTCGTGACCGTCGGCGCGAATTCGGTCGCAAGGCCCGGATTCGCCGCAGGGGCCTTGCCACCCTTGCCGAACCCTTCGAAAACGGAACATCCCGGCACAGCCAGGGACAACGACAGGAGGAGAAGGGCGCGTTTCATCATAACGCCAGAATAGGCGTCCCGCCCCTTGCCTGCAACTCCCCGATTGGCCTGCGATTGCGGCTTGTGGCACAGGCCCGCCGCCCCTACTTTAAGCATATGAACAACCCGGCCCCGCTCATCGACCCCTTCGCGCGCGCCATCCGCTATCTGCGGGTCTCGGTGACGGATCGCTGTGATTTCCGCTGCACCTATTGCATGGCGGAACATATGACTTTCCTGCCCAAGGCCGAGCTTCTGTCACTGGAAGAGCTTGACCGGCTTTGTTCAGGCTTTATCAGACTTGGCGTCTCGAAGATGCGGGTGACAGGCGGCGAGCCGCTGGTCCGTCGCGGCATCATGACGTTTTTCGAAGCGATGGCGCGGCATTTGCAGACCGGCGCGCTGGAAGAGCTGACGCTGACCACCAATGGCAGCCAGCTTGCCCGTTTCGCGCAGCCTCTGGCCGATCTGGGGGTGAAGCGGATCAATGTCTCGCTCGACACTTTGGTGCCTGAGAAATTCGCCGCCATCACCCGTTGGGGGCGGCTGGCCCAGGTGCTTGACGGCATCACGGCCGCAAAGGCCGCCGGGATGCGGGTCAAGATCAATACCGTGGCGCTGAAGGGCTTTAACGAGGACGAGCTTTTCCCACTTTTGGACTGGTGCGCCCGCGAAGACCATGACCTCACCTTCATCGAGGTGATGCCGATGGGCGAGATGGGCGAGGAAAACCGCCTCGACCAGTACTGGAGCCTGCGTGCGTTGCGCGCCCGGCTGGCGGAACGCTTCACACTGACCGATCTGCTGGAACGCAGCGGCGGCCCGGCGCGCTATGTCCGGATCAATGAGACCGGGCAGAAGATCGGCTTCATCACCCCGCTCACGCATAATTTCTGCGAAAGCTGCAACCGGGTGCGGCTGACCTGCACCGGCGAGCTTTATATGTGCCTCGGCCAGGAGGATATGGCCGATCTGCGCGCGCCGCTGCGGCTCCATCCGGACGATCCGGCGCCGCTGGAAGCCGCAATCCGCGAGGCGATTGCCCGCAAGCCCAAGGGCCATGATTTCGACTATGTCCGGCAGTCAGACGGCGCCGCCCTGGACGGCTCTCCCCCAAACGATGCCTCCCCGAACAGTGCAAAGGGTCTGATCCGGGGCCAGATGAGCCGGCATATGAGCCATACTGGCGGCTGATCCGGTTGGGCGTCGGCCAGGTCCCGCCGCTATCCCTTTACCACATATAAAATTCCCCCGTTCGACAGCACGAGGGAGAGCTGCCGGACGAGGGAAAGTCTGAGGCGGATTCCCCCGCCATTCAGGACCGGTTGTGAAATCGTTATCCCAACTGCAAAAGCGCCAAGGCGTTGCCTTCGGAGGGCGATGTTATTTGGTCAGGATCAGCTTGCCCTGGCGCGTGATGCGCAGGGTATAAACCTGGCCATCCAGCACGATCTTTGCCAGGGACCCACCATCTGTCAGAACACGCGCGTCATGCACCGGGGTCGTGTCATTTTGCAGCCAGGGGGTCAGGGGGGCCTCGGTATGGGCGTTCATTTCACTGCCCCTACCCGTTCGATCAGAGCTTCCAGTGCCGCCGAAGGGGCCGTTCCGGCCGCTGCCTGGCGCAGCATCTCCGCCAAAGGAAGCCGGTCGCCCGTTGCAGGTCGGGTCATGGTCTTCTCCATCGCCTGTGAGAGAGTTTATGGCTGCGCTCACAAGGAGCCTGGCTGATCTGCGGACATTCCTGACTGATTTACTTTGTCATGTCAAGCAAGGATGTCATCGGCGTTGTTCCAGAAGTCCTCGGTGTAGCGTTGTTGTAGCGTGACAGCGAAAGCTGCAGTGTTTGATGGAATGCCCCCACTGAGTGGTCCGGTTTGAATGTTAGTGCATTGTCGGCCTGTGGTCCATTTGCACGAAGGTCTC